>CALCHR010000001.1 GCA_937901185.1 uncultured Bacteroidales bacterium
ATTCATGGCGCTCGGTACCCACAATGAACAGGCCGCCGGCCTGGCGGACCTTCTCCGCCTCGTCCTTGATGGCGTCCTTGTACTTCTTCAGCACCTGTACGGCATCAGCCAGCTCCTTCTTGCCAATTGCTGCCGCGCCCTCATTGAAGGGCACAGCCTCCATGCTGCTCTGCACAGGTGTTTCCGTCTCCTGCCCCCTGCCCATCAGCTTCTGGGCCGCCAGGGGCAGATAGTCCATGATGGTCTTGCCCTTGGCGTTGGGGGTATTGGGGTCAATTCCAGGCATCTCTCGCCCTCCTTACTATCAAGAGCTTTCGCTCTGTACTCTTTAGGGATGCCGGTCTTTCCCGGCTGTCAGGATGTTACTCCTACATTCAGCAGATGCGCAGTGGATGAGTCTGCGCTGGAGCAACTGGAGGGACTCGAACCCCCAACCCGCTGCTTACAAGGCAGCCGCTCTACCAATTGAGCTACAGTAGCATATAGGCGCGGTTTAGCCGCCGCGCACGGCTTAATACTTCCGATAGAACGCATACCGGTCTGTCACGGTCTCGTCGTCGTCCAGCGGGCTATAGACCTTGGCCTTCTTCTGCTGCACCTCCACCGGCTTGATGGGGTTCATCATGCAGAGGTACCGCGCCTCGTCCGCCACGTGATCCTCCTGCTTGGTGTCGATGTCCTCCGGCTTGTGCTCGTCATAGGTCAGCAGAGGAATCGTTCTGATAAACGCCTTGCAGTTTGAGAAGATGTACATCATCGGCAGCCCTTCCTCATCGAACTGCAGCCGGTAATGTACCTGCATCCATCCCGGGATGCGCTTGTGGTCACCCGGGTCAAAGTACACGCGGTACTTCTCCGCCACCTCAGCAATGGAAACGCCGTGGCTCTTGTCCCAGATCGCCGGGTCAGCCACACCGTTGATGCGCTTGTCCTTCAGCCACCTGTGCTCGCTCTCGATCCTCGCAATCTCCTTGAAGATCTCATCGGGGCTCCACTTCACACCGGTGTCGGGCTCGTTCTTCACGCAGCCGTACAGCTCCAATATGCGGTACAGCCGTCCATCATAATCTTGTGTCCACCAGGCGCAGGAAAAAGGTTTGCTATAGCCAAAATCAAAACTGCGGTAGACCGGCCATGTCTTGGGCGGGTCAAAGGGCTCGATGACGTGTGTCCACTTGCGGTCATCGTTGGGGTTGTTTCTGAACTCCTCGAAGACCTGACCCTCGTATACATCCCACTCGCCATACAGGTGAGCTCTGCGCTTGTGCTCCGGCAGTGCCTCCAGCATCTTGATGTAGTCGGGGTTGGCGTCCATCGACACCCTGTTGTCGTGTACCGTCGCCTGGATGAACACGTAGTCATCGGGGTTCTCGCCCTCTTTGTAGTTGCGGTCAATGAAGATCCGCTTGATGTACTCGTGTCCCACTCCGCCGGGGTTCATGGTGTAGTACACCCTGGGCACGAAGTCCGTCCTTGTCGTACGTAAAGAGGTGCAGATGAAGAGAATCCACTCCTCCGGGAACTGTGTGGCCTCCTCAAAGATGATGCAGTCGAACTCCTGTCCCTGATACTGCAGCAGGTCTCCCTCGTTGTCGCAGTAGCCCATCATCAGGCGGCTGCCATTGGGGAAAAGGAAAGCTCTCTGATCGCTGTTGTACTTGGCGTAGCCGTACAGCTCACTCATCAGCGGGATAATGTGGTTATTGCGAAGCTCAGGCATCGTCCGTCGCAGCAGAATGACCTTCAATCCGTCATACCGCATACAGAGCATCACGCCCTTACGTCTGCCGCTCCAGCTCTTGCCGCCACCGCGAGCCCCGCCGTATCCCACATGCTTTGCAGTCGCCTTAAAGAACTCCTGCTGCTTGGGGTTGGGCACCTCTTCCCGCAGATGTTTGAAGATCAGCGGCTCCATTCGTCCAGCACTCCCTCAAATTTGATGGTCTGGCTCCCGGTGTTCTCCACCTTTCCGTCCAGGTCGATGGCCTGGGGTGCCTTGCCATATACCGCCTCAAAGAAGAACTTCTCAATGTCCGCTCTGATCTTCACCGGTGTAGCGGGATCGTCTGCGATAGCCCGCAGCTTCTGAGGGGCATCCTTCGCATACAGCTCCAGCTCAGCCGGTTTCTTGGGTCTGCCGTTGGGATTGCCGCTCTGACCCTTTACGAATCTCCCTGCTTTGTCCCTGTTTGCAGGCTGCTTGTCATCTTTTGCCACGTCGCCCCTCCTCTCCGTAAGCTCATTTTGAGCTTATTGTCTCACCGCCCATATGCCCTGCAAAGGACTTGACAAAGCATTTTCGTATGATTGCACAAACTTTCGCGCACCAACTTGTGCAAAATATCACATTTGTCAATTGTGCATATATCCCGTGGTATGTCTTTGGTTATTCTGTCAATTGTTTTTGTATATCACGCGTGATATATTATGCTCAGAAAGCACCGCAAGGAGGACACCAAATGGCGACCGAAGCCCAGCGCAGAGCGATCAAGGCCTACAAGAAGAAGGTCAAGCGAATCACAATCGACTTCTCTCCTGCAGAAACAGACCTGTGGGAGCGCATCCAGCAGCAGGAAAAGAAGCAAACCTACATAAAGGATTTAATCAGAGCAGACACGGAAAGGAGTAAGCATCATGGCTAAATCTAAAGCCGCAACAATTCTGGCAATCATCATGGAGGAGCTGAACATCTCCAAAGGCGCATCACTCGGAGATATCATGTGGGCGTTGAATGCCATTGACGAAGACGGTGAAATCAAAAAAATGCTGATCACCGAAATCAGAAAAGAAGTGATCGGGGAAATCAAATGGAAGCTGGCTATTGAGAAAATCGCATGACAAAGAGGGAGCACTATGCTCCCTCTTTTTTGCCGTCATTTATGTCGGTTTCAACCCCGAATCCGTTCTCCGCAGTGGGGGCAGTGCGGAAAATTTACATATCCGTCAACTACTTTGCCACAACACGAACATTCGCTGTATCCATTTCCATAACAATCCTTCTTGTGAACCCATTCCCGCAAGATCGGAATGCCATACAAACGAGAAACGTAAACGCCATTTTTAATCAAATATTGTGCAATATCTCTATTTCTTATCGTTTCAACCGTGATTGAATGCGGTTCGTGATAGGTCTTTTCTCCCTTGTCTTGTATTCTATTAAGAAGCGCAACAAGGCATCTTTCATCCCATGTTTCGTTTACCATTTTCCCAGATTCCATCATTTTACCATCCTCCCAAAAGGCCAGCTCCCAAAACGTCAGCTAACACATAACCCTTTTCCAACCAAATCACAGGCGCACCATCGTTCTCGATGTCTGTCAAAAATTCATCCCACTTCTCGTTCAGTAACTCAATAAAGTCGATTTCACTGCCTCTTTGGAGATATCTGATCAGATACTCGTTTTTCAGCTCTCTCCTCGGAGCTACAATGACGTACTGCATCCCCTCCGCTTTAAGTGCGTCCATAACCTTCGCGTGAGACGACACAAGGATGGCATCAAACTGCTCAATTTGTTCTTTAATATATTCGATATAGTTACGGGGAAACGAACAATTTCTCTTT
>CALCHR010000002.1 GCA_937901185.1 uncultured Bacteroidales bacterium
TTTCCTAGTAGTTACCGAAATTCACCTAGCTTTTACCTAAGAAACGTCCGAAAATCACTATTGATTTTCAGGTATTTAGAAAGGGAGAAAATAGCCTCTGACAGATTCTTCCCAACCACCGCCGCAAAAACCGTCCACTCCTGCTCTCTCCGCTGCCCCATCTCCTTTTGCCTCGACGCACGGCGAGAGGACAAAAAAAGTGGCAGGCGAGCGGCCTTTATTAAAAAATAAATACTACCTTTGCATCCGTCTTCCGCAGAAGATGCTTATCTACTCTTTGGAGAGGTGCTCGAGTGGTTGAAGAGGCACGCCTGGAAAGCGTGTAACCGGCAAAACCGGTTCGCAGGTTCGAATCCTGTTCTCTCCGCTTAAATTCCGAGACAACAAGCCCAGGCCGGTTGTCTCGGAATTTTCTTTGTGCATGGCGAAGGCTATCGGCGAGAAATAAAGAACGCGGCTTGCTCTGTAGAGCAAGCCGCGTTCTTATGGGGTGTGGAGGTGGACTTATTTGGTGAGTGCCACTTCTGCGTTGTTCAAGATAACATCGTTGCCGGGATAGCCACCTTGCGAGAGGTTGCTGAAGGCCTCGCTGCCGTCCTTGTTGAGCATGAGGTAAGCAGGGATGCCGGGCACGTTGAGCAAGCGGCAGAGCTCGCCCCACTGCTTGTTGGTCAAGCGATAGTGGTCGCCGGAGATATTGGGAATCATCTCGTTCCACTTATCGAGCGGAGAGGTTTCGCCGGTGATATACACAAACACAACGCCTTTCTCTTGGAGGCCGGGTTTGATTTCGTCTACGGTTTTCATAGCGGCGCGGCAGGGCGGACACCATGTAGCCCAAAAGTCGATGAGCACCACTTTGCCTTCATAGTTCTTGGTGATGGCAGGAAGAATCTGCTCGCCACTCAAAGAGGCGTCGATGGTCTTCACAACAGAGGGTACGGCTTCGGCCGCAGCCACCGTTTCGGTCTTCGCAGGCTCTACAGCTACTTCTGCAGGCGCTGCTTTCTTGGCACAACCTGTGGCCACAAAAGCCAAGGCTGCTACAAACAGGGTGATGGTTTTCTTCATAACAAAAATACTTTTAGTTTTTGCAAAGATAAGCCTTTTCTGCTTACACACCAAGGGTGTAACTTTATTTAACCCAAGAAGATTTTTTTTGGTATATAAAAAAGAAACTCTATATTTACTCCGAAAATCAAGAAGCTAAGAAATAACAATCCTAGCATACAAAGAAAGAATTTGCATTTTGTAAATCACGATGAGCATAGCTAAGAAAGCTAAAGCATCTAACCATTCGTCATAAGCAACAGACTTAAACCATTCCAACAACCGTGACCTATGAAAAGAGTTCTACTATCATCTCTATTACTAATCTACGTTGTCACAATGATGGCACAAGAAAAGGAAGTTCTAATAGATAGTATCTACTACAGAATAAACATAAAAGATAGAACGGCAATGGTCATCCACGACCTTATGGACGAATCAAGCTACGAAGATGAATCCAAAATGTATGTTGGTGATATTATTATTCCAGAGAAAATTTCTATTGATAGAAAAAGATATACAGTAATAGCCATTGAGGACGGAGCTTTTATAAATTGCCATGCGTTGACCAGTATAAAAATACCATCATCTGTATACTACATCGGTAGATATGCTTTCAGGTGCTGTTCTGCTTTAAGAGACATTGAAATACCTAATTCTGTAACCCAAATTGGGAATTCGGCCTTTGAGGATTGTAGACTATTAGAAAATATAACATTATCCAAATCTATCACATCTATCGAAACTAGTCTATTTTCTCATTGCTCATCCTTGATAAATATAGACATCCCTAATTCTGTAACAATTATAAAAGGATATGCATTTAAGGATTGCCTATCTTTAAGAAGTATCACTATTCCCGGTTCAGTTACAACAATCGGAGAATACGCATTTGATGGTTGCGAAAATTTGGTTAATGTTAAAATACCTAATTCTGTAAGCATGATTAAAGAATCTGCTTTTGGAGGTTGCTCTGCCCTAATAGATATAGAGATTCCTAGTTCTGTGACTACTATCAATGAGCTGTGTTTTTTCGGATGCTCATCCTTAACTAATATCAAGATTCCTAATTCTGTAACCATGATTAAGGAATTAGCCTTTAATGGTTGCTCTGCTTTAACTGATATAGAAATCCCTAGTTCTGTAACTACAATTAAAATAGGTGCATTCGCTGATTGCACAGCCTTAAAGAGTATCACAATGCGACCTACCACACCTCCAGAAACTGAAGGTTCTATTTTTTGTAATTGTACTCAACCTATTGATATTTTTGTACCACCTGGAACTGAAAAGATGTACAAAATCTATCCATGGTATAATTATTGTATCATAGACAAAAGTATTATTATGATGATTGAGGAAGAAGAGCCTTAAATTTAACCAAGAAGATTTTTTGGTACGCCCTAAAGGTGGAGACAAACGACTACATTTTTTTCTCCGAAGCATAAAACGACAAGGGGTAAAATAGGAGTATTTCTTAGTAGCTTTCTAGGAAAAACTAGTAAAGACCTAGGTGAAACTAGTAAAGGCCTAGTTTTTCTTAGTAAAGGCCGAAGAAACGGCCCAAAATGGGGTTTGAAAATCAAGAGGTTACACAGGCGATTTTTTACACATTTATAAGATGATGGAAATTTAGCTGGGGTGTCAATAATTGCTTGCCATGTGCTATGGTATTGACAAACAAATACCGACACCCGGTGTTGGGTGTCGGTAAGAGATGATGGTTTATGTAAATTTACATTAGTGTCCCGGCCTATTTGTTCTTTTTCCCTGCTTTCGTAGTTACCAGAATCACTCCGTTGCGGCCTTTATTGCCGTATGACTTGGCTGCCTCTGAACCCGATTTGAACACAGTCACGTTGTCTATGTCTTCGGCTTTCATCTTGGCAAATCGGGTAGCAGTAATCTCTTTGCCATCTACGATGATGAGTGCATCTCCCGAACCTTGACTCCCCGATGATGCTTTGGTGGTCACAATGATTACTCCGCCCTGCCCCTTGCTGCCCCATTGCTTGGCTGCCAAATCGGTATCTTTGATAACCTCAATGTGCGAGATTTCTTCGGGTTCTATCTTTGCAAAATTTGCTGAGGAGGTTTCTGTGCCGTCTACCAGGATAAGCGGTTTTTTTGATATAGATGCTATAGAACCTTTTACGTTCCCTATTTCCCTTATCGCTTTCTCTATCACATCATCCGTATATATTACGTGGTGTCTCTCCACCACCCCTTTGCCTTTCTTATAGGCAATCATATACTTCGAGATGCATTTGCCTTCAAGCTGCGAGCCGTTGAAATGGGCTATCGGTTGCTTGTCGATGATGTACTTGTCTATCGTGTCGTTGGCCACTTTGGCGTGGGTACCGATGACTACAGCACAGAGTGCCGTCAGTAGGATTGTTCTCATAATTTTTCTGTTTTAGTTTATTGCTAACATTGAAGTACTTCCTTCCTCAGAGTCCTTGTTCATAATGAACATCTTGGTCGAGCCATCGGTAAGCGTGGCTGTCACCAGTACGCAGTCTTTAACGGGCGATGCTGTTATGGTTTCCACATCCTCCACGTTTATCAGTTGCTGCACATATCCGGCAATCTCTACGGTCGTAATGGACTCGCTTGGCGCTGCCTCGCGCGGTAGGGCTACGTTGAACACCAGCGGCAGAACGATGGCTGCTGCTGCACCGACTGCCCAGACCAAACGCCGGAAGTAAGGCTTGGGCTGCTTGGGCTTTGTTTGGCTCACAATATGGTCAAACTCCTCGGCGCTTTTCTCGGAGAGCAGCGTTTCGTTGGCATGCTCCATCTGTATCATGAGGGCGATGGCGCGTTCCTCCTCCTCAGGTTCATTCGCAGCGTAATAGGCAGCGAGCAGCGTTTCCTCGGCCACCGTCGTTTCTGCCTCGAGGTACTTGGCTACAAGCACCATACGCACATCTTTATCTTTTATATCTATCATAAATGGCCTTTTATTTGTTCCAACATCTGTTTTCTTGCTTTCGACAGGGTAGACTTGATGCTTGTTTTGGGTTTGCCTGTGCGTATGGCTATCTCGTCAAGCGAGAGGCCTTCGTCGTTTCTCAGGTGCAGATATTCCCGCTGGGTAGTGGTGAGCGAGCTATAGACGCTCTTCTGTATACGCTTCAGATCTTCGCTGTCAGTCAGTATGGTAGCTTCGATACCGCCAAGAAAGTTGTCGTGTGTTAGTGCCTGCTCCTTCAGATGTGCCTTCCTATAGTAATTCACACAGATATTCTTTGTCAGTCTTATGGCCATCGCCTCGGAATCTTTTATCGGGTAACCTTGCTCTGTCAGTTCCCAAAGCGCTATCATGGCCTCCTGCACCACATCATCTGGCTCTACACCTGAAGGTA
>CALCHR010000003.1 GCA_937901185.1 uncultured Bacteroidales bacterium
CGAAATTCACCTAGCTTTTACCTAAGAAATGCCCGAAAATGACCCTTGATTTTCAAATGATTACAAAGGCTGTTTCTGACGTAGGTTTTTATACTCCCCTCAGTTGTTCCGCCAAGAGGATAAACAGCCCATCTGTTCTTCTAAAACCATGGGTGGCTGTTGAGCCTTTGCAGAAAAATAAGAGATTGACTACCAGCTATTAAGCAGTTGTGTGCTTGGTGCACTTGTGGGAGAGAAAAAAGAAAGGACAGAGGGAGAAAGTCTCCGTCTGTCCTTTATGAGGTGCGGGTTATTGGTGTTGCTCGCGGTAGAGGTCGTTGACCGTCTTCACGGGGTTGAAGGTGGAGAGGGGCACTTCTACGAACACCGTGTTCCAATTACTCATGGCGCCGTTCCACAGACCGGGCAGCTCGAGCGCTTTCAGTTCGCGGCCGTCCTTGCTCTTGTGAGAGATAAAGCCGGTGGCCTTGTCTACATATTGGGGTAGGCAGAAGCGGGCGCCTTTGTAGTCCTTCAAAGCACATACGAGGTCTACGGGGTTAAAGTGAGTGCCTTGCTCAAACATGGCTTTCTTCTCGGCGTCGGCCATGTCTATCTGGGAGCTCTCGAGGATTTGCAGCGAGACGGTGCCGTCGGGGTTGTAAGCGAGGAACGGACCGCCGCCGGGCTCGCCTACATTCTGCACCATACCGCAGACGCGCATCGGGCGGTTCAGTTTGCTATGCAGATAGCGGGCCAGTTCGGCGTCGGCCATGCCGGCTGCTTCTTCAGATTCGCAGCAGAGGCTGTTTTCCAGGAAATGGAGCATCTCCTTGAGGTCGGCAGAGGTGTAGCTGTTGCTGTCAAGTTTTTCCAGATAAGCAAAAGCCTGTTTCTGAAGCTCTACCAAGATGCCGGCCAGCAGTTTCTTGTAGCGCACGGTGTCGTCTTTTAGGCGGTCGGGCACCACGTTGTCGATGTTCTTGACAAACACCACGTCGGCATTGATGTCGTTGAGGTTCTCAATCAGCGCGCCGTGTCCGCCGGGGCGGAAGAGCAGCGAGCCGTCTTTCTGTCTGAACGGAGTGTTGTCGGCATTGGCGGCCACGGTGTCGGTGCTTGCTTTCTGCTCGGAGAAAGTCACCTCAAACTTGGCGCCAAACTGCTCGGCATAGGCAGCGGCCTTCTCGGCAACGAGGGCTTCGAAGAGGCTGCGGTGCTCGGGCGATACGGTGAAGTGTACGTTTACATTTCCGTCCTTGTCTTTGGCATAGAGAGCACCTTCTACCAAATGTTCTTCAAGCGGAGTGCGTGCGCCGCCTTCATAGTTGTGGAACATAAGGAGACCTTTGGGCAGACTGCCATAGTTGAGTCCTTCCTTACCAAGCATGGCTGCTACCACAGCTTTGTAGCGGCCTTCAGCAAGCAGGGCGTCGATGTTCTTTCCATAGAGCTTTTGGCAAGCCAGGTTCAGGTCGGCACGGAAAGCAGCATCGCCGAGGCGTGCAAAGAACTGTTTTTCAAAGTCGTTTGTCGGAGCATCATAGTCGGCTTCGAGAAATCCGAACATGTCTTTGAACATGCGGCTGGCAGCACCTGAGGCCGGTACGAACTTCACTACGCGATGGCCTTCAGCAGCGGTGTATGCCTCCCAAGCTGTCAAATATTTGGATTCTTCTTCGGGGGTGGGGGCCACAATGCCTTTTTTTACACTGGCAGCTGCGCTGAGTTTTAGGAAAGGAAAGCCGTTGGCGAAGCAAGCCAATTGCTCTCCCAGTTTCTCCTCGGAGATGCCTTTCTTCTGAAGAAGGGCTCTGTCTGTTTCTGTGATCATAGATATAAAGTTTATAGGTTAATACAATTTAAGCCGATAGGGTCACTCGCAAAGGTAAAATAAAAAAATAGAAAATGGCGGGCGGGCGTGGTGGATTTTGAAAAAAACTGTAATTTTACGGGCAGAATTTTATAATATATTAAAGCATACAATACTATGGAGAAGATTATCGGCCTTATTGATGCCCCGTTTACGCCATTCTATGCGGACGGCAGTGTGAACTACGAACCCATCCCGGCTTATGCAGCTTTGCTGGCACGCAATGGTATGAAGGGAGTCTTTATCAACGGCTCTTCCGGTGAAGGCTACATGCTGACAGAAGATGAGCGCATGAAGTTGGCAGAGGCTTGGGTGGCCGCAGTGCCTGCGGGCTTCAAGGTGATAGTACACGTGGGCAGCACCTGCGTGAAGAGCAGCCGTCGCCTGGCTGAGCATGCGCAAAAAATCGGAGCCTGGGGCATTGGCGCCATGGCTACACCGTTCCCAAAGATAGGCCGCATCGAAGAGCTGGTGAAGTACTGCGAAGAAATAGCTGCCGGTGCGCCCGAACTGCCTTTCTACTACTATCACATCCCGGCTTTCAACAATGCCTTCCTCTCTATGCTCGACTTCCTCAAGGCTGTGGACGGTCGCATCCCCAACTTTGCCGGTATCAAATATCCCTTCGAGAGCCTCTATGAGTACAACCGCTGCCGCCGATACAAGGATGGCAAATTTGACATGCTGCACGGACAGGACGAAACCATTCTTCCCTGTCTCGCCATGGGCGGAGCGCAAGGCGGCATAGGCGGTACGACCAACTATAACGGTCGCTGCCTCAGCGGAATTATCGACGCATGGAACGCCGGCGACCTGGGAACAGCCCGCGAGTTGCAGAATTTCTCGCAGGATGTGATAGACGTCATCTGCCAC
>CALCHR010000004.1 GCA_937901185.1 uncultured Bacteroidales bacterium
CCTCAAATTATCCCTTTGCGTTGATGCCAGTCGCTTGCGGCAACATTTATCTTCAGCCAGTAGGCCCTGAATAAACTTTTCACATCATCAAATTTGAGTTAGCTCGTGGGGAACACAAGCATAGGTTCCTTTTCAGTTCCTATTGGTCCCGGCGCGTTTTGCTTGATTTGCCAATTTCTTGGTGGGGCTTTGTCAGTTTCCCCTTTTATACCCTTACGGGCATTTATCCGTCAAGCCGGATTGCCTTTCGGCAATTGGTGATTCCAGCGGGATTCGAACCCACGTTTTGAGCTTGAGAGGCTCACTTCCTGGCCAACTAGAAGATGGAACCATGTAAGACTTCTCGGTTTCCCAATTAAGGTTGGATTGCCCGTTTCCGGTTTATAGTCCGTTAAGTCATTCGGACCTGTGCTTGTCACACACATTTATGATTTCAGACAATGTTCGCGACCATTGCTTTAACGAAGCTGTTTAGGTCTCCTCCGACGTTTTAAAAGGAAGTCACGCTCTCCCACACCCTCAATACCTTCTATCCGGTGTCGATAGTGCTGTATTCATATGATGCGCCTTATACTATGTAGTATATTCTTCATCAGCCCAGTCTAGGCTTGGTCATCCCACCGGGACTCGAACCCGGATTTACAGCTTGAAGGGCTGTCGTCCTAGACCGGTTAGACGATGGGACGATAATTTTGGTTGCGGGGAGGGGATTCGAACCACTGACTTCCGGGTTATGAGCCCGGCTTCCTAACCGCTGGATGACCCCGCAATATGTACAAATATAATATACAACATACTCGTATTAAATTTAGCGAATAATTTTTATTAAATTATTAAATTATTAAATTGATAAGCTAAACCAACGGACTTACACCGTTGGGCGTGTGTGAAGGATTCGCCTGCGCACTGCTTACCTTCCGTCATATCCCCTGCCGACGTAGCTATTAATCAAATTTAACACACGTTTTCTTGCTTCATATTTTATACAGTATTTTCTTTTTGCTCGGACGTGTAAGGACTCGAACCAAACCCCTCAGGCCGCTCAATGGCCCGCATGCTTTCCACCTACACCAACATTCCTAATACCGGCTCTCCCTGATTCAGAGTTGTACAGGCTCTATTGAATCAGGTCTGTACATGAGAACATAATCAACAAGGATCTTTACTCACTATTTAGCTGTTATATTATTAAATGACCTTTAGTATAATTCTAATCAATCATTAATTACTTCTTCGTCGGTCATTTTCATAATACCCTCTGTCTGTCCAAGATGCCAATCGTCTATCCGATTTGTCTATGGTGCCCCAGACCGGACTCGAACCGGTACGGGTTTTACCCCGAGGGATTTTAAGTCCCTTGTGTCTGCCTATTCCACCACTGGGGCATATTTAATTTTGGCCAAGCTAAGTTCATTTAAAATATGAATGCTGTTAAGCGAAGTAAGCATTGGCTCTGTATTTTATTATACAGTATCATTTTTAAAATTTTAACATTTTAAAAATAATTTTTCAAGCAAAATGAGCAGCGGCTTATTTACCTGAGCGGCTTATTTGCCGCTGCTCAATATCTAATGTTACTTGATGGACTAGCTAATAACGGTGCTCTGCCAGCTGAGCTACTTCGCAGATAATGGCTGCGAAGGTAGGACTCGAACCTACGACACCCGGCACCCAAAGCTTAAGAAATAAGCATAGTCTCTACAAGTTATTATACAATTAACTTGGTTAATTATTGACGAATGCTACAAGCTTTTCCATATCCCAGCTGCGAACAACTTCAACAGGAGTATTTACCTCACCGTCTTCGTTTTCAATAGCGGGTACAAAGGTATCGTCAAATACCACGTCTGCTTCATTCGGGTCAGTTACGAGCTCACCGCGGCAAGCTGCAATCATACCCAAATTTACCAGCAAGTAACCAGGCTGCAGATACTTCTCGATGGTCTTAAACCCGTCAGGACGTACCACACGGTCGTCACTCTCGAGAATCTGATTCAGAATAATCATCTCACGCTTCTGGATGTCGATTGCAAAAGCAACACAACCACGAGAATCACCGACAACTCTGAACTGAGTCTCAATGTTCTTGGGATCCCAAGCACGAGTGTTCAGATTAGTCTTATTCTGATAGCCTGCGTAAATTTCACCACGGTCAAGCTTGCTACTATAACCATGGAAGGTCTGTACAACATATTTATAGCCCTTCGCTGCAAGGCTATCCAGCTGAATATCAAAGTATTCAGCACCATTTGCACCAGTAATGTCGCCGGAGAACAGGATATCATTGCCATAGCGCTTAGCACCATAAGAGAACCAGCCTTCAGTAGACAGGTTACCATCAGCATCAACTACAATCAAAGAAGAGTCAATGTCAAAGGCATTCTTCCAGTGTACGAAGGTTCTAATTGCACTGCCGGTACAAGGAATGCGAGAACCAATAGGCAGTACATCAAGACCCTTACCGCTAGCGGATGTATTAGTAGGCAAGCCAAGCTTATAGAAGTTTTCAGCCACATAAACCTTACCAAAAGAAGGCAGATTTCTGTAGTAAGTCTGAATTTTCTCAAGCAGCACCTCTGTCAAGAACTGCTTCATAGTGTCAGACAGACGGGTCTTACGATAAGTAGCCTCGTAATCGGTTTCACGGTGAGACTTTACACGATTATCGCTAAAGAAGGTAAACACACGAGGTGCATTATCATCAGCGGTCATAGTGGAAATCATCTGGTAAAGCACAACAGGGTTACTTGCAGGAATCATATCCATAATAGTAACGGCTTCTTGCATATTTGCCCGAGACAGCAGCATCTTCAGACGACGCTCAAGCATGGAGCCATTTTCGGCATAAATCCGTGCAGCTGCAACAACGTCGCCAGCTGCAATAAACCGAAAAGCACGACGGTCAGGAGACTGAGCATTTGTCATCTTAGGCATATGCAGGCCACATTCGCGCACGATTTTATTGTAGTACTTAGACTGCTTCTTAGACATCGGACAGTTCTTTACCACAGGAATATAAGATGCAAGTGCTGCAAAGTCTGCAGCTCTGGTCTTCTTGTAGTAAGAAGACATAGCCCTGAAATTAGCCTTATCGCCAAACATCTTAACAGACAGCTTAACGATATCCTTCTTATCCAGGAATCGAGCAAAAGAGGCATCAAAGTCCAACAGTGCAAAAATGTTATCCTTACACTTTACTTCAGCTCCTGTATAAAAACCGTGCTCAAACAGGTATACAAAATCGGACAGCTCATCCAAAGAAAACGGACGAGTATAAGCACAGAAATTATCGGTCATCTCCTGCAGAAGCTGAAAAGCTTCTGCCTCAGAAACAATATAGAAATTACGCAGCTTCAGCTCATCGCCTACTACATACTCAGGCAGGTCTTTCTTAAAAAGCTCGATACGGCCAAGGTCAGAGCCATAAGCAAAATAAGAAACCAGCTGCTCCAAAATCAGCTCATGACTAGTGAAGAACTTAGTATCCTGTGGATTGCTATAAAAAGACTTCGGGACATTCAGCTTGAACAAATCAGAGATCTGTGCAACCAGGTCCTTGTTCAGTAATGCTGGCTTATCTACGACGATACCAAAATTGGAAAGCAGATAAGCGTTTAAATACTGCGTATTTGTGGAACGATCCTCTACCTCATTTACCAAGTAATGACGAGTAGCAAGCATCTTTTTTGTAGTCTGATCAATCTGCATAATAACAACTCCTTAAGAAGATAGTAAAGCCTAACACTTTGGACCGACTAAATTTTATTCCCATAATAATAGGTTTTTTGAACTGAAATCCTTATTTTTGCATATTATTGGTTTAACATTTAAATTATTAGACTCATGGAAAACGAAGAATTGATCAAATTAGTGACTGAGAAGGCTAATAAGTGGCT
>CALCHR010000005.1 GCA_937901185.1 uncultured Bacteroidales bacterium
CTTCAAGGTCGGTGGTAGTGCCGCCGTCGAAGCGGAAGGTGAACTTAGAGGCATTGTCTACAGCTGAGTAGGGCAAGTAGATCTTGTTGGCAGAGCATTGGAAGTAACCGCCGTCGTTGGTCTTGCTTGTAGATTTGGCTTCGTATTTCTCGAAGTAGAAGCTGCTGGAGAACTGGGTGCGATAGTAACCATCCTTAGTGGATTCATCCCAATCGATACCATTCTTCACTACGAGATATTTACCATTCTTCATAGACACGCAGCCGGTTTGCAGGCCATCGCCGAAGTTATCTTGCACGGTGTCATAGAGGCTCCAGTTGTAAGCGTTGTTGCTTAGTCCTCGCCAAGCGAAGTACTGATTGGTGGCTACATTCTTGAAGACGTAGGTGCCATCATCGTTTTTGCTACACAACCATCTGTAGCTATCGTCGATCTTCTTCTCCTTGTTGAAGGCGATGGCGCCGTTGGCTACGGAGAAGACTACGTCCTCGCCACTTGTCTGCTTGTTGCAGAGGTAGTAGGTGTTGCCGGCGATGGGGTAAACGCCGTTGAGTGTACCGCCAGGCTCGGTGATTTCGGTGAAGCCGGTTGTGCCGCCGATGTTGTATTCTTCGTAAGCCTTGTAGAGACCTACCACGCTGTTCTTGGCTCCGAAGAGATAGTAGTCGGTATCAGCCTCTGCCTTGACATACTGCTTGTAGTTTGCACCCTCAAGCAAGCTTACTTCGGGCTCAACGCCGTTGCTGGCGGCGTGGGTCAATACATACTCCTTAGCCTCTTGTGCGTCGTGAGCTTCCTGCGACTTGAGGATGACGCCGGTGTTGGCGGGGATGATGCCGCTCTCAATCTTATCGAGAACAGCCACACCATCTTCGCCGGTGGCCTTCTTCACTACGTAGGCCTCAACGCCGTCGGAGATATTCACAGGGTAGTTCAAGTACAAGCCGGCGTAGCCATACTTGGAGATAGAGACGGGGAACTGCACTTCAGACAAATCGACCTCTTCAACCAACCAGGCTGAAGCGCCACTTGCTTCGGTGTTCCAGTGAACCACAGCGTTGTAGTCTTTCTGAGCATGCATCATGGTGCCGTTGATCTTGATACCTACCTGACCGTTGCCGGAGAGCGAAACGATAGAGGCGGTGGCGCTATTGCTTTCTGTCAGCGGTGAGGGGTTGTTACTTACGAAGTTCTGCATGTAGGTGCCTGTGTGGAGGTTCTGCAGGGTGTAGCCGGATGTGCCCACAGCGGTGAAGCTCCACAAGGTGGCAGCCTCGGCGGTAGCATCAGACTTCTTCCAGCGCAGCTTGTTGTCGTTCACGTCGGCATAAACGAAGGCGCCGTTGCAGTAGTCATGATTGGCAGCAGAACGGAAGCGGTAGACCTTACCGTCCATCGGCATATTGATGTGGAGGGCGGAGTTGGCTGCAAAGAGTGCGTCGTAGCTAGCCTCGCAAGTAGCATCGTCGGCCTCGTCCTTCAGTGCGCTGTTGGCTGCATTGTAGGCGTTGTTGTAGGCGTTGGCCATTGCTTCGGTGTAGAAACCTACGCGGCTGTCATCGCCCACCACTGTGCCATGCACCTTCACATTGTTTTCCACAAAGTTGTACAGCTTGTTGTAAGCATCCGAGTAAGAAAGCGTCTTGGCATCGAGGGCGCTGAAGCGGAACAGCGAACCGGCATCGTTGACATTGTTGTAGAAGCCCATCTTCTTGCCATCGCCGCCGTGGTTGCTGAAGTAGAACTTATCGCCCTTGTCGTTGAGGCAGTAGATGTTGTACATATTCTTGTCGGCATTGTAGACAATGGTCCATTCCTGCGTGAAGCCATCGGTGCCCTTCACAACATCTTTTACTTTTGAATCGCCCTCACTGAGGTCGTTGGAAGATAATACTCTGTAAGAGGAAGAAGAGAACTCTTGATAGGGCGCAATGTACACGCAGCCGTCGGTAGCATCGAAGAAGCACCAAGCTTGTGCCTCGTTACCAAACTCGTACTTGCCGGCTACGTCTACCATACTTGTATTCGCATCCCACTCAAGCAAAGAAGTAGCCGAGCGATTGATACCTATAGTATATATATAGGGCTTCGCCAAATCGGTAGTTACACGAACAGGGAGATTGGCGTGGCTCACGGCGTAGGCCAACTTGTCGTAAACGCCTTGCATTCTGGTAACCTCGGCGTCACACTGTGTTTGTGTGAGCGTACCTGAGTTGTAAGTAGCTTCGGCGGTCTCAATAGCTGCAGCAGCTTCTTCTGCATCGGCTTCGGTGATGTAGAGCGAGCCGCCATACTTGAAGACCTTATTGTCGCCCTTCACATCGTAGCAAGCATCTACAAGCGCCTGAGTCTGGTCGATGATGGTGCGGAGAGCGGCCTTGTCTACATTTGAATCTGAAGCAGCCAAGAGAGCTTCGTACTGTGCTTGCAAAGCGGCTTTGGCAGCAGTCAGCTCGTCGGCGGTGGTGGCAGACAAAGCAGCCGTAGCTTCTTCGACAGCCTTGTAGGTGTCGATGGCAATAGCTTCGGTCACCCCGTTTGAGCCATGAAGAACAGCCTCATAGACTTTCACAGTCTCCACCTTGGAGAAAGCAAATTCTGAGATATAGAACCACTTATGGCCATAGGCTGTTTTATTCTGCTCAGTAGCGGTTACGCGGAAGCGTATATATTTATAAGGAGCAGACGCTGTAAGCAAGTCGGAAGTATAGACTTGGGCGTAAGGTTTATAATATTGAGTCGGCAGCGGGTTGGTGCCTTTGTCTGAAAGCGTAGCGATGGACTCATAAGTTCCATTCGGCGTGTTGCAACCTTCCACTTCTATCACGGTGGGATTTCCTACCCATGGCTCACCATTTTCATTCCAACGAGTAGTATAAGTAAATGTAAACTTATCTAAAGCCTCGGCAGAGTAAACACGGATGTAGTGGTCTAAGCCATCAGCTGAGTTAATGTTATTATCCCAGTTGGTGTGCAAGAAGGTGGTGTTATCGCCATCGAGCAACCAGTAGCCTTCGCTGGCAGGACTATAGTCGGTGCTATTCTTGTCTGAGTGCGGAGCATTACAATAGAGGTGAGCATCGGCTTGGTCGTTGGTTGTCTGCAAAGCAAGTTTAGTTGCTTGCTCCTTCTCTGAAGTAGTTACCGTAGCAGAAGTTTCCAAGAGGCTGTTTGTCTGCTCAATCAAAGTTTGCAGCGCTTCTTTCGCAGCAGCAAGATCATCTACAGCCGGAGGAGTTGTGCTATTCTTAGAAGCTTCTAAGAGTTCGTTGTACCGTGCATCCAAAGCTTCTTTGGCAGCAGTCAACTCGGCAACAGTGGTAGCGCTTAAGAGCGCGGCTCTAGCTTCGATTACTTCTTCGTAAGTGGCTAACAACAGCTCAGAAGTAACCTCTGTACCGGGATTAACAGTGGCTTCATAGCCTCCGGGATTAACGGCTGTAAGACCAAACTCTGACATAGCGAAGCAATATACATTGTCGAAGAGCGGGTGAGCGCCACCGCCTTCTGCAGATTTGGCTACAGTAAAGCGCAAGCTCTTATACTGGCTGCCACACTTTATCGCAGCAGACTCATAAGCAGCTCCTCCCTGGCCTGAAGGCAATCCTGTGCTCAAATTTGCGAGTTCAGTATCAAAGTTTGCACCATCTTCACTACCGTAAACCACGATGTTGGTAGGATAAGGACTACCATTGCTACTGTTACGGGTGACGTAGTTGAACTTAAATTCTTCCATCTCATTGCCAGCGCCTAAGTCTACTTGGAGGAAGTGGAGTTCACTTACCTTATTAACGTCAAGAGCACTTTCCCATTGTGAGTGGAAGAAGTTTTCTGAGCTATTGGTTATTCCATCCACCAAATGAGTAAGACCGCCGCCGTCTTTTTTATTAGTAGAGCAGTAAGCATTGTGGTCGGCGTTGGTAAATAGATAGAAAGCACCGGTAGGTTCATCCACTTGCAAATCAATCTTCTCTTCAGTGGCAGGCTTGTCAACCACTTGGCCGCAGTTTGCAATCAAGGCTTCAGCATCGGCAATCAAGGCTTGCAGCGCTGCTTTATCGGCTGTGAGGTCTTCGCCTTCACCGCCTTCACCTTCGCCGCCTTCACCTTCACCGGGCAGGGCTTTGTTGGTTTGGAGGTCGGTAAGTTTTGTTTGCAGGGCTGCGATAGAGGTGTTCAGCTCGGCCTTTGTGGTGGCTGTTTCGAGTGTAGCCTCAGCAGCGTCCATTGCGCGGTAGGCTTCGGCTACCATGTCGGCAGTCACTGCGCCGTGGTCGGCAGTAAAGGTTACTTGATAGTCAGTATAGCCACCCATCACGTATTTCTCTACTGTGGCGAACGTGGCGATGTAGGCTTTCATCTCGGCAAGGAGAGTGCTGAGGTCAGCTTTCTCGGTGGTGATGTCTTCGGTCTGCTCGCCTTCGCCTTCACCTTCGCCGCTACCGCCGGTCACGAGGAAGCCGCCGTTGGCACCTAAAGAAGCGGGGTCGGTCAATGAGAGCCAGTAGGCGATGTCGCCCACCACTTCTACGCGGATGATACCGGGGCGAACGTTGGTCTTGTAGTTGCCAAACTGCTCGCGCACCGTGGTCAGGTTGAGGTCGGGCATCGTCACTTGGCAGCTGCGGGCCCAAACATCTACATTCTCAGCAAGGGTGTATTTAAAGGTCTTGCCGTAGTCGTCTGACATGCGGATGTTTACTCTCTGCGTACCAAAGTAGTTGGAGTTTACGCCCCACGATACGGTCACTTTCTCGCCTGCTGCGTAAGAAGCCTTGTTGTCGCTGAGGCTTACGGTAAAGGGTTCGCCGTCTACGATGGTCACTTGGGTCTGGAAGGCGTCGTAGTTAGAGTAGAAAGGATTGCTCTGCATCGCTGCCAACGTCATGTTGGAAGCGGCGGGCAAGTCGTTGACTACGGCAGCAAAGTTATAGGTGCCGGCAGGCATAGAAGGAATGTCGGTACCATCTTTTGCTGTAAAGTAGTTTTCATCGTCTGCCCAGAGGATATATGACGGACGGAAGTCTACCACGTTGCTTTCCTGAGGAGCGTATGCGTGGAACACGGCTCCGTCCTCGTATTGCTGGAAGGCATAAGTGAGGCGGTCGCCGTTAGCATCTGTGGCAGGGATGGGCATAGCGAAGCAAGCTCCCTTAGGTATGCGGTAAGAGGTCTTCATACCTGTTTCTGTAATCATAGGAGCGCTGCTGGTGCCGGGCACTACGCCGTACACATAGTTGTTTCCGCCGTCGCTACCCACCAACTGGGTGCGTGCTGCGTCGGCATAGAAAGAGTGGTTCTTGCTAACCATCTCTGAACGGATGGCTCTGAGAGAAGCTACAGAGAAGAAAGGCAACTGGTCGCCGTAGCCCATGATGCTGGAACCAAAGCCTGGTTCGGTAGCCACGCCGCCATCGTGTACGTGCTGAGAGCCGAAGAGGTGGCCCAACTCGTGGCCTACCACTGTCACATCTGCCTTAGCATAGCCGCTACCTTTGGCCACCTTGCTGTAAGCGCCGCTCAGTGCAGACACACCGCTGTTGTCTCCATCGGCAGGAAGTGAAATCCACAGACCTACGTCGTAAGAGCCTTCGCCAATCAAGCCGTTGGTCAACTCTGTACCATACGCCGCAGCGTTAATAGGATTGTTATCTATGTCGTTGCGGCTGGAAGCAATCAAGCGAGCGTCTTCCACTACCTCGAAGCAGATGCCGAGGGGGATGTATACTTTATTCAAGAAGGTCTCAGCCTCTTGCCAGAAAGCATATACCTGAGTGGCGTTGCTGCCAAAGTCGTTTTGGAAACTGCTCAGGGTGATGGGCAGCGCCAAGCGGTAGAAGCGCAACACGCCGTCGCCTTTTATAAAGTCGCCGGTCACCTCGGGGAGTGTCACTACGGGAGGCGTAACGGGGTCTACAGCAAGGCGCTCAAAGTTGGCTGTGTAGGTCACGCCCTCTCTGATCACGGTGGTGAATGTAGGTTCGGTGCTGACCACTTCGCCGCTTGCGCTCTTCACAGAAAGAGACGATGCAGAAGCTACGTTCTTGGTCCAGTTCAAGAAGCGATAGCCGGTTTCGGGTTCTGCGCTCAAGGTGATTTCGCTTCCCAAAGGCAAGCTCTGCGTGCCGGTTGAGCCGTTCAATGTAACTGTGCCGCCGCTAACGTTTGAACTTACTGCGGCTACGGATACATTCAGGTCGGTATCGAGAGATACATAGTTAATATATAAATCGGTGGCTTCTGTAGCTACAAATTCGTAGGTAGTCTTGTTGCTAACTATAACACCGCCATTGGTATAGTTTTTACCCTTGGTCCAGTAAGCAAATTTAGTATCTGAGCCGGCAGGTTCAGTACGCACCACTGCGATGCTACCTTTCTCCACATTCATTGAATTGGCGGTGCCGGTAGCTCCCACATATCTGTATCCCCCGCTACCTAAGGCACGCACTCTTACCGTTGCCACGGCTTCAAAGTTAGCAGTATAGGTGCAGTAGCTTTGTGCGGTGGTGCTAAAGGTAGCTTCTGTGCTGACCACTTCGCCGTCTTTGGTCCAGTTTACAAAGTAGTAGCCGGACTGGGGCGTAGCTACGAGGGTGATTTTCTCTCCTACGGCGATGGTCACGGCGTCTGTGCCGTTGATGGTGGCTGTACCGCCGGTGGAGGCAGCTACTGCGATTTCCACATCGGCTGTGGCTGCGGCTTCGCCAAAGTGGGCGGTGTAGGTGTCAGCACCTGTGATGGTCACGGTGGTAGTGGCGCTGCGTGAAACGAGCTCTTCGCCCTTGGTCCACTTCACAAAGACGTAGTCTGTGCTATTGGGCGTAGCCACGAGCGTGGCTTTCTGTCCTTCTTCCACTTCGGCTACGCTGCTGCCGTTGATAGTGGCCGTACCCATCAAGTATGAGCTGGGCTCTACTGATACTACATGCGTGGGGCGATTGGGCTTCAGCATGAAGTAAGCCTTGTGGCTGTTCGAGTAGTTGCTGCTGGCATCGGGGGTCATATTGTCGAGGGTGAACCAGCCGTTGCCGGAGCCGCTCCAGCCCCAGTTGAAGTGGTAGTAGTCGGCATCGGTATATCCGTCGCAAATAAAGACGTGGCGACCGCCACCCGTGGTGGTGGAAGAATAAGGAATGGGGCAGCCGGCATCAAGGCTTTCCTTGATATACTGCTTCCACGTTGTGTCGTCAGCCACAATGTCGCGGCCTGTTACATAGGCTTCGGCGGCGCCGGTGTTGCGGGGCGTTTCGCTCTTGTACTTAAAATAATTTACCAACGTGGTGGCCGATTCGTTACCTCCGGTTTCAGAGGTACCGTATGCCACACCGTTTGCATAGCCAAAGTCGCGCATCAAGGTGGCTACGGCTGCGGCCTGTGCTTCAGAGTAGGTGCCTGAGTAGTTGGAAATCATGTTGTCCCAATCGTACTCGTAGCCTATCTGGTGAGCTTCACCGGTACCGGGGTGGTAAACAGTGCGGTTTTCAGCACATACGGGCCATTTGTGGTGGAACATCAGGATAGAATAGGCTGTGGGCACACATCCTGTAGCTGCCGACGCTCCGGTTGAGGTGAAGCAGAGATTGTTGAACGGAGCACGCTGTCCCCAAGGGGCTGTGTTGAGGTTGACCACCACATTTCCTACGGGGGTGGCAGCCTTTACGGAAACCGAGGCGGCTCCGCTGCGCACGGCCTTCACTTGGGCGTCGGTGGCAGCCAGCATGTCGGCCAGTCCGTCGGGCATCTCGCTCGCCTTGGGCAGGTTGCTGTCGAACGAGTAGCCCAGGATGCGGGCGTTCTCGCCGTCGCCGGCCACGATGACAAAGCCCTGGCCCAACGTCTCCTCGAAGGCGTAGAACGTGGGGGCTTCGTTGGAGGCGGCCACGATGTCGCGGCTGTCCCAACTACACTTTAAGGACGGGGCTGCATTGCTGCGCACGGAGCGTGCACCAAGATGCGAGCGCTGCCCTTTCTTGAAAAAATTCTCGGCAACAGATTGTGCCTTTTCCTTGGTCAGCGTCTGAGCCGACACGCCTCCGAACAGGAGCGATGCAAGGAACAGAAGAATAGCAGTTTTTCTCATTATGTAAAATATATTATTTGATTCCACCGGGAATAATCTTGCAAATTTAACATAAAATTACATAGCAATAAAGAAAATTCTGATTTTTAACGCGATAAGTGTATTTTTTTGGCATATAGGCCTCGGGGTTTGCTCCGCGGGAGAAGAAAAAGCGGAGCGCACCACGGCCGAAGCCAGGGGCTGAAAAAGACGGGCTCCTCCCTCCTCTCCCTAAAAGGGGAGGTATATGAAATTACAGAGCTGCGCACCGGGTTTTTCTTAGTAGCTTTCTAGGAAAACTTAGTAAACTACAAATTTTTCCTAGTA
>CALCHR010000006.1 GCA_937901185.1 uncultured Bacteroidales bacterium
GTGACCAACAACTACCAGCAGGCCGACACCGGTACCAAGATGATACACCTCGGACGCAACACCAAGAGCACCATCATCAGTAAGGGTATCTCGGCAGGGAGGAGCGAAAACTCCTACCGCGGACTCGTCAAGGTGGGCGAGCGTGCCGACGGCGCACGCAACTACAGCCAATGCGACTCGCTCCTCTTAGGAAGCCACTGCGGAGCACACACCTTCCCCTATATGGACATCAAAAACGAGACGGCCGTAGTGGAGCATGAAGCCACCACATCGAAAATCAGCGAAGACCAGCTCTTCTACTGCAACCAGCGAGGTATCAAAACCGAGGACGCCATCGGGCTCATTGTCAACGGCTATGCCAAAGAGGTCATCAACAAGCTCCCCATGGAGTTTGCCGTAGAGGCGCAGAAACTGCTCTCCGTATCGCTCGAGGGAAGTGTGGGATGAAGCAAATTGAAAATTGAAAGTTGAAAATTGAAAGTCTGAGTTCTCCGAGCACTCCGAGTTCTCCGAGCACTCCGAAAAAAATAAAAGACAAAATGCTAAAAGTAAGCAACCTGCATGCCAGCATCAATGGCAAAGAGATATTGAAAGGTATTGACCTCGAGGTGCGCCCCGGTGAGGTGCACGCCATCATGGGGCCTAACGGCTCAGGCAAGAGCACGCTGAGCAATGTGCTCGTGGGACATCCCGCCTACGAAGTGACCGAGGGAGAAGTGACATTCAACGGCAAGAACCTCCTCGAACTGGCTCCCGAGGACCGTAGCCACGAAGGCCTGTTCCTCTCGTTCCAGTACCCCGTGGAGATACCCGGTGTGAGCATGGTCAACTTCATGCGTGCCGCCATCAACGAACAGCGCAAATACAAGGGCCTCGCTCCCTTGGCTGCCAACGAGTTTCTCAAACTGATGCGCGAGAAGCGTGCCTTCGTGGAGCTTGACAGCAAGCTCGCCAACCGCTCGGTGAACGAGGGGTTCAGTGGCGGTGAAAAGAAACGCAACGAGATATTCCAGATGGCTATGCTCGAACCTCGCCTGAGCATCCTCGACGAGACCGACTCGGGCCTCGACATCGACGCCCTGCGCATCGTGGCCGAGGGCGTGAACAAGCTGAAGACGCCCGAGACATCGACCATCGTCATCACCCACTACCAGCGCCTGCTCGACTACCTCAAGCCCGACGTGGTGCACGTGCTCTACAAGGGACGCATCGTGAAGACCGCAGGCCCCGA
>CALCHR010000007.1 GCA_937901185.1 uncultured Bacteroidales bacterium
AGTAGTTACCAAATTTTTCTTAGTAGTTACCGAAATTTTCCTAGTAGTTACCGAAAAAAGGGTGGTTTTTATGTGATTTTATTTCTTTGTAAATGAGCAGATTATAAATCGGTTAAAAATGTGTGTTTGGGGGTTGCTAAAAGAGTTCTAATTGTTGCCCCGGACTGTTAGGGGGAGCAATCTTTTTTCCGTGGAAGAGTTTTAGGTTGGCAAATTGCTTGTCCGTAATGGTCAGAATGCCTACTTTTCCATATTCCGGAATAAAGGACTTTACCCGTTTTACATGTACTTCTGCATTTTCTGCACTGGCGCAATGGCGTATGTATATAGAAAATTGGAACATGGTGAACCCATCACGCATAATATTTTTACGGAAATCGGTGGCGGCTTTCCGCTCCCGCTTGGTTTCCGTAGGTAAATCGAAGAATACGAGTACCCACATAATTCTATATTCGCTGATACGTTCCATCTAAGTTCTATTTATGTTTTCTCTGAAAATTCCGGATAGACTATTTTTCGCAGTTCTCCGCTGAAACATTTTGCTAATGAGGCTGTTGTAGTAGTTGCAGCAATCATTAAGGGGCTTCGTTTGCCGTCAATAGAAACATCCAAGGTGGGGATAGAGAGTAATTGGGCTTTTAGTTCTCTGTTTAGCTCTTGATAGTCTGTGTTGCTTTTTACAATGCTTAATACCAACTGGTCTACGAATGGGCGATAGGGTTCCATAATGTCGTCGGCCAAGCAGTAAGCATTATAACGGTTGTGATGGTGTATTCCTAATGTGGGAAGAAGTCCGCTGGATATTAGTGCTCTGGCTATGATGGCACGGAGAATGGCATATCCATAGTTGAGAAGAGGATTGGGCGGTTCGCCTTCACGTCCACGGGTAAAAAACGGAACATAGGGGTAGAATATGTTTTTCCAATAGTAGGCTGCAGCTCGCCCTTCAAGATTGTCGGGGTCTCCACTGCGTACGTCCGCTGCCCAAGCCAACATACAGCGTGTTTCTGTAGCGGTATATTTTTCTAGAAGGTAGGCTTGGTTTGTAATTTTAGCATGGATGGTTTGCTGCCAAAGTTGTTTGCGAAGTGGGAGAGAGGCTTCTATTTGCTGGGTAAATCTCTCTTGTTGAAGCGTGTTTCCCGCTAAAGGAAGGGTGAGGGAGGTGGGCATGCTGCGTGCGTTACAGCCAATGAGGGCACAGTTATTGTCCATCAAGGCTTCAATGAGGCCTTGCGTTAGGGTGATTTGTTTATTGTCAAGCACAATGACGCCGATGTCCTCAATGGGAATGGTGCGCACTGATTCTTGCTTTAGCAAATCAGATAGCTTATCGCTTTTTTCTACCTCTGGCATTTTGATTACCAACTGTGCATTGCGTAGCGAAAGATACGCCGGATTTCCAAAATAGAGAGTGCGTTTAATCATAGCTTTATAGTTTAGGGGTTACACATTATATATTATATTATATGATATGAAAAAGATATGAGCCATTGCACTAGTGCAACAGCTCATATCCCATAAGTGTGAGTTTTTAATATTCTCCTATAGCAACAATTTGTCCAATATGGTTGATACGTACTTTGACAATCTTATCCATAATGGCAAATGATTGAATTCTCTTCCAGGTTATATTTCGTAGTGCATTATCTTTTTCTGCATTGGTTTCCAAATGATGCTTAAAGAAATAATCCTTAGATGACAAACTCTGTACCCTAAACAGATTCGGACTAATCAACGGATAATTTTCCGGGTCTGTTAAATCTATTTCTTTAGGGTCGAATCCTGTTGACTCATTGGGAAATACAAAATACTCGTTTTGCTTCATGGTGTAGAGAAACTTCCACCCCTCGCTCTGCCGATAAGTTTTGTCGACAACTGGCAGTCTTGGGTTATGGTTAACACGGGCTACTGCCTCATAGAAAGAAACAATGCGTTCTTCCAGCTCCATAATGGGGTTTCCTTGCTCGTCGTATGTGGGTTGGCCTTGCTTGTCAAGCACAGGCTTTTGGTAGATGGCTACGTGGTGGTTATTGCCGGTATTGACAAAATCAACAGGAAGGTGTTGGCCGTTGCTGTCGAGTATCAGTTGCCCATCCTTGTCCCGTTTATCATGAAGTGCCAAGGCGTTACTAATTCTTTCAGAAATGGTGACGGATTTTATACAGATACCTTTTTCTTTGTTCAACCAGATGGGATTTTCCTCCAAATTGACAAAGGCTTTTCCGGCTACTCTATTAAATTCTTGTAACCTTTTTTCCAATAAGCGGCGAATGCCAAAGTCTACAACTTTATTAATACTCAGGTCGGGAGAAATGGATTTTCTAATGGTGTAAGTGGTGTCCAGTTGTACCGTCTTTACTTTTATGGGGACAGCCTTTGTGTGGGTATCGTTGAGCCAAATGGGATTTTTATCTAAGGCATTCTTTCCGGTAAAGGCTTTCTTGGGGTCGTTGTCAAACTGCTGCAAGCGCCACAAAAGGGCTTCGCGATACATCTGTTTGCATACGGTCATGATTTTCGCTGTGTCGAAAGCAGCATTTACCTTTTCTTCTTTCGTGGCGTATTCTTTCCGGCTTCCATAGAAAGTTTCCTTGTGCAACTCTCCGCGTGGCGTCTTTATCTTATCAACCACTTTGTTCTTTGACTTGATGGAAACCAAAATGTTTTCTAAGTGGCGCTTGGCTTCAGCCCTGAATTCGCCCAAGGCCATGGGAGATACGGCCTTACCTTCGTGGAAATAAGCATTACGGATGGCATAGATTTCTGAGCCTTCTTTGTTTGCCGCGTTCCGATGGTTGTAGTATTGTACAAAAGCATATTTTGTGAATGCTACAGTCAGCGCGTCCATAGCATGGTGACGATGGTCGTTGCGCTTGGTCCAATTGGAAATTCTGCCAATCTTTCGGCCATCGTGGTCTTCGTGGTATTCTACTTGTCCTAATGCTGCGTACTTTTCCCAGTTAATTTCTTTCATGATGTCAACTAATTGCCAATCGTTGCGAAGTTGGTCTGTGATAGAACCACAGGTGGCTGTTACGCGGCGACTTATTTGGCTCAACATAGAGAGGGCACGTTTAGCTATATATTGGGTGTTTCGAAGATCGCGTTCAACAAAATCATCTGGAATGTCTTTTTCTCGCATTTTGAGATTCTTCAGCTTGGACTTTTGTTTGGCGAAAAGAGATTCGCAGACTTCTACGTACCGCTTTATACCATCTGCTCCATATCTTTCTTCTACAAAATCGTAAGCGGTTTTATTACCCTTATCTATATTTACACTACGCACTTCTAATGTCTTATTGGAATAAGAGTCGTTAAACAGTCGGGCTTTGGGAATGATGTGTTCAATGTCAAACTCTTTGGAAAAAAGTTTTTCACGCGGGATATATGTATTTGAGTATAGCGTCTTGTAGCCATTATCTTTTAGTTCTTCATAGAGGCGATAGCGAATAACGTCAGTACGTGAGGGGTGGGCTATATGGAATTCTTCCATCAGAATTTTCTTAATCTCCTCTTGTTCTTTGGTGGCAGTATTAATTGCTCTGCTCATTTGTTCACGCTCAGGTCTACTTTTCTTCAATTCACGAGCAAGCTCCACTCTTATTTCATCGGGCCGACCGTAAGTGCATATCACTTCATTGACCACATTGACCATTTGGTTGAGAATCTTTTCTACCACCGGATTGCGCAGAGAGTTTTTAGGCAGTAGTTCTAAATAATCTTTCAGTTCCTTGGCTTCAATTTCTTCTTTTGTCAAAGAGGCTGCAGAATGGCAGTAGCCAGCTTGTTTGCAAGCTATATCATAGCGATTGCCTTCTTTCATAGATAGCAGAATCTTCTTGATAGCTTTGGCGCTTAGACGGCCATAGTCTCCGCTAAAGGTAGTGGCTACTAAAGGCGTTGCGTATTCTTTATCACATAAACAGAGCTCGGCTACTTTTTCGACCAATTTTTGCTCTCCGGTTGCAGAGTTGTCGCCCTCAAAAGAGTAGAGCAAATGCCATAACCGATAGGCAGTTTGCTCATGAAGGGGGATTGTAAGATCAACAGAGGTGTTCAGCACTTCGGTGTTCCATCCCTGCGTTTCAAAAACTTCTTTGGTCTGTTGCAAAATGGATGGGGCGCTCTGTTTGAAATCTATAGGCATGTGACCGGAAAGTTCCATCATGGAACTGAATGCTTCATATAGAGCTTGACCAGTAACATTACCACTAACCTTTTCAAAATTCAAATCCAGATTTTTACTATCGTTGAATAGCAATTTTAGGATTTGGGTTTTAGTCAATTCTTTCTTGATGGACAACTCACAAGCCAATATCTCTTTTTCTTCAAGGGTTAATCTTCGTTTACCCTTTGATTCTAAAATAAGATTTACGTCGTCTATATGCTCCTGCTCAAAAATAGTATTTTTATTTTGAGATTTATGAGAAGAATGATTTGCCAGTCTGATTTCTATATTGTTTAGAGTTTGCCAAATCTTAAATTCTTGGAAGAGGGGAGAGGAGTGGGGGATGACGCGGCTACCTACCACAATGGTTCTGCTCTTATTATTGGATGTGACAACTTTGTATTTACGCTCAAACTCACAAATGCTAATCAACGATTTCTGGCTCTTGAGACGACGCTGATAGAAAATAACGACATCACGGATTTCTTGTTTAAGAGTTGGTGTAAGTTCCGAATGGAAACGGGCCTGGCTTTCCCAGATGGTTTCAAACTCGTCAAGATAATCCTGTCGATAGAAAACCAAGTTCTTCAGACTATTATGTCGATTCTCTTCCAGTCGGTTTAACAGATACTGCCCTACAGTAAGTTGGTTGAAATATAAGTTCTTACTACGGTCACTAATTGCACCAAGATATCCACTCGATTGGTTAATTTCTCCATTGATGTTTTGCAAAACAACTGCCAATTCTTCAAGGCCAATTTTCTCTGATAAAGCCTTTACGCGCCATTCGTAGTTTTCTTTTTTTAAGTCCGGCCCTTTTGTCGTTCGTTTCAGACCCACAAGATGATGCGTAGTTTCTTCAGTAATATTTTGGGCTAATTGCTCATTCCATACATTTTTTTCTTCGGTCCAAACAAAATGTTTGCTAAGAATGGCCCAAGTCTGTTTACTATTCTTTCCCTTGATTTCTTCCTTTGCTATTGTGGTTAGAATAAGAGGGTAGTATTGCGCTTGAATATTCCAAATGCGGTCTAGCTCGCTTTGTAAATCAGAGCGATAAAACTCAGGTAGAGTGTTTTTACCTTGATGAAGTATTTGTAGACACAATTCTCCTGGTGTGAGGTCTTCATTGTACAAGCGCTTCGCCACCTCCATACCATCAATCATTTTTCCGTCTTCTGTACCTTTGCCCTTACGGCTACTTTTGTAACCTCGTTTTTTGTTTATCATAAACAAGACACGAGCAAATTCCTCCAAGGATATTTCTTCTGTAACAGCTTTTGCACGCAGATGGTAAGTTTCGTATGTACTGTGAGAGCCTTGTTCAGATAATAAAGTATTTTCTGTGATGAATCCATGCTTAATAAGAATGGTCCGCAATGTGTTACGGCGTTGTTTATAGCGCTGTAAGTTACGACGCATACTTCGCTTCATGCGTCTCTTTGCATTCGTATCTATCTCTTTACCTTTTCCAAAATTCTGAGACTCATCTGTAGTAAGTGGGTTAACTCTTACCCCTAATTTGATAATGGAAGATTTTTCTGATTCGTTTTCTGCTTCATGAACTAAAGCCCAACCAATGCTTGTTGTACCTAAGTCTAAGCCTAATATTTTTTTCATAGAAATTATTCTTTAAGATTTATCATCTCCAAAATTATATAGAAACAATTAATGCAACAAAAAATTTGGCAGTTAATTAAAAAATGTTTTTCTTTGCAACACTAATCTGAAGCAATTCACAATAAGGATTTTGTTCCGTTGTGAAAACATCAGGTTGCCCTCGTCCTTATCGGGGGCTTTTTTGTATCTGCTAAAAGGAGATATTATTTCGGCTGTTGGGTATTATATAAGAAAAAAAGGAACCTTTGAGTTCCTTTTTTCTGTGATTCCGTTGGGATTCGAACCCAAGACCCACGCCTTAGAAGGGCGTTGCTCTATCCAGCTGAGCTACGGAACCAAACCGAGTGCAAAATTACAATTATATTTTGGATAAACAAATTCTTACTTCGAGATTTTGAACTTATTCTTCTAAAGTAGCTTCTTTGTTTTCTTTTGGCACAAGAGTTTCGCCGATGTATTCGAATTGGAAGTTTGCTCCTCTGGCAGATGGGAACTGGCTTCTTAGGTCTACGTCTTGTCTGTTCTTAAGATGGTCAATGATTCTGTCGTAGCAGTTTTGGCCATTTGTTGCTTTTACCAGAGCTGAGAATCGTGTGTCTTGGTATTGAAATTTTCCTGTACCGGGAATTTGAACCACTCGTTTGAAAGAGATGGTTCCTTTATACCATCCAAAACAATCTTCTAAAAGTTTTCCTGTCTTTATTTCTTTTTTTGAAACAGCAGACAGTTCTCCTCCTTCGTTTGCAGTACTTGCATTGTGACCGCCTGCTTTGAATTCTTCTAAGGTTTGAGCGGTTGTTTTTATAAGTATAAAATAAACTCGGGGGCGTACTTTATAGCGCTTAGGGTAGGGCATATTCCCTGTTGCGTAACTTCTTATATCTTCAATAAGTTCAGGGGTTACATTTATTTCCGGAATGGCGGAAAGAAAATCGATAACTTCTTCTACGCTAAGTGCAACAATGTCGGAGTCAAAATACCGAACGTATAAATTCATTGCTTTATAGATTGTTGGGTATGTTATATAATAAAAAAAATTCTATTCCAATCACATGCTTTATGAAAGTATGTAATTGTCATAGAAAATTATTGAGCGGAAAACGAGACTCGAACTCGCGACCCCAACCTTGGCAAGGTTGTGCTCT
>CALCHR010000008.1 GCA_937901185.1 uncultured Bacteroidales bacterium
GGCCCAGATCGCAATGATGTCGCCCGTGCGGCGCGGTGCGATCTTATAGTTCAACTTCAGGTTGTTTACCCGCTCGAAGCCCTTGACCAACTCCAACACCGAAACTCCGCGTCCCGTGCCCACATTGAAGACCTCGTAGTTCGCCTTGTTCTTGTCGCCCACCATGCGGTCGATCGCCTTCACATGGGCCTTGGCCAGGTCGGTCACGTCGATGTAGTCGCGGATACAGGAGCCATCGGGCGTCGGGTAGTCGTCACCAAAGACTGAGAGGCATTCGCGGATGCCGATGGCTGTTTGAGTGAGGTAGGGAATGAGGTTAGCAGGAACTCCATTGGGCATTTCGCCGATGATGGCAGAGGGGTGAGCGCCGATGGGGTTGAAGTAGCGAAGCAGAATGGCAGAGATGGGAGCACCGCTCTTCACGAAGTCCTGTACGATTTCTTCGTTGATAGCCTTGGTGTTGCCATAAGGGCTTTCTGCTTGCTTCAAAGGAGCATTTTCTGTTACAGGAAGGTTCTCGGGGTCGGGCTGACCATATACGGTACAGCTGCTGGAGAAAATGATACCCTTAACGTTGTACTTAGGCATCAGTTTCAGTAAGTTGATGAGGCTCACGATGTTGTTTTCATAATACATCAGAGGCTTCTCTACGCTTTCGCCTACGGCCTTGCTGGCGGCAAAGTGGATGATACCTTCGATGCCGGGATATTTTTGGAATACGGCTTCGAGTTTGGGGAGATCACAGCAGTCTACCTCTTCAAAAGCCGGGCGAATGCCAGAAATCTTTTCAATGCCATCTACTACATCGGCTTTGGAGTTGCTCAAGTTGTCGATAATAACAACATCGTAGCCGGCTGCTTGTAACTCAACTGTGGTGTGAGAGCCGATAAAGCCCGTTCCACCTGTAACAAGAATAGTCTTTTTCATGTGTGTACTAAAAAATAGTTAGAATACTTGTATGCAAAAATAGTAATAAATTTTGTTATGGATGTAAAAGAATAGTTTTTTTGGCTACATGCTGATAAAGAAGTAATTTTACAAGCAGATTTTATGGTATAATATGAAACATAGAACGTGGTGCTTATTGGTTTTTCTGTTCCTGCAACTTGCTTTATGGGGACAGCAATATGATTTGTCCAAGGTAATCTATCAACCGCAGGACTCAGTGCTTGTGGAGAAACTATTGAAAGATAAAGTAGACACTGAGAATGTTGTGTTACATTATGCTCGCTTTTTCTTAGGGCGTCCTTATGTGGCTCATACTTTAGAAAAGGCAGACCCCGAGCAGTTGGTGGTTAATCTTCGGGAACTTGATTGTACTACGATTGTAGAAACTGTGGGGGCTTTGAATCGAGTGTGTAAAACTGGTAGGACCACTTTCTCTGACTTCTGTAAAGCCTTGGAACAATTGCGCTATTGGAATGGAAAAATGGATGGATATTGCTCTCGTTTACATTATTTTACATGGTGGATGCAAGATAATCTCTCTAAGAATGAAATAATAGAAGTTTACGACTCGGTATATACCATTATGCCGCTCGTGGTAAACAATTATTATATGAGTTTGTATCCGGATAAATATAAGTTTCTAAAGAACAAACCGGCTCGTGTGGCCCAAATAAAGGCTTTGGAGAAAAAGTATAATAAGAAGGATGGAAACTATATTGCTACCCGCCATCTGAATTTGAGCAAGTCGGAACTGGGATTTATAAAGGATGGAGATATTATAGCTATTGTGACAGCCAAAAAGGGGTTAGATTATTCGCACCTGGGTTTTGCAGTTTGGGGAAAAGATGGTAAGTTGCACATGCTGCATGCTTCTTCTCTGAAAAAGAAAGTGATAGAAGATGCTACTCCGCTTTATGACTATCTTCGCAAGAATTCTTCTTCGTTGGGTATCAGGGTGTTTAGATTCCGCTAACAGCCCTAATATGGTTTTGTTGCTTGTGATAGGGAAACGCTATATCATAACCCCGTTCAATGTAGAGAAATTTGTTCTCTTATAACTATCTGATTTTCAAATATCAATTTGAGGCATTTCTTAGGTAAAAGCTATGTGAATTTCGGTAACTACTAGGAAAAACTAGGTAACTACTAAGTTTTCTTAGTAAAGGTCTAAGAAAAACAGAGTGATATTCATATAAGAATCGAGGCTCACAAAATCTGTGAACCTCGATTCTTATTTTAACCAAAGAAAGTCCTGGCTGGCTATATCTCAATAATGATTTGAGAAAATTCAGAGCCTAGAAATTTCTTTACTTAATCATGTCGCAACCCATATAAGGCTGAAGTGCTTTGGGGATGCGGATACCTTCGGGAGTTTGGAAGTTTTCCAGCAATGCAGCTACGATACGCGGCAAAGCCAATGCTGAACCATTGAGCGTGTGGCACAATTGGATTTTCTTATCAGCATTACGGTAACGACACTGCAAACGATTGGCCTGATAGCTGTCGAAGTTTGAAACAGAGCTAACTTCAAGCCAGCGTCCTTGTGCTTCACTATAAACTTCAAAGTCATAGCAAAGGGCTGCGGTGAAACTCATATCGCCGCCGCAGAGACGTAGAATACGATAAGGGAGTTCGAGTTTCTGAAGCAGACCTTCAACGTGGGTCAGCATTTCTTCGTGTGATTGTGCAGAATGCTCAGGAGTGTCAATACGCACAATCTCTATTTTAGAGAACTCATGGAGACGGTTCAAGCCACGCACGTCCTTACCATAGCTTCCGGCTTCGCGGCGGAAACATTGTGTGTAAGCACAGTTCTTAATAGGCAACTCGTTCTCGTTGAGTATAACATCGCGATATATGTTTGTAACAGGCACTTCAGCTGTGGGGATAAGGTAGAGATCGTCCTCGGTGCAATGATACATCTGTCCTTCTTTGTCTGGCAACTGTCCGGTACCGTAACCAGAGGCTGCATTAACCACTGTGGGGGGCATAATTTCTACATAACCTGCAGCACGGGCTTCGTCGAGGAAGAAATTGATGAGCGCTCTTTGTAAACGGGCGCCGGCACCAACATATACAGGGAATCCTGCACCTGTGATTTTTACTCCAAGATCAAAATCTATAAGGTTATACTTCTTTGCCAATTCCCAGTGGGGAAGGGGATCCTCCGGCAACTGTGTGTTTTCTCCGCCGGTCTTTACTATGACATTGTCTTCAGCACAAGAGCCTTCCGGAACAAGGTCGTAGGGTATATTAGGGATGGTATAAAGCAGTTGCTTGCGCTCTTCCTCAGCCTCTTTCATGACAACCTCCAACGTGGCTGTCTGCTCTTTGATGGCTGCAACTTTTTGCTTAGCAGCTTCAGCCTCTTCTCTATTACCTTCTTTCATAAAGGCTCCAATGCTTTTTGATAAAGTCTTTATTTCAGAGAGCAGACTGTCTAATTCTGCTTGGGCTGTTTTACGCTTATTGTCTACAGCTATTACTTGTTCGATTGCTTCGCGGGCGCCCTTAAAATGTTTCTTTTCTAATCCGCGAACCACGGCGTCTTGGTTCTCAACAATTTGTTTAATGGTCAGCATATCTGTGTCCGTGTTAAAATTATTTGGCAAAAGTACATATTTTATTTTAATATAGCAGTGATTTAAGGTGGGTTCAGTATAAGTTTTTTTGAAAAGCAAAAAATAAATAGTTATTAAAATAAGGTAGGTAATAATTATTTAGAACAAGTAGTTCTCTATCCAACCTTTTGTGTCACCTTACTTTATTAGATGATGATTAAGATAAAGCTTGTTGCTTTTCTAAATGATAATTATCTAGTTAATCTATAGTTTTGCTTCCTTATTTATTGGGCATAATTTTTATCATCCAATCATTGGGTAGGCTAGGATTTTATAGTAATTTTGCACTTCCTTTTTAGGCTGGTGGAATTTCTCAATGCAAGAGTTGGAATATTCCGAAGGGATATGGTTGTTTCACTAGCTTGAATATAAAATCTACTCAATAAATATATAATATAAGTGGCAACAGATCATCTCATTATAAATGACCCTATATATGGATTTATGCGAATCCCTAGAGGATTGTTGTGCGAAATAATCAGGCATCCATATTTTCAACGCCTCGATCGTATTCGACAATTAGGGATGGCCGGCATTGTTTATCCGGGTGCTACTCATACCAGGAAACAGCATTCCATAGGAGCTTGCCATCTGGCTGGTGAGGCTTTTCGTACATTGGCCGAGAAAGGCGTTTTTGTCTTTGATTCAGAGATTGAAGCCACAGAGGCTGCCTTGCTCATGCATGATTTAGGGCATGCTCCTTATTCACATGTATTAGAAAAAGAATTGCTACCGAACATAACTCATGAAGCAGTCTCTCTGTTGATGATGCAGCGTATCAATCGAGATCTGAGAGGTGAACTGGCATTGTCTATCAGTATATTCAAAAATGAGTATCCGAAATTATTTTTGCATCAACTCATATGTAGCCAGTTGGATATGGATAGGCTGGATTACCTTTGCCGTGATAGTTTTTATACAGGAGTTCGCGAAGGAACTATTGGTGCTGAGCGACTCATTAAAATGTTACAGGTAGAAGATGATTGTTTGGCTGTTGATGCAAAGGGTATTTATACTGTAGAAAACTATTTGATGGCTCGTCGACTAATGTATTGGCAAGTTTATCTACATAAAACAGCTGTCGCAGGTGAAGAAACCCTTCGGCTAGCTTTACAAAGAGCTAAAGAACTATCAGCGAATGGAGAGAAACTATTTGCGTCACCAGCTTTATCTCATTTCCTTACTCAAAATATTACAGTAGAAGAATTTGAAGATAACCCTAATCATCTAGATATGTATGCACAATTGGATGATAGTGACATCCTTTGTGCAATGAAGGTGTGGCAGAATTCAGATGATCTTATTTTGTCAATATTGGCTAGCAATTTTGTTAATCGCCGTTTTTTCAAAGTTGAAATATGTACAGGAGGAGTTGATAAAGAAAGAGTGTGGAGTTATAAGCAAGAAATAGTTCAGCGATTAGGAGTATCTATTACAGATGCTGATTACTTTGTACGTACAGTGGCTGTAAAAAAAGAAATGTATAGTACTACAAGTCAAGGCATACGATTGATTTCTCCTGATGGTGATGTCCAAGACTTGGCCTCCGTTTCTAATATTGTGCGCAATGAAACGATAGAAGCTGTTGAGCAAAAATTCTATCTATTGAAGTTGCGTCTTGACTAAAAATATTAAAATAAGGTAAGGTGTTGATTGGCCAAATGTTAGACTTATTACTTCATTTTTAACTTAGAAAATCTTGGTAAAATTAATGGGCTTTTGCTTTTGAGTTTAGATAAAACGAGTAACTTTGCAGCATGATAGAATTGTCGAGACATATAGAGAACTTATTATTAGACCACGATTGTGTAATCGTGCCTGATTTAGGTGGCTTTGTAGCACATTATGTCTCTGCTAGTTGGCAGGAAGATGAACAACTTTTCCTACCTCCGTATCGTAACGTAGGCTTTAATCCCACTCTTAATCTAAATGATGGCTTATTGGTGCAGTCGTATATGCAAGTATACGATGCAAGTTACGTAGAAGCCTTACGTATGATTGAAGATGCTGTGATGCAAGTTAAAAACGAATTGCAAGAGGTCGGAGAATTTGATTTTAGAGGCATCGGTCGTCTTATTTATAAAATAGGAGGTACTCTAGAGTTTGAACCATATGATGCCGGATTACCAGCCCCATCTCTTTATGGGCTTTATTCTTACTCCTTAAGTTCCACTTTACAGGAAAAGACTCTAGAACTTAATACTAGCGAAGAAGTAGAAATTAAAGAAACCATAAGTCGCGATAAAGAATATGCTTTTACGTTTAGGGTAAATCGCGAACTAGTTAACTATATATCAGCAGCAGTTGTTGCTATTCTGTTCTACTTTATATGGGCAGTTCCTACAGCTATAGATGTTAATACTCCGACAGAGAATCTTGCTGTTTTTGGTAGTATAAATAGAGTGGGGAACAAGGTCGTTCCATCTTCTGCTGCTGATTTGTCAAATAATTTGGAGCAGATAGATAAAAGTGTAAAAGAAGAAGCTGCTCCTTGTTATACTATAGTTTTAGCTAGTGCAATTACCAAACAACGTGCTTCAGATTATGTAAATCAGTTGCATGATAAAGGATATGACGATGCTTCTGTGCATATGACACATACCATGGTAAGAGTAGTTTATGGTTTCTATCCAGATGAAAGTCAGGCTTATCGTGCATTGCGTGAGCGTAGTGGAGATTCTCCTTTCTCTCAAGCTTGGGTTATGAAACTGCGATAACTTTTTTGCCTTACACATATTTTATATCACTCTTTTATATGAAGCGCATCAGATGTCCTAAATGCGACGAGGCAATCATCTTTGACGAAAAATTATATGCTCCAGGTAGGGTCTTAGTTTTTGAATGCCCAGCTTGTAGTAAGCAGTTTCGTATACGTATTCCTGCAGCAGTTGCGGCAAATGAAGAGCAATTGGAAACGAAAATTGCAGGTCGTCTTATTGTAGTAGAAAATGCATTTCATTTTAAGCAAGAGATACCTCTGTATGAAGGGGAAAATGTTGTAGGGCGTTTTGTAAAGGGAACTTCAGCTAATGCTGCATTTAAGACTGTAGACCCGAGCGTTGATACATCTCATTGTATTATAACCGTAAGACCTCTTTCAGAAGGAAGTTACCAATTTGTCTTGCGTGATGCAGGTTCTAATACAGGAACTTTTTATGAAGATGAAATTCTTGGTCCTAAAAGTACTATAAATATTGAAGAAGGTGCAGTTATTACTTTAGGTGCGACTACGATTATATTCCGTACTAGTGTAGAAGAATAATTCTAAATTTAAGATTATGCCTTTCTTTCGTTTTTTTATTATCCTCATACTATGTTCGATAGTATCAAGTCTTTCTGCCCAAAAAGAAGAGGTGTTCAAGGGGACTTTTATTAATACAGAAAACAAAGTAAAGTTATATTTAGATCTTGAAGGGAAAAGTCTTATTGTACCTGGCTATGATTTCTTAGGAGCTACTCCTGGATATATGTGTGGTGATATTTATGGTATCTGGTTACTCACATATAGTAAAATAAAAAATCAAGAATTAGAACTTCGTTTCTCTAATGACCAAGGTTCTGACACTCAGACGATTCTTTTTAAGCAAATCTCAGATTCTACTTTTTTATACCAAACAATAGGAGGAAATTCTGTTAAGCGAGTTGTTAATCGTAAACTTGTTAAAATACCTTCCTCTATGGTCTTTTCTAAACAAGAATAAAGAGGGACATAATTTTAGGTTGTCTTTATACTTTCAAGAGCTATACGTTTTGCTTCTTTTCGAGCAGGTTTGCCATTTTTTGTACGTGGGAGTTGGGGGACACAAATGTAGTGGCGTGGTTGTTCATATCGTGTTAGTTGTTCTTGACAATATTTTTTGATTGTTGCTTCATTAGTAGAACTACCTTCGTAAATAAGAGTGATAGCTTCACCAAGTTTGGCATGAGGGATTGCTGTTATAAGAATAGGTATAGGCAGATTACTTAGTTTAGCTTCTAGCTCTTCTATTTGAAACTTCAAAGCTCCGCTACATATTGTATTATCAATACGCCCTAATATTTGGAAGTTACCGTTTGGAAAGATATGGGCTAAGTCGCAAGTGGTAATAGATTCTTTACATATATGTGGAGCATCTATTACTAAACATCCATTCTCTGAAAGTTGGACATTAACACCTTCTAGTGGGATATAACCAAGGGAAGCATCTTTTCCATTGATACGTTGTAGCGCTATGTGAGAAAGTGTTTCAGTCATTCCATAACTACACCAAACTTCTCCAGGAAAATCTTTGAGGACTTCATACAATGTAGGAGAAATGGGGCCACCTCCGATTAAAAGGGTATGAATCGCACGTAGCAGCCTTTTATCTTTTGTGTGGCATAAACTTTCGCAAACCTGCATTGGAGTCATGGCTGCAAAATGCGGAGGTTTACGTAGCTCTTTCAAAGGACGAGATGTAGGCTTTCTTATAATTAGATTAAGTCCTCCTATAATAGATCTGACTACCATCATTTTTCCTGCAATATGGTTTACAGGAAGACATAATAAAGCTGTGTTTCCTGGGGATAGGTGTAGAGCTTTAATGGTAGTTTGGGCACTTGTTTCCATCCTTCTTTTTTCGGCATTAAAAGCATGAGGTGCTCCTGTTGAACCAGATGTATAAAGAGTGGTCGTAGGAGAAAAACTTTTCCACTCTTCTATCCAATTAGCTACCGATTGATTAAAAGCTCTATCATCTTCACTCCCATTCCAAAGTTGGCCATTTTTGAGATTAAGACGTGTTTCTGTAAAGTTGGTCGTAAATAATTGTCCAGTACCTAATCCTTGTGGTGTAGGGGTAAGTATATTAGGCTGACTACACCAGGATGCAATAGCATTAAGTCCTATGTTTGATTCCAAAGCACTTGTTACCCAATAGGATATACCTCTTTGGGATGCTTCGGATATCCATTCTTCTGCACCACAGAGACCACCATGTAGCGTTGGTTTCAGAATAATATAATGAGGTGCTATTTCTTTTAGTAGAGATTTTTTTTGTTCTAAAGAGTTAATCCCAATGAGTTCTTCATCTAAAGCTATAGGGATAGGAGATTTTTTGCATAGTTCGCTCATTTTATTCCAATATCCAGCTGGAATGGGTTGCTCTATGCTATGGATACCCCATTTTGAAAGAGTTTGTAGTTTGTACAAAGCATCGTTTGTTGAGAAAGCTCCATTAGCATCCAATCTAATTGATATGTCTTCTTCTCTGTAGCGCTCGCGGATTTTTTTTATGAGTCGCGTTTCGCTTTCAAAATCTATAGCTCCTACTTTAAGTTTGATACATGTATATCCATCTGTAAGTTTCTCATCAATTCGTTGCTGCATTTCTTCAAAATTTCCCATCCAAACGAGTCCGTTTATAGGGATACTGCTAAGTCCGTTGCAAAAAGAAGTATTATAAAGTTTAAGGTAGTCTCCTTTTAGAGAAGCCTTAGCAGAAAGCATCGCTGTTTCTAACCCAAATAGAATAGAAGGGAATGCCCTTAGTTCTTCAATATTAAGTTCTCCACCATTACGTTCTAGAGATTTGCAAAAATATTGTAGATGGCTTACATAGTTTTTTGTGAAGTCGGGACTTAAATCATATAAGGGGGCACATTCTCCGATTCCTAAAAAGGATCTTCCATTATCAGTCCCGCTTACAATGACATACCAGACCTGTTTGTTTAGATAAATCCCACGTGAAGTTTTTGCAGGATGTTTGAACTGGAGTTGTCGAGGAATTATTTTTGTTCTTAGTTCCATCTATTTAGATAAAATCAACCTTTAAGGTAGTTTGGGGAATTTTTTAAAGTCAGGCTTTCGTTTTTCTAAAAATGCTTTTCCTCCTTCGTGAGCTTCGTCAAGCATATAATATAGCATGGTTGCATCTCCTGCAAGTTGTTGTATGCCAGCTTGTCCATCTAGTTCTGCATTTAGTCCAGCTTTAATCATACGTAAAGCTAATGGAGAATGGAGCATCATTTCTTCAGCCCATAATACAACCTCATTTTCCAGTTGTTCCATGGGTACTACTTTATTAACCATTCCCATTCTTTCAGCCTCTTGAGCTGTATATTTTCTGCACATAAACCAGATTTCTCTAGCTTTTTTCTGTCCAACGATGCGGGCTAAATAAGATGCTCCAAAACCTGCATCAAAAGATCCAACTCGTGGACCAGTTTGCCCAAAGATTGCATTTTCTGAGGCTATTGTAAGGTCGCACATAAGGTGAAGAACATGGCCTCCACCTATCGCATACCCATTAACCATGGCTATTACAGGCTTAGGAAGTGTGCGAATTTGTTTTTGTACATCAAGTACATTAAGGCGTGGCACCCCATCATTTCCTACATATCCCCCACGACCTTTCACATTCATATCTCCTCCGGAACAAAAGGCTTTTTCTCCAGCACCAGTAAGAATTACTATACTTATGTTTTGTTCCTCTCGACAATAGGTAAGAGCTTCGCTCATTTCTTTAACTGTAAGTGGAGTAAATGCATTATGGTAACGAGGACGATTGATTGTTATCTTAGCTATACCATTATAAAATTGAAACTTGATTTCTTTATAAGATTTGATATTCTCCCAAACTCTTTCCATATAAGTTTTATTCTATGATTAATTGTTGATAAAATGTGTGTATATTTTTTAGGTCAATCTCATTATCTGTTTGGTTGGTGAAAACTTCCAAAAGAATAGGACGCAGATTGTTATTTTTTATTAAACGGGGTAGATGGTTAGATAATTCATTATAGCTTTGAGCAGAATAATACTCAATATTATAACTTTCAGCAATACCTTTGGCTGTGTATGTATGATTGGCTGCAATATAATGGTCAAGAGCAGGACTGGAATCTAGACCTTTTAGCCTTTTAAATATTTGTCCGCCACCGTTATTGAATAGTATGATGCGTAAATTCTCTGTTAGCATGTTATTCCATAGAGCATTATTGTCATAGAAGAAACTTAAATCCCCTATAAAAATAAATACCTTACCTTTATATGCTAATGAATACCCCACAGCCGTAGATAAAGAGCCTTCTATTCCATTTACTCCTCTATTGCAATATATTTTTTGTTCCTTACTTGTGAAAAAATAGGTGGCATTGCGTATGGAAGAACTATTAGCTAAATGAAGAGCATACTCATCTTCTAATTTTAATAGATTTTGGGAAATCATCTGCATAATCCCAAGATCTGAAAATTTAGTTAGTTTATATCCGTTTTTCTCTACAAGTTGCTCTTTTAATCTATCCAAAACTCTTTGAGCAGAAGCTACATTTTTGTTTGATGGTAGGATTTCTTGTAGTTTTTTTAATATGGGTAACTCTTTATTCCTGATAACCTTTTCAAGGTGTTTGAATGTGTCTGGAGAATCTTTTCCTGGTTCAATTCTGATTACCTTACATTGCATAGAAGCCTGTAGCTGAAGTTTCAATTGCTTGTTTACCATGTTGCCACCAATATGAATAACAACATCTGGTTGTAGGTTCAATTTATTAAAAAGTTCTTCCCATAGGGTGGTTCTCCAAGATAGTGAAGTATTGGCTACAATTTCTGGTAATACAAGTAGTTGTTGATTCTTGTCAAGTTCTTCGTAGGGCAATTCTTGAAAATCAAATTGCCCCATGATGAGAACCGGAAGTTGGGCTTTTTTTATAGTATCAATATCTGTATTGTCTAATTCTGTGGTATCATTGTTCTCTATGGGAGTCTTTTGGTGAACAGAAACTTTTGGAAGAGATGGAGATACAAATTGGAATAATGGTTCGGAGATAGGAATATTGATGTGTACAGGTTGTATTCCATTTTCCGTAAGAGCAATTAATGCTTTTTCTATCTGGAAGATACATTCTTTTTCTTCTGCAGCATCTGTTGGCTCACATAATTGCGTACTATAAGCGTAAGGCTCTAAAGCCTTGTTTTGTATCAAAGTTTGTCCATCTAGCTGGCCGATTCGTTCAGGAGGCCTATCGGCAGAGATGATAAGTAGGGGGGTATGTCGATAATAAGCTTCAGCAACAGCAGGCAATGTGTTTAATAAAGCAGTTCCAGAAGTCACACAGACAGCACACGGACTCTGAGTTGCAATGCTTATGCCGATTGCAACAAAAGCAGCACTTCTCTCATCTGTAACAGGGTATAGCTTAAAATATGAATGGTTATGCAGATTGTGTATAATGGGCGCATTGCGTGAGCCAGGGCATACAACAACATTTTTAATTCCATACTCTATGAGATATGCTGTCAGAAGATTTATATTTTTCTTATCGCAGAACATCTTTTTACTTCTCAAACAATTCTCGCATGGTATTTAATTTCCGCTCCGTCTCTTCCCATTCATCCCTTTCCTTGCTCTCTGCTAAGACACCTCCGCCAGCATATAGTGTAGCTTGGTTATTAACTATATTCATACAGCGAAGGGTTACATAAAATTTTGTAGATTCATTATCAATAAGCCCACTAAATCCAGCATAGTATTTTCTGTTTATTTGTTCATGCTGCAGCAAGATTTTTTGGATTCTATCTGTGGGGGTTCCGCAGATAGCGGGGGTGGGATGAAGTTGACCAATGAGGTCTAAAGAAGAGTAGGGTAGTTTCATTTGAAACTTAAAGTCTGTTCGCAAGTGGATAATTTTACCATATTGTATAGGGTATGTATCCGTCTTTTGTAGATCTATTGCGTATGGACTTAGTTGCTCTTCTATAAATTCAGTAACATAAAGGTGCTCTTTTCTGTTTTTCTCGCTCCAATTGTCGGTCTGTAGAAATTTCTTATTATCTGCAGACATGGTTCCGGCTAGAGCCATAGTTTGGCAGTGGATATTTTCTTGGCTAAGTAACAGTTCCGGAGTTGCTGTAATCCAGAAACCTGTAAGGGGAGTATACCATAATGCAATATAGCTATGATGATAACTTTTGCAGGCTTTAAGAAAAAGGTTGTAAATATTTAATATAGAATATTCTTGTAGCTTAATTTCTTCTTTCCTGGCTAATACAATTTTCTTATAAGCATGTTCTGCCAGTTTTTGATGTATATCTCTAAACGCCTGCTGATATAGGCTTTTCCCGTTACAAGTGACCTCTCCATTCTTTAGGGTTTCGGAATGTTCTTTAGGTAGAGAATATGTGGATATATTTATTTTATCTAATAATATATATGGAGTTTCTGCTGTGGGAAAAAAAGGAGCTATCAGGAATCCTCTTGTTTCTTTTATAGCTGTAAGATTGAGGTACGTCTTTGGAGCATCCTTTTGATATCCAATATAGAATTCTGTAGATTGAGGAAAGCGAAATAGTACAAACGAACTATTTGTACATTTTTGTTCCAAATCTACTTCATCTAGACCTAGCATATATAATATTATTGTGAGAGGTTATTTTTTGCTATCTTCGTAAGTATAAACTACCGATGCTTGTTTCCCCATATAGCTATAATTGCAGAGTGTGATATTCTGGCTCTTATCATCTCTGTAATATTTGAATTCCACAGTAGTGTTTTTTTCATTGTCTTTATAGCCGCTAATCTTTATTTTCCCAACAAGATTCTTTGTGGGGCGACCAAATAAACCAGCGTAGTATAAATGCTCAAATCCTAGAAGACCAAATTCTTTAGATATGGTTTCAGGAAGCAAACCATTATCGTTTAGCTCATTTGAAGCTGTTAGTTGAATCAGAATGGGAGCATTTTCTTCCATTTCATATCTGATGGTTGAAAGGTTACCTTGGGCATCATAGTTGATAGAAGCTTTGGTATTGTATTTGTTAGCTCCAAAATTCTCATCATTAAATTTTTTGTTCCATCCAGCCAATCTACCATCTTGATAATGAAATTGATATTCATCGGTATTTACGGTCATTTGTTCTATAAGGCCTACAGCATTTAAGGTTACTTTCATAGCTCTATCACCAGAATTTTTGATGCTGATGCTATTGGGGTGATAAGAAATATTGCTGGTATATGAAATCGGCATCATAGAAGTGTAGTTTGTTCCTTCAGCCTTTACCAACCAATCTTGGTTGTATGCAAAGGTCCAGTCAAAGCATTCATTGGCATTACCATTGTGCGTGATGCTCAATAGCTTTGATTCTCCACTTGAAGGTATTTGAGGCTTCAATATAGGTTCTTCATCGTCAGAGCATGCTGCAGTTATCAATAAGAATGAGTAGCAAAGTGTGGTGTAGAGTTTTGAAAGTTTCATAAATGATAGTTCTAAATGTTTCTTTGAATGCAAACTTACATAAAAATATTAGGATGGGTAAGAAAATGACTTCGAAAATATTAAAGAGAGGCGATTTTAAGGGAGTGAATTAAGGGGCTAAATTAAGAATATATTGTCTGTCGAATTCTTAGGCCTTTATTAAGAAAAACTAGTAGTTACCGAAATTTTCCTAGTAGTTACCGAAATTCACCTAGCTTTTACCTAAGAAATGCCTTAAATGTAGTCTGATTATTAGCTAGTTACAAATGTGGATTTAATGCATTTAGGGTGGGAGGTAAACTGCAAAAGGTACCATTGGCTTATTGGTATATTTTTTTGAGATATATTTTCTATTTAAGAAATATTAAAAAAATGCCTTTTGCATATAGCCTATTATAAAAAAAAGTATTACTTTTGCATCGAATTTTTCAACGGGGTGTAGCGCAGTCCGGTTAGCGCACCTGCTTTGGGAGCAGGGGGTCGAAGGTTCGAATCCTTTCACCCCGACAATAAGACGGGTTGATTTTCTGGAAGAAAGAAAGTCAATCCTTTTTTTACTAGTAAGTTCAAAGAAAAGTAACTTTAAGAAATAAGTTTAATCAGAAAAATAAAGTATAGTTATGATAACCATATCAAATTTGGCCATTCAGTTTGGCAAGCGCGTTTTATATCAGGATGTAAATATGAAATTTACAAATGGTAACATCTATGGTATCATTGGAGCTAATGGTGCTGGTAAATCAACTTTGCTAAAAGCTATTTCCGGAGAATTGGAACCAACTAAAGGCTCTGTGGAAATGGGACCAGGTGAGCGTTTGTCTGTTTTGAGTCAGGACCACTTTAAGTATGATGAATGCACGGTGCTTGATACTGTATTGATGGGACATACTGTTATGTGGGATATTATGCAACAGCGTAATGAACTATACTCCAAAGAAGATTTTACAGATGAAGATGGTATTAAAGTGGCAGAACTAGAAGATAAGTTTGCTACAATTGGTGGATATACGGCAGAGAATGATGCTGCAACTCTCTTGAGCGGTTTGGGAATCAAAGAGGCTTTGCACCAAAAAATGATGGGCGAACTTTCCGGTAAGGAAAAAGTGCGTGTCATGTTGGCACAAGCTCTTTTTGGCGAGCCTGACAACCTCTTGCTGGACGAGCCTACCAATGACCTGGACTTGGAGACTGTGGAGTGGCTAGAAGAATATCTTGGAAATTTTGAGCATACTGTTTTGGTCGTAAGTCACGACCGACATTTCTTAGACCAAGTATGTACACATACTGTAGATATTGATTTTGGTAAAGTTACTTTATTCTCAGGTAATTACAGCTTCTGGTATCAATCAAGTCAATTGGCTTTAAGACAAGCTCAGAACCAAAAACAGAAGGCTGACGAAAAGCGTAAAGAATTGGAGGAATTTATCAGAAGATTTTCTGCCAATGTGGCAAAAAGCAGACAGACCACTAGCCGCAAAAAGATGTTGGAGAAACTGAATGTGGAAGAAATCAAACCTTCAACTCGTAAATATCCAGGCATTATTTTCTCTATGGAGCGTGAACCTGGAAACCAGATTTTAGAGGTTAATGATATGAAAGCCGTAACTGAAGACGGCACAGTGTTGTTTGATAAACTTACCTTTAATGTGGAGCAAGGCGAAAAGGTTGTATTCCTCAGTCGTGACCCACGTGCCATGACAGCTTTATTTGAAATTATAAATGGCAAGGCTAATCCTGTACGAGGCTCGTATAAATGGGGCGTGACCATAACTACGGCTTATTTGCCATTAGATAATACTGACTTCTTCAATACTGACTTTAATATGCTTGATTGGCTTAGTCAATATGGAGAAGGCAATGAGGTGTATTTCAAAGCTTTCTTAGGACGTATGCTATTTAAGGATGAAGATATATTGAAGAAGGTTAGTGTGCTTTCCGGAGGTGAAAAAATGCGCTGTATGATAGCTCGTATGCAATTAAGAAATGCCAACTGCTTAATTTTGGATACCCCCACCAACCATTTGGATATGGAAAGCATCCAAGCTTTTAATAATAATTTGAAATTGTTTAAGGGTAATATTTTATTCTCCAGTCATGACCATGAGTTTATCAACACTGTGGCAAATCGTATCATCGAACTTACCCCCAATGGTACTATTGATAAACTGATGAACTATGAAGACTACATTCGCGATGAGCGTGTGAAGGAACTTAAAGAACAATTGTATGCATTATAATTATTGTAAATACTAGAAATGGTATAGTTTTTGCAATGAGAAATATGTAATGCAATAAAAGAATAAATATGACAATGGAAGAACAAAAGAACCAACAAGAAGAACTTGAAACAAAGGTTGAAACTGGCGAAAATGTGCAGGAAGCAAACCAAGAGTCAAAGGAATTTGATATAGAAATTTCTGATGCAGAAAAACTTTTACAGGCTGAAGAACAAATTGCAGCCTTAAAAGATCAATATCTGCGACAAGTGGCAGAATTTGATAATTTCCGCAAACGAACTATCAAAGAAAAGACAGAGTTAATATTGAATGGTGGAGAGAAAGTTTTGTCCAGTTTGTTGCCTGTGCTTGATGATTTAGAAAGAGCCCAAGATAATATTCAAAAATCTGAGGATATAGAAGGACTTAAAGAAGGTGTGGAGTTGATTGTAAGTAAACTTCTTAAAACCCTAGAACAACAAGGCCTAAAGAAAATAGATACAGATAATAAAGATTTTGATACCGATTTTCATGAAGCCATCGCTTTAATTCCGACAGAATTAGAAGAACAGAAAAATAAGATTATAGACTGTGTTCAAACGGGCTATATGCTAAATGAAAGAGTGATTCGTCATGCCAAGGTAGTGGTTGGACAATAATATATAAAAGAAATGGCTGAAGAATTTGACTACTATAAAATTCTTGGTGTAGAACGCAATGCTACACAAGATGAAATAAAGCGTGCTTACAAGAAGACTGCCGTAAAATGGCATCCTGATAGATGGGAAGGTAAAAGTCCGGAAGAAAAGAAGGATGCAGAGGAAAAATTCAAGCAAGCAGCAGAAGCTTACGATGTTCTGAGTGACCCTAACAAACGTAGCCGTTACGACCAATTTGGAAAAGCTGGTGTAGAAGGAACCGGTGGATTTGGTGGATTTGGCCAAGGTATGGACATGAATGACATCTTCTCTCATTTTGGAGATATTTTTGAAGAAATGGGTTTTGGAGGATTTGGTCATGGATATGGAAGAGGTAGACAAAGAAGACCACAATATAAAGGAAGCGATTTGCGACTTAAGGTAAAACTTAACTTGTCTGAAATAGCAAATGGTACAACTAAGAAATTCAAGGTTAAAAAAAATATTACTTGTACTTCTTGTGGAGGTTCTGGTTGTGAAAAAGGTACTTCGACCGAAACTTGTACTTCTTGTGGAGGACAAGGATATGTGCTACGAAGCCAACGTAGTTTCTTAGGTATGGTACAGACGCAAGAACCTTGTCCTGTTTGTGGCGGAGAAGGTGTGATTATTAAGCATAAATGTAAGACTTGTGGTGGAGAAGGCGTAACTAGCGGTGAAGAAATAGTAGAAATCCAGATTCCGGCAGGTGTTTCAGATGGAATGGTTGTTAATGTTCCTGGAAAAGGAAATGCTGCCAAACACAATGGTATCCCAGGAAATATACAAGTACTGATAGAGGAAGAACCTCATCCCCAACTGTTACGTGATGAGAATGACTTGATATATAATCTATTGTTGACAATACCACAAGCTGTCTTGGGAGATACTGTAGAAGTTCCTACCATAGATGGTAAAGCTCGTATTAAGATTGAACCAGGAACACAACCAGGAACCGCGCTTCGCCTTAGAGGAAAGGGATTACCTGCCGTTCAGGGATATGGCTATGGTAAAGGTGATATTGTGGTTAATATCAGTGTGTATATACCAGAAGCACTTTCTAAAGAGGAAAAAAATGCTTTTGAGAAGATGAAGGATAGTGACCATTTGAAGGGGACACAGTCCATAAAAGATAAGATATTCAAAACATTCCGTTCTTATTTTAACTAATGGATTATAAAGAAACGATAGAGTATTTATATAAACGTACACCATTATTCCAAAATGTTGGAGGTAAAGCGTATAAAGAAGGACTAGAAAATACTTTATCTCTGGATGAACACTTTTCTCATCCTCATAGAACTTTTAGAACTATACATGTCGCAGGAACCAATGGTAAGGGTTCCTGCGCTCATACTATAGCCGCAGTGTTACAATCTGCTGGTTATAAAGTGGGATTATATACTTCTCCTCATCTTGTAGATTTCAGAGAAAGAATTAAAATAAATGGTGAAAAAATTCCTCAGCATTATGTGGTTGATTTTGTACAACAAGAGCGAGCTTTTTTTGAGCCACTACATCCTTCTTTCTTTGAAATTACCACAGCTCTAGCATTTAAATATTTTGCTGATGAACAAGTTGATATAGCTGTTGTTGAAGTAGGACTCGGAGGAAGATTAGATTGTACAAATATTATAACTCCAATTGTATCTATTATAACAAATATCAGTAGCGATCATACTCAATTTTTGGGAGAAACTCTTTCCCAGATAGCTAAAGAAAAGGCTGGTATTATTAAAGGGGGAATACCAGTGGTGATTGGTGAAACTACAGAGGAAACAAAGCCTGTATTTTTAGAGAAAGCTTCACAAGAAAGAGCCCATATCGTTTTTGCAGAAGATGAAGGAGAAATATTATCTTCAAGCGAAACAGATAGTTGGCAACGTGAATATATTACCAAAACTTATGGTCGGATAATCGGAGAACTTATAGGAGATTGTCAAATAAAGAATACCGCAACAATCTTAGCAGCTCTAGCTATAATCAAGCAAGAGTTTCCTTTTGATAGAGTTGCAGTGATGGAAGGATTTAAGAATGTATGTTCATTGACGGGCCTAATGGGAAGATGGCAGATGCTAGGACATAATCCATTGATTGTTTGTGATATAGGTCATAATGAAGGTGGCTGGCAATATCTGTCTAAGCGATTGGGAGCATATCAAAGTGGAAAACTGCATATCGTTTTTGGAATGGCAGAAGATAAAGACATAGATTCTGTGCTTAAACTTTTACCACAACATGCTTTTTATTATTTTACGCAAGCATCTGTCAAAAGAGCAATGAATGCACAAACCTTGGCGGAAAAGGCTAAAGAATATAAATTGAGTGGGCAGTGTTTTTCTTCTGTGAGAGAGGCTTATTTTGAAGCTTACAATAATGCAACTATTTCTGATTTTATTTTTATTGGTGGTAGTAGTTTCGTAGTAGCCGATCTCTTAACATTCTTAAGCCAAGATTCAATGATTTAGGAGTTATTCTAAATCCTCTTTAGATTTTTAAGGAAATTCTTGTTTAAAGGGTAGATAGTTTCCTTCAGTATTATGATTCCTATAAGAATTATGGTCTTCTAAAATTGCAAATACTATATATCGGTATTTATTGATAAACTCTTTCTCATTCAATACTTCCTTAAAGAATTTTGCGATATGTCGAGGAGGATTACAGAATGCTCCACATCCTAAAGCTCCAAGTACTAAAGAGTCATGGCCGTGTTTTAGTCCTATACGGAAAATTGTACGAATCTTATTTTTGATAGGTTCAATTAAGAAATCCTCAATCAATCCGTTCGCATTTAATTGTGGCTTATTTATACCAGCAACAGAAATGATTGCAATTTCTCTTGGTTTCTCCATTAGTTTATACCCTCTCTTTTCATCTTCTCTGAAAATTGTAACAATTGGAGTATAGATACCACCAAAATTTCTATCCATTGGATACTGGTATGGAGACTTATGGATTCCATATTGTTCAGCATATGCTGTGAATTGGTATAAAGAGCGAAATATATTTGTTCTACGGAATATTGTTTCTTCTTGAGCTCCAGCACCATTCCTAACACCTCCTCCAGGATTCTGGCGGTTTGCCATGTTTAATATTGCGGGATTATATCCTGCGTCTAAAAGTTTGATACCTTCCTCTAAACAATCAGAGTTTATAACGTCTATTTTAGTTTCACCAATTATTGTTGGGATATCTTTGACATCAAATTTATGTGAATAGAATTTTGTCTCCGAAACCATTTTGCCAGTTTCTTTAATTGCTACTTTTTTCCCATTTTCAGTAAGATAGAAACCATTATTAACTAGCTCGATGGTATTCAAAAATTCTTTTCTACGCAATTCTTTTATTTTATCATAGCTAATTCCCTCTTTGAAATTATCAAGAAAGTCTTTTGATGAATCCCATATACAATTAGGGGCACATGAACTATTTGGCTTATTTTGAATAACCTTTTCCATTTTCATACCTTTGAATTGGTATGCTATCTTCATTTTCGTTTAATAGATAAAACGTACGTTGTCAATCCAGAGAGTATTACCAATACTGCCTACATAAGCCCCTCCATAGCTACTATCAAATTGCAAAAGTAGATGAGTTGGAGTGTCTAACGGAGAACCCCAACCAACTTCTTTAACCTCTACAATTTTTCCTTTACTATTCTTAGCATATTTGGTGGCATCTCCTGTAGTTAAACCCATATAGGATTTATAGAAATCTTTTTGGGTAATATCTCCGTAGTGAATTTCAAAACGAGCATTGTTGGTCCAATCACTATTTTTAGTAAAACGCTTTACCAATGTACCTATACGCTTGGCGTAGATATTACCTTTTTCATCTTCCCAACGCTTTTGAAGATAAAGGATACAGTCCGGCATATCCATACCTTTTACCGTTGACACTTTACTAAAACCTGTTTGGCGGATTCGGTTAGGCTCTCCGGAGAGTTTCACCTTATAGTCAAAACAAAGGTAGCGAGGTTTCTTTGTAAAAGGAATTCCGGCATCTAGTTTACTCATTGGATTAGAAGTGCCGGTAATTGGTTCTTGAGTCTGTCCTAAATAAATGGAACCAGCAGCGAGTACTTTGATATTAACAATGCCAAGTACTACACATTTTTCTACATGAGTGTATAGTTTTGCGCAGTATCCATGGCCGGGTCTTGCCTCTTTGTAGACAGATGTGTTGGTTTTCGTGATACCGGCCACCTTTGCTAATACGTTTGATGTAGCCCAAGGCGATCCTCCTTGTGCAGTGTAGGCACGATTATCGTTCCAAGTTTGTGTAGGAGCAATTTCGTATAGAGTTTTTGTGGCGCCGCCAATTATCCCGCTTTCTTTAATATTGCGTGTAAGCCATTGGTCAAAGTTTCCGTATTTAATAAATTCTATTTTCTCATTTCCAGTGGTTTCTATCTGATTAAGATATTCCATAGAATAAGGAATGGCTTGCATATAGAATGCACTAGAGGAAAGTAAAGTAATAGCAAGGTGTCTTAGTTTCATATATATGTGATGTTGTAGTTTACTCTATTAAAATGCTTCATTGATATTAAATATGAGTCCACCACCATTTCGGGTGAAGCCATAATCTATTCGAATATTTACACGTTTCATAAATTCCCAGCGATAGCCAACTCCGGCATTGGGCAGGATATGTGAACCACGCCATTTATTCCAATCTGAAAATACTTGGGCTGCTCCAACCCATGCCACTATGCCATGGCGCTTTTTTATATTTTGGCGAAGTTCCAATTGGGCTTCTACTATATTGTTATCTCTGTATCTTCCTTCATAGTATCCGCGCATTCTATAACTTGAACCTACTTTGCTCAACATACACCAAGGAGGTGTCCCATTATAATTTAATAATGTGTGTACCTCAGTGGCCAATACAGCTCCTTTCCATAATTTTGCATAAGTGGCAGCAGTCAGCTCTGTAGAGATAAATGTATAATCGTTGCCTAAGAATGATGGGGTAAAACTTTGATCTAACTGTATAAACCAACCTTTATAAGCATTCAGCATAAAATCTCGGCTGTCGTAGGTAAAAGAAAGGCCAACAGATGTAGTACCAACTTTTCTTTCCAGGCCTTCAAAGCGTAGGGATTCTTTCTCAGAGATATCTTTAGCACTCATGTATTTGAAATTCGCAATAGGTCCTAAATAAGTTTTAGGTGCAATGCGAAACATAAATCGCCCCATGGCTTCTATTTGTACATTCTTATAAGATGTCTCGTTGGCATCATTGTCTGCTTCTATAAAGCCAATTCCCCAAAAATCAGTTGGGCAAAGTTCGGTCTTTATTCTATAGTCTAGTCTATACTTCTCTTTCTTGAAAATATTAGAACCTCTGATTCCTATATTTACTTTTCCTTTAGTTGTAAAATCTCCATAAATAGATACATTGGAGAGAGGTAGAATAGAGTCCGTTTTATCTAGGGAATAAGTACCTGTAGCAATAATTCCAATACCAAATCCGTCTGTAGAAGAATAGTGGGGACCGGGCAGGATTCCGAAGTTAAATTTCCGATAATCACCAGGTTTGTTGGCATTCGCAAAGTAGTTGAAAACTTTGCGTACTATGTTTTGCTTAGTCTGAATCGAGTCTGAGCTTGTTTCTATGCTATCAGTCTTTATATCGTAGGCCAAAGCATAGGTGGTTTGCCATTCGGAAGACAATAAAAAAATCGCCATCAGAAAGGCTAAACATAGTCTCTTTCTACAGAATCTTTCCATAATGGGTACAAATTTATAGAAACTCTTCGGTATATAAGTATTTTATATTTACTTTTGCATGTTCTATAACACTTAAAAACATATTTTATGAAAAAATTATTGCTCGTATTTGTGCTGGGAATGCTAGGCATAATCCCAATATCAGCACAAACAGATACTGTAAAAGTAAATTCTCCAAAAGTTGAATTAGAAAAGTCAACCAAGAAATTTTTTAAGAAAATGGATCCCAGCATTAAGTTTGGAGGATACATCGTTGGCAAGTATTCTGTCAACGACCGTGCCGGCCAAGCTTCCAATGGAGGATTCGACCTTCGCTTTGTGCGTTTATATCTTAACGGATATTGTTTCAAGGATTTCTATTACAGATTGCAGATGGAAGTAAACGGAGCACCGGGCCCCGATAAAGGTCCTCGTGTGGTAGATGCCTTTGTTGAGTGGCAGAAATTTGACTTTCTACGTCTGAAGTTGGGTCAATTCAAACGCTCCTTTGGTTTCGAAAACCCCTATAGTCCATTGCTCGTAGGTTTAGGTTCTTACTCACAAGCTACTATGAAGCTAGCTTCCATAAATGACCGTATTGGCGAACATAAGAGTTCAGGACGCGATCTTGGTTTCCAGGCTCAGGGTGATCTTTTTAAGGCTAAAGATGGACACTATTGGTTACACTATCAAGTAGGATTTTTCAATGGACAGGGAATTAACCATGCAGATAAAGACAACTTCAAAGATTTGATTGGTGGTCTTTGGATTTCTCCCATTAAGGACCTTGCTATTGGTGGATTTGGCTGGAATGGAAAATATACCAATGAAAAGTATACTGGAAATGGAGATTTGAAGAGCGTAGCGCGTAAGCGTTGGGGAGTTGGTATGAAATACGAATCTAAGTGGACACTGAGAGGTGAGTATATGTCTTCGGTTGGTGGAGTTGCTACAAACGCAGCAGCCCCTGACCGTAGCGATGGTTGGTATGCCACTTTGGGCGCTCCCATTACAAAAGACCTAAAGATATATGGCCGTTGGGACTGCTATCGTGATGCTAAAACTTGGTCTTCTCTAAAAACAAACTATGGCATTTCTGCCAACTATACTTTGGGAAAGAATTTGATTTTCCAGGCTAACTATGCATTTACTGATGATCGTAGTGTCTCTGTAGGCAAACACTACAACACATTTGACATTCAGGTATATGCCCGTTTCTAACAGATAGATATAAGAATAGCGTTCTTTAATAACCTCTTTTAAGAGTAATAAAACCTATTTGAATACTAATACTTCGGAGGCTAACAGGAAAAATTGGGTAAACCCTGATAAGAACTGCGAGCCTTCGAAGTTTTTATATAAGAATGTTCTTGCTATCTAATCCTATTATTTGGATTTTTATATTCCGTATATTTTTACCGCTAAAAGATATGTGTATTTTATGGAAATTCTTGTTACTATTTTTTTCATTATCACTATTATAATATTTGGAGTATTCTTCAACTTCTTTTTTAAGGCATTATTGTTTGTAATAGATAACTTGGCAGATTTTGTTCTCAGGTTGTTTTTTCGAGAAGAACAGGATATGCAGCCTGCTGAATGTGCACTTCAAAAAGGGAGAATCTCTATTTTCCATCCAAGTATAAAGGGATTCTTTCGTTCATATATTTTATGGATAAACTTATTATTAATATTAGTAATTACATTGGGTTATTGCTCACTAATCAATCAACTTTTCACTGGGGATTTTGATCATTATACTGGTAAAAGAGGTGTTGAATACCATGGCTCATATGCTATTTTTATGAATACTTTTTTGTTGATTATGCTTCCAATTGGTTTGTATAAGGCATCTCGTTATATTAAAAAGATTCTTTTTGACTTGATAGAATATGATTATGTAGAAAAGGAACTTTCTTTTGAGAGAATCAAAAGCCTGACAGAGACATGTACAAATAATTTATTACAAAGAAGCAATGGGAGGATGGAAATTGAAAATATAGATGTAAAATCTGATACATACCAAGAATTGAATATCAATGTTAGATTTGTAGGCTTTCCCAAATATGGATTTATGGTTCATGTAATATATGAAGAAGGGTATGTTTATTTTAATGTAATAGGTAAGGAAGTGGATTTTCTAAGAAAAATAACAAATGGCATAGATAGAAAATTTAAGTTTAAGGATGCAAGTTCTGTTAAGCCCAAAAGTAAATTTTGCTACTATGTTCGTAATAATTTGATGTACAATATGAAATCATCGTTTGAACAGGACCTTCCTGTTAACAACTTTGATGCTGTACAAAAAGAATATGTTGAATCTAAAATGCAGATGTATTGATATATTCTTCCTAAAATGTTCCTGGAAACATTTTAGTTTCTATCACCCCACCATTATTTAAGTTGTTTTTATAGAATATAATTGGTTTTTACACACTTGTATGATGCTTTTTGTGTAACTTTGCCAAAATGGACAAGGGGTTGTGGTGAGGGCTGAATTGACGGTAAGGAAAAGATTACTATTTAACTCTAAAAACTTAGGCCTTTACTAGGAAAACTTAGTAGTTACCGAATTTTTCTTAGTAGTTACCGAAATTTACCTAGCTTTTACCTAAGAAACGGGCAAAAATGACCACTGATTTTCAGTAAGTTATAGATGCCAATAAAAAGCCTCTCTACGTCCGAGAAAGAACACATGGGTGAGATGAAGAATAACTAAACAATACACAAGGGATATGAGACATATTTTATTTATAGTATTAGGATTCCTTTTCTTTCTACCAATGTCTGGGCAGAAAGAGTTGAAGACTATAAAAAGATATTTGAAGGATAGTAAAGCGAGTGAGGCTATGTCGTTGATTCAGAAATTGGAGAATGATACGGCGAAGAAAAAGACATTGGCTTTGTATGCTTACGGTAGAGAGGCTCAATTAGCTTTGCACCAAACTGAAAATGAGAAGAACTACCTAAATCAGAAATATGATACTATAGCTTTCTTTAATACAACGAGAGGGATTATTGACTATATATTAAAATATGACTCGCTGGAATGTAAAGAGGGAAAGACTGAAGCTAGGGAAGAAAATCAGAAATTGCTATACAAGTATTACCCCAACTTAAATGCCGGTGGTCGTTGGTTTTTTAAGAATGGGCAATTTGAAGATGCACGTAAGTTTTTCAAAAGATATATAGACATCCCTTCAAACTCAATTTGGGGGATACGAACTCAGGATGAAAAAGCTATAAACAATGCCGCTTACTTGTATCTAAAGAGTTCTTTCTTCTTAAAAGACTATCAATCCGTGTTTACCTATAAAGAACAGGCTTTGGCCGACTCGGCTTTAGGTCAAGATGTTCTGGAAACCCTAGTTCTTTCAGCTATGGAACTTAGAGATACGCTTGCTTTCAAGAATAATTTGGAAATAGGTGTGCGCAATTATCCTAAGGTAGTATTCTTCTTTACTCATCTAGCAGATTATTACAACCAGCGAAAGGAGTTTGATAAATCTTTGGCCTTAGCCGACACTCTACTCTTAAAGAACCCGGAGAATAAGGTCCTGATGATAGGAAAAAGTATCTCACTTATGAACTTAAAGGAGTTTGAAAAAAGCATTGAGCTCTCTAAAAAAATCCTATCACAAGACTCAACTGCAACAGAAATCTATTTCAATGTAGGAGCATGCTATTGTAATCTGGCTAAGGGTGTAAATATACCGACCAACATCAATTCTTCTTTGTATCGAACTTCTAAGGAAAAAGTAAAGACCTATTATCGAGAGGCGCTCCAATATTTAGAACAATATAAAGAAATGAAGCCGCAAGAGGCTGGCAAATGGGCTCCTTTGCTATACCGAGTTTATCTGAATCTAAATATGGGAGAGCAGTTTGAGGAGATGGACAGACTTCTGCAAGAGCTTAACGAAGATATATCCGAATAACAAGAGTATACCCACTTATGAATAATCCTCTTTTACATAAATTTCAAACACCCCACGAAACTTTTCCCTTTTCCGAAATAACTCTTCAACATATAGAAGATGCTATTATCAAAGGTATGGAGTTGGAGAAGAGAGAAGTTGCTTTAATTATAGAAAATCCGGAAGAGCCTTCTTTTGTAAATACGATAGAGGCCTTAGAACATTCAGGAGAGCTATTAGAACATGCAACAACTTTGATGTACAATTTGTCAAGTGCAGAAACAAATGATGAACTAGACGAACTTACGCAAAGGATGGCTCCGATGTTGGCCACTCATAGTGTTGATATTATGACCTCTGAACCTCTCTTTGAAAGGATTAAAAAAGTTTTTGAGCATTCCAAAAATTTAACTGGGGAGAAACAGAGATTGCTAGAACAGACTTACGAAAACTTTGTACGAGCCGGAGCTTTATTGTCAACAGAAGATAAGTTGCAATTGAAAGAAATAAAGTCGGAACTATCTCAATTATCTCTAAGATTTTCACAGAATGTCTTAAAAGAAACCAATGCATTTGAACTTCATCTTGTAGATGAGAAAGACCTAGCAGGTCTACCGCAAAGTCAAATAGACCAAGCAGCTCTTACTGCTAAGGAAAAAAATGTTGAGGGTTGGATATTTACGCTGCATGCTCCAAGCTATGTTCCTTTTATGACCTATGCAGACAATCGGGCACTGCGTAAAAAAATGTATTTGGCCTACAACACTCGATGCGCTATCGAAGAGAAAGATTCTTGCAATTTTGAGGTTGTAAGGAGGTTGGTAAATCTCCGACAAAAAATGGCACACCTTCTAGGCTATAAGAATTATGCAGAATATGTTCTGAAAAGAAGGATGGCTGAGAAGCAAGAGAATGTAGAGAACTTATTGTCATCTCTCATAAGCTCTTATAAAGAAAAAGCTGTTTCTGAGATAGAAGAGGTAGAACATAAAGCCAAGGAGCTAATGGGGGAGGAGTTCAGAATGATGCCTTGGGACTTTCCTTATTACTCACATAAATTACAATTGGAAAAATATGATTTGGATATGGAACTTCTTCGCCCATATCTAGAATTATCCAATGTAGTTGACGGAGTTTTTGGCCTAGCTACCACTCTCTATGGCATTAAGTTTATAAAGAACGACAGCATCCCAGTATATCATCCTGACGTTTCTGCTTATGAGGTAATAGATAAAAATGGCGAGTATCTGGCTGTATTGTATACAGACTTCTATCCTAGAAAAGGGAAACAAGGAGGAGCATGGATGACTAATTATAAAGAACAGTTTGTAGCAGAGACTGGTGAAGATAGTAGGCCTCATGTCTCTGTTACCATGAATTTCTCTAAGCCAACATTAACCCATCCGGCTCTATTAACTTTATCAGAAGTTGAAACCTTTTTACATGAGTTTGGACATGCCCTCCATAGTATTTTCTCTAAAGCCAGCTATAAATCTCTTTCAGGCACTAATGTGTATTGGGACTTTGTAGAGCTTCCTTCGCAAATTATGGAGAACTACGTGACAGAGAAAGATTTTCTTCATACATTTGCCAGGCATTATGAAACCGGAGAGCTGATACCGGAAGAATATATTGATAGGATTATAAAAAGCAGAAACTTTAATGCCGCCTATGCTTGTATGCGTCAAGTGTCTTTTGGACTATTAGATATGGCTTACTACACATTAGAGCAACCTTTGGAAGAAGATATTAAGACTTTTGAGAAAAGAGCTTGGTCTTCAGCTTATTTACTTCCGTCAATAGAAGAATCTTGTATGACTGTACAGTTTGGACATATCATGTCAGGAGGTTATTCTGCCGGATATTATAGCTATAAATGGGCTGAAGTGTTGGATGCCGATGCGTTTTCCAAATTCAAAGAAAAAGGAATTTTTGATAGAGAGAACGCTGAAGATTTTAGAAAGAATATACTATCAAAGGGCGGAACAGAACACCCTATGAAACTATTTGTTAATTTTAGAGGTCGTAAGCCCAGTATTGAGGCATTATTGGAACGTAATGGTATAAGCCATGGAAGAAAATAAAGATATTAAACAATTAGAGTTAGATAAGCGTTATCTACGGATGGCCCGTATATGGGCAGAAAATTCCTATTGTGAGCGAAGAAAGGTAGGAGCTCTCATCGTAAAAGAGAAGATGATTATAAGCGATGGCTTTAATGGTACACCTTCGGGCTTTGAAAATATATGTGAGAACGAAGAGGGGCTGACAAAACCCTATGTGCTACATGCCGAAGCAAATGCAATCACCAAAATAGCTCGTTCCGGAAATAACTCAGATGGAGCAACTCTCTATGTTACCGATGCGCCATGCATAGAATGTGCCAAACTGATTATCCAAGCAGGAATAAAAAAAGTCATTTATGGCCGACAATATCGCTTAACGGACGGAGAGGAACTCTTAAAAAGAGCCGGTATTGAAGTTACCTTCTTAAATTTAGACTAAGGTTTTATCAATGAAAAAGAGTCGTATTTATAGATTCGTACCATTATTTGTGGCTCTTGGAGTCATTGTCGGACTTCTGCTTGGTAGTTTCTATGCCAATCATTTTTCTGGTCAGAGACTTAATATAATAAGTAACTCCGGAAATAAATTAAATGCATTGCTACACTTAATAGATGACCAATATGTAGATACTGTAAATATTTCAGATCTGGTCGAGAAAGCCATGCCACAAATCTTGAAAGAACTAGACCCTCATTCTACATATATTGCAAAAAAAGATGTAGATGTTTCTATGCAAGATTTGAAAGGAAGTTTTTCTGGAATAGGTGTGCAGTTTTTCATTTATAAAGATACGGCTCGTATTATTAGAGTAATAAACGGCGGACCTTCGGAAAGTGTGGGACTTCAAGCCGGAGACCGAATTGTATCTATCGACGATAAGCCTTTTATAGGGAAGCAAGTTACAAATGAAGAGGCCATGGCACGCCTAAAGGGACCTCAATCTTCTGTTGTGAAACTTGGAATTATACGTCCAGGAGTAAAAGAGGAACAGATGTTCACTATTACTCGAGGGGAGGTGCCCATCAATAGCATCGATGCTGTATATATGGCTAATAAAACTACGGGGTATATACGCATCAATTCTTTTGGAGATACTACGTACCCGGAGTTTTTGTCAGCCTTAGCCCGATTACATCAACAAGGATTTACATCTTTAGTTCTAGATTTAAGAGGAAACTTAGGCGGATATATGGCTCCGGCAGTCCAGGTAGCCAATGAGTTTTTACCTAAAGGCCGTCTCATTGTTTATACAGAAGGCCGCAAATCTCCAAGAGAAGATTATAATAGTGATGGTAGAGGTACATACCAGCAACTTCCCATTGTTGTACTGGTAGATGAGGTATCTGCATCTTCCAGTGAGATTCTTGCGGGTGCAATACAAGATAACGATAGGGGAACCATTATAGGAAGAAGAACGTTTGGAAAAGGGTTGGTACAAGTACCTATTGAGTTTCGAGATGGCAGTATGTTACGCCTCACAAAAGCTAGATATTACACCCCCTCAGGTAGATGTGTTCAAAAGCCATACACTCCCGGTGATGAGTTTCAATATGAGCAAGACTTATTGTTGAGAGCAGAACATGGAGAGTATTATAATCAAGACAGCATAAAGACAAGTGGAGAAAAATACACCACTCGTTTAGGACGAACCGTATATGGTGGAGGAGGAATTGTCCCCGATGTATTTGTTCCTAGAGATACAATAGGTATGACATCCTATTTCAAAGATGCTTACATGAAAGGCTTATTGCACCAATTTGCCTATGTATATACCGATGAGCATCGAAAAAAAATAGAAAAGTTTAAGACCTTAGGCGACTTAACTAAGTTCTTAAAGAAGCAGGATATTGTCAATAAGTTTGTTTCCTTTGCAGAAAAAAATGGTCTCAAAAGAAGAAACCTATTGATTAAGAAATCTATAAACCTGCTTAATACACATCTTCACACTTATATTATAGATGATATTATGGGTACAGAGGCTGCTACTATTTTTGCCAACGAGACTGACCCTACGATGAAAAAAGCGATAGAGGTTCTTAATAAAAAAGAATAAGCATAATATATGCCAGACAAGACCGACATTAGAAAATATATACTTTCTAAGAAAAAGGAGTTATTGGATGTAGATAAATATTTTAATCAATCTGCGGCTCTTATGAAGCAGTTAGAATCCAATATCCATTTTATAGAAAGTGATACTATCATGATGTTTTGGTCTTTACAAGACGAGCCTCACACTCATAATTTTCTAGAAAAATGGTGTCGCACTAAGAAAATATTGCTTCCAGTTATTGTCGGAGATGAAATCATACTGCGTCAATACTTAAATAAAGAAGCCATGGTTGTTGGAAAATATGGCATTCAGGAGCCTGTTGGACCCATTTTTAATAACTTCGAAGAAATCGGGATGGCTATCATTCCAGGAGTAGCATTTGATAATAAGCATAATAGACTGGGAAGAGGGAAGGGGTATTATGATCGTTTTCTTGCTAAGAATGTTTCTCCCAGTCTTTACAAATTGGGAATATGTTTTGATTTCCAAATTGTAGAATCTTTGCCCGTATCAGCTTGGGATATTCCTATGGACGATGTTTTATCGGATGCATAAGTTAAATTCAAATTTCCCCATCAATCTATTTCTTTCAGAGTCTTTGTGTAGTGTACTAAATAAGTTGACACAAAAGTTTCAAGCGCTTGATACAAAAATTTCAAGCACTTGACATAAAAGTTTCTTGCGCTTGAAACTACAGTGTCAAGCGCAAGAAACTTT
>CALCHR010000009.1 GCA_937901185.1 uncultured Bacteroidales bacterium
CGCACGACCACGAACGGCTCGCGTTTTTCCAGATTGTCGTTGAAGCAGGCCAGGGGCCAGTATTCCCCGCCGCCACAGCAGGCCAGGTCGCCGTCATTGGTATTGACGACGTCCAGGCCAAGGAGTCGGGCAAGGATGCCGGGGTCCCACCCCTTAGAGGGAACAACGGTCATGTTGAACCCCTCGGCGGTGTCCTTGTTCTTCACCACCAACAGGTAGCCCGCCTTGATGTCGGACAGTTTGAACATATTGGCCATTTTCTGCACCTCCTCAGCTCATGAAGTCGTCAGCGTCGCCGTCGCTGTAGCCATCGTTGAAGTCGTCAGCGCTGCCCACAGTGCCGAAGGGCTCACCGTCGTGCAGTTTCTGCACGGCCAGCAGGCCGGCGCTGATGCCCTTCTTGCCGTTCTTGCTGTAGCCGTAGAAGTTGATGGAGGCGCGACCGTAGCAGCCGCTGTAGACCTCGCCGGGGTCGGTGATGGCGTTGCCGGTGTTGTCTACGATGACGGGCTTCTGCTTGCTGCTCACCGTGATGACGTAGTGGCCCTTGCACTCGGGGCCGTAGTCCTCGCCGTTGTCGCGGGTGCCATCGCCGTCGTGCAGGGTGTGCACAGGCTTCTGGGGCAGGGCGTTGGCGCCGTTGCGCTTGCAGAAATTCTCGCGGGCCTCAGCCATGGCGGCCTTGATCTTGCCCATGGTCAGGGTGTCGGCCTTGGGGATCAGCAGGGTGATGCTGTACTTGGGCTCACCGCCGCCCTGGGGCTCCTTAGCCTCCCAGATGTTGACGAAAGAAAAACGAATCTTACCAGTTACGACTTTAGTGCTCATGTTTTTATCTCCTTTTAATTAAAATTTTGCGGATTTTCTGCGAAAAATGGGTGTTTACTTAGCGGAGCGGCGTGCAGCCATCTTCTGCTCGTGCTCGTTCAGCTTGGCCCTTTTCCGGCCATTCTGGACGCGGTTGGCATGGGCCAGGTGGCGCCGCTCTTTGCGGCCGGGGTTCTTTTTCATGTCGTTATCCTCCTATTTATGAAAAATCTTTCACGGCCTCGGCCACTCGGTCGTACACCGGCCGCTTGTCACTTTCCGGGGCGATGGTAGGCGCTCCGGGGCTGCGGTCGATCATACCCTCCAGCAGCTCCGCGACCTTCTTCTTGCCGATGGCCTTATCCATGGCGGCAGGGGAGAGGAGCTTCGTCTCGGTGATGTCTTGCCAGTCATAGCCCAGGCTCTCCAGCCGTTGCCCTACCTGCTGCTCATCCACCCACTTGCGGTTGCCCTGCTTGCCCTCCACGACCTTGTAGCCCGGGACCTGCTCACCGTTGAGCATGGCTGTCAGCGCCTGGTCCTTCACACGTTTGAGCCACAGGGAGACCAGCGGCTCCATGGCCAGCACCTCGGCCACCTCATGGGGTGCCAGCACCGGCAGCTTGACGCGCAGGCCGTGGGTCTCCACATAGTCGGTGCAGACCTTAGACAGCGACCGGCAGCGGCCGGCATGGGGGCAGAACTTACACCAGGCGCCGGCCTTGTACTTGCCCTTGCCCTTCGCGGCCTGCTCGGCCACCGGTTTGACACTCTCGCCCCAGGCCAGCAGCGTCTCGGCGCTCAGCTCGTCCACGCTGACGTTATTGATGCGGGGCTGGTAGATGTGCAGCCGCACCGTCTCGATCTCATAGGCGAAGCCGTAGTCGTTCAGGGCGCCCAGGCCGTAGAGCTTTTCCTGGGGGTTATCCTCCGCGGACACGGCCACGCCCTTGCCGTACTTGTAGTCGATCACGTCCATGGTCGTGCCCTGGATGATGATGCAGTCGGCGGTGCCGAAGCCATCGGGCACCCAGGGGGAGAAGTCCACCCGCTGCTCCAGCAGCACCATGGCGCTGTCGTCGTGGATCAGCTCCTCGATATAGTCGGCATAGCCTTCCGCGCACTCGACCATCTCCTCCGTGATGTCCTTGACCTTGTCCTCCAGCCCGGGGAGCCAGACGCGGCCGTCCAGGCGCAGTACGGAATAATACCCATTTTCTACAGACCCTCTGGCGATGATCTCCGCCACCTCATGGGCCAGGGTGCCCTCCCGGGTGAACTCAGTGTCCTGCTGCGGGTAGGCCTCTGCAGCTACAGCAGACGGCTGGCACTCCAGCCAGCGGTGGGCGCTGGACGCGCTCAGCAGCGCGTGCTCTCTGTCACTGTGGCCGCTCACTCGACCACCTCCTGGTCCAGCGCGGTCAGCTTGTCCAGACACTCGGCGCGCTTGTCAGCGGGCACGTCGGACACTTTGGCACCGTATGCCTTTATGATGGCCTTGGCCTTGTCCCGCTTGCCGGTACCGGGTGCGGCCAGCTTCTGCACCATGGCCAGCAGCTCTGCGGCGGTTACTTCTCGCGCAGGCTCCTCAGCAGGCGCCTCGCTTACAGGCTCGCCCCAGGGAGCCACAGCGTCCACAGGGTGGGCACTTTCAGTGGTGGGAGCGCTCGCCGTTTCTGCGGCCGTCTGCTGCGTCTCAGCGGGCGCCACCGGCTCCACGTCGCTGATGTTCTTCTTGCAGAGCTCCAGGCCGACGGCGATGAGCGTGTCCAGACGGTTGCGATCCTCCTGGCACAGCTCTACGGTCAATGCGATGTTGTTCATATTTTTACCTCCTACGTATTTTTTAAGGGGTTCTCGCCCCTTGCTATCGCTTTCTCTGCGGCCCGTCTGGCCGCTGCGGCTTCCTGTTTGGTGTCGAACGAGCCGAGGTAGCGTGTTTTCCCTCGGTAATAGATGCGCGCCTCCCATTTGCCCCATTTTCTGTGGAAAACTCCAAACACGTCGCCGGCTTCTGCGCGCTGAGGCTCCTCGCCTCTTGCCACTGCGGCCTCCGCCTTGCGTCTGGCCACACTGGCGTCCTGCTGGTTGTCGAACCGGCCCAGGTAGTACTGTCGATTCCGCCAGTGGATGGTCGCGTACCATTTCCCAGTGTCCCTGCGGTAACGAACGCCTGGGATGCTCAGCGGGTTGGGCTTTGCCTCCGACCTTCCCGGGGTGAAATTAGGGCACTCCCGCACCAGATAGCTCTGTTCGCCGCGGTACATGGTCCGGGGCTCAGCTACCCAGCCAGGGACCGGCTGCGGGTCAGCAGGGTTAAACCATGGGCACTTGAAGCGGTTGGTGTTCTTACATCCCCAGCAAAGGGTCGGCTCCTGCGGGCCCGGTTTATAGTCCATGCTTAGCCCTCCTTCCAGTACACGGTGGCGGTCTGTCTGCCCAGCTGCAGGG
>CALCHR010000010.1 GCA_937901185.1 uncultured Bacteroidales bacterium
CGATAGTTGTGAAATGATAATAATAATAATGGGCGGTCGTAAATGGCCGCCCATTATTATTATTATCATTATTTCTTCACCAACTTGCCATTAACCGATGTAAGGGTGTAAGTCTGTCCCTTCTTGGTCTTGAAGTTGAAACTCATCTTCTCGCTGTTGTAGCTCTCGCTACCTTGGCGATACACGGGCTTTCCTTGGAGCGTTCCGGTGGTGTCGGCCAGGGCTTCGGCATGCACCAGGCTGCTGTCCATGTTCATGGTGATTTTGGCAGCATCGAGCGTCATGTCCTGGTAGGTTACTTTGGCGCTACCATAGAGGTGGGCAAAGCCTTTTTCGGCGTCGTAGACGAGCGAGTCGGCGGCGGAGTAGTCGATGGGGCTGTCAAAACCCGGGCTTTTCTTTTTCTTCTTGCACTACTATATTATTTTCTACCTTTTCGCGATAACTGATGACAAGCTCTCTGAACTCAGCCTTGAACTCATCGCCGGACAGATCAAGATCGGAGAGTCTTGCCGATGGAGTCTGTGGCAAGCGTGTCGGTGGCGATTGCTTGAGAGGATAAGAGGCTGTCGGGGATGACTGAAACGCTTGTGCTGTCGCTTACACTATCTGCTTGCAAATAAGTATGATAGGGCAATGCTTGGGCGTCCTTTGCTTGTGCGGAGGCAAAGCAAAGAATAATCAGCGTGGTCAGAAATAAAAATATACTAGTTCTCAAGCGAAAATGTTCCGTTCAGTCTTACCAATTTGCAAAGGTACGAAAAATCTCTGAGAGCCATTCTTTGGCAGGGATAATTTAACTTTTCTGCCGGGTGGCTCATTCAAATCGTTCGGCCCATCGGAGGAAGGTCTCGACGCTCTCTTCTCCAAATTTCTCCAAACTTTTGGCGGTGTCTTCTACGCTGCGGATGCGCTCGGGGTGGCTTTTGGAAAAGAACTTGTCGGCGTAGCAAATCACCTCTTCGGTGAGCGTCTCGGGCCGGTAATCTGCCGGGATGAGGGGCAGTCCCTGGAGCGTTATTTGTTTGGCGGTGAGTCCAGTGCCGGTGTGGCGTTCGCAGATGCGAGCCATCTCGGGCCAGCCTTCGCGACGAAGCAGAATGCCGCCCAGCAGTCCGTGACAGAGGTAGGGCATTGTTCCGTGGCAGTGGATGCCGGGGGCGTCGGTCAGGAAGATGCCGACGTCGTGCAGCATGCCGGCTTGCAGCAGGAAGTCTTCGTCAAGGCCCAGTTCGGGATGTCGGCGAGCGATGGCAATGGCTTTGTCGGCCACTTGCTCTCCGTGGACGAGCAGCAGGCGGTGGAGCGGGCTGTCTGCAATATAATATTTCTCTATAATGTCTTGGTAGCGCATCGGGATGTGGGGTGAGGGGATGGGACGGCTTTATGAGAATTTCTGGATAAACTCGTCCATCATGGCGGTGCCTTTCTCGGTGGTGCAGCCGCGGATGTAGACAAAGAAGAAGTTGAGGAAAATCTCTTTCGGCGTGAAGTGCCCCATCATGTTGTTGTGGATGATGTCGGCTTGCAGGGAAGCGATTTTGTAGACTATCTCGAAGTTGACATCGGCGCGAAACACACCTTGCTCTACGCCTTGCTGCAAGAAACTGATGGCCTCGGAAAGGTGGTGCTCACGCTGTTCTTGCAGATAGGCCATGACGCGTGGATATTTGGGCAGGTCGCTGACAAACTGCATAGAGGTGGTACCCATTCTTTTCAGCTTGTACTCAAAGTCTTTCAAGAGAATCTCCAGCACGTTGTGGCTCTGCTCGCTGAAGCGCAGGATGCGCTCGCGCTGTAGCTGCTCGCTGTGTTGCAGGCAGGCCAGCAGCAGTTCTTCCTTGTCGGCGAAGAGCTGGTAGAGCGTGCGTTTCGACATGACGAGCCTACGGGCGATGTCGTCCATCGTGACGCTTTTGATGCCCTGCTTGAAAAAAATCTTTGAGGCCAGTTCCACCACTTTTATGGTAGTCTCTTTCTGTCTGTCGACAACAATTTTTCTTTGGGTCATAGGTAGATAGTCTGAAAAAGCACCCTCTGCTGAAGCGCATGAGCCATGCTACAAAGCAAAAGTACAAAGAAAAAACTATCGGAGCCTTAAAAGTTTCTAAAAACTTTGTCCTTCTTAATTTCAAATACTTTCTCAGCGTCCTCAAACCTCTATATTTTCGGTTTCGTAACTCTCTAAAAATCAAGGGTCATTTTTGGGCGTTTCTTAGGTAAAAGCTAGGTGAATTTCGGTAACTACTA
>CALCHR010000011.1 GCA_937901185.1 uncultured Bacteroidales bacterium
CTACTAGCGCGCATGCTTGCTGTAAGGCTTCTTGAACGTTTACTGTACTAGTAACTCGGTCAAGCATCTCCATTACATTGTCCATGCCTTCTACTTTTACATTCTCGTTATCAGCCATAGATACCTAGAAACACCTGAGTGTATCTTCCATCTGGGATTACATACTTCACCTTAAGTAGCTCGTCGCCGTACTTAATGATGTATGTATCTTTAATACTCTTATCCTGAGTGAGTCCTATATAGGATGCGTCAGAATAACGAATATCATCTGAGACTGCTTTAGTGATAGTAGAGATACTAAGTTTGATTGTGCCCTGAGGTTCGGGCGACATTGTAATCTGGCCGTAGCCATTATCAACACCTAAGAGGAAGTACTCGTGGTCTCCATGTCTTGCATACGTGAGTTAATCATAGGTACCTCCTTATAGTGTCTTTATTCTTCTTTTACTATTTAAAATCTTAGTAATGTGGTCAGGGTAACCGTCTATATAACCTTCAGAAACACCGCTGTAAGATTGATTACTAAGTCCCTCAGTACCAAGTCTGTTAAGCTTAATAACAGCAATCTCCTCAGCTACCATCGATAGTTCAACATCAATTTCTCGTTTACAGTAGGTTTCAATCTCCATGACCGCACGTTTATACATGAGGTCAATTTGTGCATCACTGTAATTGCTAGCAGAGTTACCCAACATTAACTTAATGTTTTCTATCATAGGTTACTCCTTTATATAGTAGGGGCTAGGGTTAACTAGCCCCGTATATCGTGTTTCTATTAGGCTTTCTTAGCAAGCTTGATAGACTTAGTTTCGTCTACAAGAGCCATTACACCGTGACGTTCGTAAACAACAGTGTTGTCCTTAGTCTCGATGTCTCTATCCTGTTCAACAGAACCATCTTTCTTAACGAAGAACTTAACTTGGTCCTTAGCAGTAATGAATGCTTCACCCTCGCCGCAAAGCTTAGAGAATAAGCAAGGTACACCAGAGATAGTACCGAACTGACCGCTGTAAAGGATTTCGCCCTGTCTAGAAGCTTTGTAGTCAGCGTCCTTACGGATAGCTGCACGAAGGTCAGTACCCATGATGATGAACATACCATCTTCAACTTCTTTGCCGATTTCAGCAAGAGCATCTACAACAGCGTCATAGTTGAAAGTAGTGTACTGATGAGTCTTAGAGATTTTAGCTAACTCAGCGAAGTATTCCTCTTTAATCTCGTTAGCCATAACAACAGCTGCACCAGCAGTAGCTACGTCTAAGAGGTAAGGGTCCTGCATGATGTCCATGTCGTTGTAGTCGAAAGTTTGCTGATAACGTTTAACAGTGTACTTCTCAGGAACGAAGCTTACTGCACCGCGAGTGCTGTTCTTAGCGCCTTTAGCAAGCTGTTCAACCTTACCAGTGTAAGTGTATTTGTTGATAACCTTATCTAAACCAGCTTCAGTAGCAAGGCTGTTATCAACAGTGAAAAGTGCGTTAACATCAAGGTTAGTGTTAACTAAGTCAGTCATTTTGTTCTCAAGAACAAAGTTTTCATATCCAGTTCCGATAGTTGCCATAATTATATGTCTCCTTAATTAGTTAATTTTTTGTAAAGTTCAGGATTGTTTTTATACAAAGCAGCCTGTTCAGAAAGAGGCATTTTCTTAAATGATTCCTTTGTTAGCTCTGCACCTACATTACTTGACGCTCCTTTTGGAGTGCCTCCAGATGCAGCTAATCTCTTCTCAACCTCTGCCTTAACAGCAGCTTTAAATAGTTTGTCTAATACATCAATCTTAGCCTGAGATTCTTCAATATCATCTGTAATAGTGATGATGTCAGCGAATTCTGCGCTAAGACCACGAGCGCCTAGAACAGACTTGAGCTCGCTCTTATTGTTAGCAATATCTCTGTCTCTAAGCATTTCTTCTAACTCACGAATACGGTCATCCTTTTCAGCTTTCTCTCTAGCCTCATCATCGAGTTTAGAAAGACTTAACTGTTTAGCGAATTTCTTTTCCTGAGTCTTGAGTGCTGAACTCACACGTCTGTCAGTTTCCTTCTGCAGTAAGGCTAAAACTTCTTCTTCTGTGTAAGTCTTTGCAGTAGTTTCTTCTACCTGTTCGTTTACGTTTGTTTCATTAATGTCCATAAAAAATTCTCCTGTTTACTTAATAGTTTCCGCATAAATTTCTCTTTTAGATACTCCGCGGTCGTTTGCTACTTTTTTCATAGCATCTTTTTTGTCTAAACCCGATTCTATATA
>CALCHR010000012.1 GCA_937901185.1 uncultured Bacteroidales bacterium
CTTTTCTTCGGTAACTACTAGGAAAAACTAGGTAACTACTAGGAAAAATTCGGTAACTACTAAGATTCCTAAAGTAACTACTAAGAAAAGGGGAGCGATATAGGAGTAAAAACAGAATGGCCAAAGATAGATCTCAGAGGACCTAAAACCGCCTTTATAACTACCTGAAAATCAAGGGTCATTTTCGGCCGTTTCTTCGGAGTTTACTAAGATTTCCTAGAAAGCTACTAAGAAACAGACACGAAACAGGCCCTGAAACTCCAATGGTTTCAAGGCCTGTTTTTCCAACTATATTTTTTCTCAGAAAGTGCCTGTGCTGCCGGTTTGCTACCCTCGTTACATTTCTTCGGGGAAGAGCGACAACTGACCGTCGCCGAGTTGATTAAAACTACGGCGGTGGTAGGGCGTCAAGCCATGGAGGCGGATGCCCTCGCGGTGTTCGCGTGTGGGATAACCGGCATTGTGGTCCCAACCATAGTGGGGATATTCTTCATGGAGGCGACACATGTAGTCGTCGCGATAGGTTTTTGCCAGAATACTGGCAGCGGCTATCGACAAATACTTGCCATCGCCCTTTACAATCGTCTGGTGCGCCAGGTCGGCGTAAGGTTTGAAACGGTTGCCGTCTACGATGACAAATTCAGGTCTCACTTTCAGTGCGTCCAAAGCCCGATGCATCGCCAGGATGGAGGCGTTCAAGATGTTTATTTTGTCGATTTCATCGGGGGTTACTATCCCCACGGCGAAAGCCAAGGCTTCTTTTTCTATCTCCTCGCGCAGGGCATAGCGCTTGCGCGCCGTGAGCTGCTTCGAGTCGTTGAGCTGCTCGTTGCTATAGTCGGGCGGCAGAATCACGGCGGCAGCATACACACTGCCGGCCAGACATCCGCGCCCGGCTTCGTCGCAGCCGGCTTCCACCCATCCGGCCTCGTTGAACACAGAAAGCAGACGCGGCATGTTAGATAACAACGGCAGTGCCTGTGGCCACAACCATCAGCATAGAACCACTGGCGCCAACTGTTTCATAGCTCAAGCTGACTCCCACCACAGCATTTGCGCCAAGGCTCGCAGCACGCTCTTCCAGTTCTCTCAAAGCTTCTTCCTTTCCTTTCAGCAGGACCTCTTCATAAGAAGCGGAACGGCCGCCAAAGAAATCGCGGAGAGAGGCCATAAAGTCGCGGATGGCATTGGTACCAAAGATGGTTTCCGAACTTACTACGCCCAAATATTTTTTGATAGGGCTTCCTTCAAGAGTAGGTGTTGTAGAAATAATCATAGTATTATTTATTAAGGAGTTTATAATAATTATTGTCTGAAGACCTTAGAACATTTTGCTCACTCGCTCTATCCCTGCCACCAGGGCGTCAATTTCTTCCTTAGTGTTGTAGAGCGCAAACGAGGCGCGCGCCATTCCCTCTACGCCACAACGGGCCATCAGAGGCTGTGCGCAATGGTGGCCGGTGCGGATGGCGATGCCGAGATGGTCGAGCAGTGTGCCCAGGTCGAGGGGGTGGATGTCGCCTATATTAAAAGCCACTACGGCGTCCTTTTCTGCGGTTTCACCGTAGAATTTCATACCTTTTATTTCGCTCATGCGCTCCATAGCATAACGTGTCAGCATCTGCTCGTGGGCCACTATGTTTTCAAATCCTATTCCCTCTACATAATCGAGCGCTACGGCCAATGCGTGCGAGCCTACATAGTCGGGCGTACCGGCTTCAAATTTATAGGGCAGGCGCTCGTAGGTGGTTTTCTCAAAAGTTACACGGGCTATCATCTCGCCGCCGCCTTGATAAGGAGGCATCTGTTCCAAGAGTTCTTTACGTCCGTAGAGCACACCGATACCTGTGGGGCCGTACACCTTATGTCCGCTGAAGACGAGGAAGTCGCAGTCCAACTGCTGCACGTCTACCTTGAAGTGGGGAACGCTCTGTGCGCCGTCCACAAGGATATGCGCGCCGTGAGCATGGGCTATCTCCGCCATGCGCTTCACAGGATTTACGGCGCCCAACACGTTGCTCACATGAGCCACACATACCAGACGCGTCTTGGGAGTAAAGAGTTGCTCGTACTCATCGAGCAGCAAATTGCCCTTATCGTCCATCGGCACCACCTTGATATTGATGCCCTTGCGCTCACGAAGCATTTGCCAGGGAACGATGTTCGAATGGTGCTCCATCACGGTGAGAATCACTTCGTCGCCGAGATTCAAGAACGCCTCGCCATAGGAAAAAGCCACAAGATTAAGTCCCTCGGTGGTGCCTCTTGTGAACACAACTTCCTCGATGGAATGGGCATTTATAAAGCTGCGAACGCGCTCGCGAGCTCCCTCGTGCATCTCGGTGGCTTGTTGTGAAAGGAAATGGACACCTCGGTGCACATTGGCATTACTCTCGTAATATTCACTCACCATAGCTTCTACCACACAGCGCGGTTTTTGCGTGGTGGCCGCATTGTCTAAATACACCAAAGGTCGCCCATGCACCTGGCGCTCCAGGATGGGAAAGTCTTTTCGTATCTTTTCTAAGTCGAACATAGCTGCGAATTATTTTAGCTCTGGGAGTTTACACATCTTACATCCCTTGCAACGCGACAACTGACCGCGGAAGCGCAAATCGACAAGGTGCGACAAGCGTTCGCGCAGTTGTTCTATCTCCACACGCTGCAGCACGTCGTTGACAAAGGCGTGTTGCAAAAGCAAGCGTGCCTCTTGTTCTTCGATGCCTCGCTGGCGCATGTAGAAAAGGGCGGCTTCATCGAGCTTACCAATGGTGGAGCCGTGGTTGCACTTTACATCGTCGGCATAAATCTCCAGCATCGGCTGGGAGTATACTCGTGCCTCGGGCGAGGCGCACAGGTTTGCGTTGATCTGCTCCGAGGCCGTCTTCTGCGCCCCTTCGCTCACCAGCACCTTGCCGGCCCAAGCGCCTGTGGCTTTTCCGTCGAGCACATATTTGTACAACATGTCGCTCGTACAAGCCGGCGAAGCATGGTGTATAAGGATATTATTGTCTGCCAGTTCATGACCATCGGCTATCACCGCTCCTGCCGCCGCCGCATGGGCTCCCTCGCCCAGCAAGCGCATATCGAGGCGGTTGCAACTAACTCCGGTGTGGAGCGTAATGCCGTTGTAGGAAACCTTACTGTCTGCTTGTTGCTCTACATAGATATTGCAGAAGCGCGTGCAGTTCTCGCGGGTCTCCTCTACAGCATATAGGTCTAGCGAGGCTTGATGGCCGGCGAAGACTTCAATTACCTGGGTGGTAAGATAGCGATGCTCGCCTTCTACGTGGTCGCAAAAGAGCAAGGAGGCCTCAACGCCTTCTTCGGCCACCACAAGGATGCGCCGATTGGACATCATATCCACTCCTGCGGAGGCTACACTGACAATCTGCAACGTATGCTCCAGCTTCAAACCGGCGGGCAGATAAACCAGCAGACCATCTTGCGCCAGGAGCGTATTGAGGGCCGTCACACCGTCGTATTCCCGACCGGCGGCTTTATGGTAGAATTGTGCGATGAAACCGGGCATTTTTTCTTCGGCCTTGCAAAGGCTCATCACCTGAACGCCTTCGGCCGTAGAGGTATTGTCATCTTGGGGCTGAGCCACAACGTCGTTCACCACATACACCACCTGCGTGGTGAGATTGGGCACATTGCAATGGAATCTTTTATATGGATCCTCCACCATGGGCAGCCGTTTCAAGTTCAAGCCATAGTCGGGGGCAAAGGCCGCTTGCACATCTATATATTTATAGCGTTCGTTCTTCTGGGTGGGCAGGCCTTTCTTCTCCAAGAGAGAAAGCACCGCGTCGCGCTGAAGATTAAGAGGCTGACAACTATTTGCCTCCAACAACGCCCTCACCGAATGGAACAACTCTATGTATTGTTTCTCGCTTGCCATAGGGTCTACTCGTTCACTTCGTTTCTGATCCAGTCGAAGCCTTTCTCCTCAATAGCATAGCCTAAGGAAGCATCGCCGCTCTTTACGATACGGCCCTCCATCAAGACATGGACAAAGTCAGGCTTTAAGTAGTCCAACATGCGTTGGTAGTGTGTGATGACCATCGCACTGGTCTTTTCGTTGCGCAGCATGTTGAAGCCCTCCGCCACAATGCGCAGTGCGTCGACGTCAAGACCTGAGTCGGTCTCGTCGAGGATGCTGAATGTGGGCTCAAGCACGGCCATCTGAAAAATTTCATTGCGCTTGCGCTCGCCGCCGCTGAAGCCTTCGTTCACACCACGGCTCATAAAGTGGGCATCGAGGCCAACCATCTTGCGCTTCTCCTTTAAGAGCTTCAAGAATTCGCCGGCGGGGATAGGCTCTTGTCCTAAATACTTACGCTTAGCGTTTACTGCGGCACGCATAAAGTTGGTCATCGACACGCCGGGTATTTCTATCGGCGCTTGAAAGGACATAAAGATGCCCTCGTGCGAGCGGTCCTCGGGGCTTAGAGCCAGCAGGTCTTTGCCATTGAAGCACACCGAACCTTCGGTCACTTCGTATTTGGGATTGCCCACCAACACATTGCTCAGTGTACTTTTACCTGAGCCATTGGGACCCATCAACACATGAACTTCTCCATCTCCGATGGTAAGATTTACGCCTTTCAAAATGGCTTTGCCTTCTACTGAGGCATGTAGATTTTTTATTTCAAGCATACTTCTACAAAAATATTCAAGGCCAAGAGGTCGGCCCAATTGATTCCGACTTTGTAACATGGCGTGTTACCATGAGTAACATGAGAAGTTACCATCGGTAACATGGCGTGTTACTGCGAGTAACATGAGAAGTTACCATCAGTAACATGGCTCGTTACTTAAGCCGGGAGTTTATCAAGAGGCAAAATTACCTATTTATTTTGACTGCACAAAGGAGAAAGGGCTTTTAGGGATTCACTTCTATCCGCTCGGCGCTGGTTGTGGAAGCGTACTCGGGAGCATAGACACAGACAAGACTACTCAAACTACATTGGTAAAGGCCGGCACGGTCTGCCACATACTCTTCAGTGAAGCGATGGCGTCCTTTGGAGAATTTCTCAAAATAGTAGGCAGTGGAGGCGTCTCTTACCACTCGGTAGCAAGCCAGGCCGTCTTGCCAGGCAAAACCTGAGAG
>CALCHR010000013.1 GCA_937901185.1 uncultured Bacteroidales bacterium
ACTTCACATAGTGGTAGAGCTGGTCGCGTGTGAGGTTGTATTTCTCCATCGCTTCAGGTATGGTGTAGTATTGCGGTTCTTCGGGCGTGGCATGGCCTTTGGCTATGTCGAAATGCTTTTTCGAGTAATAGACCATCTTGCCCTCCTTGCGCTTGGGGATTACATTCTTATATACAAAGGTGTAGATTGCTGATAGCGTCATACCGAACTTCTCCTGCAACTCCGCTACGCTGTACCATTCGGTAATGCTCGCATCAGGAGCTTTCTTGGCAAAGTAGGAGTCGATATGTTTCTTGCTCCAATAGGTTCTGCCACGATTAAATGTGCGAGGGATATTATGCTCCTTCGCAATCTCATAAATCCACGACTCCTTAACACCAAATTTCTCTTTAATCTCGGCTGTGGTGTAGAAGTCGGTGATGGCAGGTTTGTCCCTTGTCGGCACTCTGAATTCTGCTGGATTATTAAAGAGCGTATCAATATCCTCTTTTCGCAATAGGAACTTATACCCAAGACGAGATGCTTTAAGTTCTCCTCGTCTTAGATAGCCATAGAGTGTAGGGCGAGTTACCCCAAGATAGACCGCAGCCTCCGTAATAGTAAGGAATGGTTTTCCCTTAATCTTCTCGATAGGCTTTTCTGTGATAATTTTCTCGACAACCTGATTATTGGCTTTTACAGCTGCTTCACGCTTTCTTTGTTTGTAAAGTAGGTTAGCGCAGCGATGCGAACAGCAGGTTGTTGTTGTCTTGTGTGCGATGAATTCTTGCTTACACCACGCACAAATTCGCTTAATGTCAATGTTGCTACTCATTTCTTTTCTCTTTATTTCACCAATATTTTTGTATAACTCCGTAAATTCCCGTAAAATGGCGTAAAACTCTTCCATCACCTCGCCAACGCAAAATCGCATTTCAAGCGGCGAGGTACACAGGAGGTACAAAAACAGGCGTAAAAAGGCTTAGCAACGATTAACAACGATGCTTGCACAAACAAAAATAGCACCCGTAAAGAGTGCTATATTAATCATTTATAATTAATTTAACCACTTAATAATCAACTACTTATTTTCCGATGCAGAAATTTTTGAAAATGTTTTGGAGGACGGAGGAAGGGGCTACGTCGCCGATGATGTCGGAGAGGTGGTGGATACATTCGCGGAGGTCTTGGGAGATAAAGTCGCCGGAGATTTGCAAGGTGAGGCCGTTTTGCACGCGCTTGATGGCTTCGTGGGCTTGGCTTAGTGCTTCGTAGTGGCGAGCGTTGGTTACGATGAGGTCGTTTTGGGAGATAGCGGGGAGGGCTGCTGTTTCTACGAGGATGTTTTCTAATTCCTGGATGTGTTGGGCTGCTTTGGCGGAGATAAAATGTAGGGGGGTGTTGAACTTAGAGAATTGCCGGGTCAGATTTTCTTTTTGTGTATGGCTAATAAGGTCGCATTTATTTATTAGGAGTATGATGCGTTTGCCTTGGCAGTGGGATAGAATGTCGTGCTCCAGTTTTTCCGGATTACATTCCTGTGTGGCGTCTACCAACCAGAGGATGATGTCGGCTTGTTGGATTTTCTGGTAGGTTTTTTCTATGCCGATGTTCTCAATGGTGTCGGTAGTTTGGCGGATGCCGGCGGTGTCGATGAAGCGGAAGAGTGTGCCGTTGATGTTGATGGTGTCTTCTATTACATCGCGTGTGGTGCCATGTATGTCGCTGACGATAGCTCTGTCTTCTTTGAGGAGCGTGTTGAGCAAGGTGGATTTTCCGGTGTTGGTTTCGCCGATGATGGCTACGGGCACTCCGTTCTTTATGGCATTTCCCAGACTGAATGATTGGCAGAGGGTGCGTATGGTGGTCTCTATCTTTTCGGCAAGTGTTTGTAGCTGGGTGCGGTCGGCAAATTCCAGATCTTCGTGGTCGCTAAAGTCGAGCTCCAGTTCCAATAGCGAAGTGAGGTGCAGCAGTTGGTCGCGCAAGGCCCCCAGTTCTTTGCTGAAGCCACCCTTCATCTGGTTCATGGCCAAGCGATGTGTGGCGGCCGAGGTTGATGCGATGAGGTCGGCCACGGCTTCGGCTTGACTGAGGTCGAACTTCCCATTGAGGAATGCGCGTTGTGTAAATTCGCCAGGCTTGGCGGTGCGGCATCCGTTGTGTATGAGCAGTTGCATCACCTGTTGTAAGATGAAGAGCGAGCCGTGGCAGGATATTTCTGTGCAATCTTCGCCGGTGTAGGAGTGGGGGGCGCGAAAAAGGCTGACGAGCACTTCGTCTACCACCTCGCCGGCTTCGTTGACGATGCTGCCGAAGGTCAGTGTGTAGGCTTTCTGCTCGGCCAGGTTCTTATTCCCGACTGGGCGGAATATTTTCCCGGTCGCCTCGATGGCGTTGGGACCGCTTACGCGTATGATGCCGATGGCGCCACCGGCAGCTGTGGCCACGGCGCAAATAGTGTCCGTGGGTATGGAGTCTACTAAAAAACTTTTCGGGTTTGTCGTATTCATATATATAATATATAGGTGTGGTCTTATGGTTGCTCGGGCGGGGCATAGCAGAACTGCGTCTCTCTACCAATAGACAAAATTACTACAAATCTTAGAAACGAGCAAATCTCCCTCTGCGCGGCATGCTTGTGGGCTTTGGCCCGGAACGGGGTGGGAGCGAGGGTTGTTCTTTCCCTAACCGCTTATGGGATAGAGTGGACCCAAAATATGTACAAAGTTTTGCTACTCCGGAAAAAAGTTGTACTTTTGCACCGCCGCTACGAGATAGTGGCATAATTCAAACCTATAAAACATTTATACAAAATGGCAACAAAAATCAGATTGCAGCGTCACGGCCGTAAAGGCTATGCTTTCTACAGCATCGTCGCAGCCGACGTTAGAGCACCACGCGATGGTAAGTTTATCGAGAAGTTGGGTACCTACAACCCTAACACAAATCCTGCCACCGTAGATTTGAATTTTGAGCGCGCCCTCTATTGGGTAGAAGTAGGCGCTCAGCCCACCGACACCGTTCGCAACATCCTCTCTGACGAGGGCGTTTTGCTCATGAAGCACTTGAACGGCGGTGTACGCAAAGGCGCATTCGACGAAGCTGCTGCTAAGGCTAAGTTCGAAGCTTGGAAGCAAGCTAAGGATGCTAAGGTAAATGCAGTAGTGAGCAAGAACGCCGCTGCTAAGAAAGCTGCAGAAGAAGCACGTCTCGCTGCAGAGAAGGAAGTGAATGCTAAGATTGCAGAAAAGGTAGCTGAGAAGAAGGCTGCTGAAGCTGCCGCTAAGGCTGAGGCCGAAGCTGCTGCTGCTGCTGAAGCTGAAGCTCCCGAAGCTGAAGTAGAAGCTCCTGCCGAGGCTTAATCCGGAATCGCAGGTCGCCCCGGTTGGCGGTGCTAAGATTTTTCGGAAAAACATTCCAAACGAGTTGGTCGATAAGGTGATTGATGCACCCGCAGACCGGCTCGTTTTTTTGTGCCCATCAGTTCCTCGCCTTAAGCAGAGTAGAGAAGAGGATTCTCGGCCTATCCCGGTGCGTGGAGAATGCTTTACCCGCTTCCGTTTCAAGTGTTCCCCAAGCCCTCTTGTAATTTCCTGAAAATCAATGGTCATTTTGGGGCGTTTCTTAGGTAAAAGCTAGGTGAATTTCGGTAACTACTAGGAA
>CALCHR010000014.1 GCA_937901185.1 uncultured Bacteroidales bacterium
GCATTCAGCCGCCTCGGAGGCTCGCGTATAGGTATGCCCTCGGGTTCCTCGCTTGGTGGCGTCGGCTGGCGTCGTAGATGTAGGCGAGGCGGTCTATTTGCTGGCTCCAATCCCCAAGCGCTAACACTCTGGCCTCCAGTCGCTCAATCTCACGAGGCTCCATCGCGAATTTTGTCTGGAGATAGTCGCTCACGCGCTCATCAAGCCGCAACCGCTCGCGTGCAATGGCCTCAGATAGCTCGCTCGGCTCTGATGGCCGGTTAGCTCTTGGGCGCAACTCAATGGCGTTGTAACCTCCTCCCCGGCCTCCGCGCTCGAGCTCATAATCAAACGTCCACGGAGCCGTGTCGCTCAATTCCTTGCGAGCCGGCTCAATCACTCGGGCGATAAGGTTAGATGTGCGCTCGTAAGCTCGCGTATCGGCTCCCAGCATCTTCCGCAGATGGTCAAGTGAGAATGTGCAGCATGTCTTTTGATTGCTAATTAGTAGATACAAAATAACGGAATAGTTTGATTTGAGCCGCAAGAACGTCGCAAGGTCAAACAATCTATAACCTTGCCGGAAGTTGTTTAGAATGGCGTGCCAAATCTCGTTATGAATCACGAACGACACCGAAAGCCGGCCATCTGCGCCCTTCAAAAGTGACGGCATGGCGATAATGTTCAAGTGGTAAATGCTGCCGTCCTTCTCATATGCGATGGTCTTGTTTGCGAGCGTGAAGGCCTTCGTGACGTTCTTATAGTTCCGGTCACCATCGGCTAACAAATATCGAGCCGGTATTGTGACACGAACGAGGTTGAGCGCGTATTGCAAATTGATGTCGCGCAAGTTCGGATTTGCGAGCTTCAGACTTGCTTGCGCTTTCGCGAGCACCCAGCCAAAAAGCCGCATCTCGAATATGTTCTCAATCTTCGCCAACGACTTGATGAGCGCGAACGGTATCAACGATTTTTGCGTATCCATTGCCTTAAGGTGTAGGGGTTTCGCTGATGATATTGCATCTTTTCAGCTAAACAAGCGTTGATATACGCATTTTTGTTAATTCCCTGCATTTCCATCCAATCGAGGATGTCGCGACGCAGCCGGACGCTAATTGGCCGCGTTTCTACTTTGATTCCTTGGTATTTGTACATGATTGTGCAATGATTGTATCGATTTTATCACTAATCTTTCGAATCTCGAGCGCGTAAAACTCAATCTCCTGGCGCAGTTCATTTGCGAAGCTCGCGGCCGCTTCCAAGGCTTGTTTGGCTTTGTCGGCATATAGATAAGCCACCATGAGCCGGTCAATTACTTCAGAGTGGATTTTCAGACTTTCGGCCGCGCACCATCTTTCGGCAGCGCGTCGCGAAGTGAATCTAACCTTGCGATGGCCATCGTACGCTACCCATCGCATCGTTTCCGGGCTGATATCGTCGTAGTATATCAACCGGCCTGCAAAATAATCTGGTATGTTTTTATCCATAGGCTTTTGAAATTAAAAAACCGAATGGGCGCCAGGCCCATCCGATTTTAAACCCTGCCGGGCCGCTGGACTACGTTACAACGTCGCACCTCTGCGTTGCGTTGATATCCTCATCCGACCGCAAATGTATATACTTTTTTTGAAACGGCAATGAGATTTTTCAATTTTCTACGCAAACTTTACGTAAACAAAAAAATGCGGCCGCGCGTTTGCGGTCGCATTCGAAAGGAATTAATTGTATGAAAACAGCCTCACGGCTGAAAATTCATTATGAATAGGCTTCTAAAATTTTGTTTAGTTGCCCGTCGTTTAAGGTTACAACTTCACCATTTGTTTCTATGGTTCCGTTCAAATAAACACCTTCTTGAGGTTCGCCTGTGGGTTTCACCGCGTCTTCCGTTGTGTTTGCTCCCCATGCGTCGATGGCTGCAAGGACTTCGCCTTGTCCTTGTCCTGAATAAATTAGCCATCCGCCCGTTTCAGGATTGTCCGTCATAACATATTGGGCGCTTGCGTTGTCTCCAATCAAGATACGGCCTTGAATGTCAACAGCGAATAATTGCCCCATGAGGTCACGCGAGAATACTTTTGTCGCGGTTGGTGGTGGTAGGGGTTGCGCCTCCCCCTTTAAAAACCCGCTTGCGTGAGCATCTCATCGGTGTACTCCACGAATGCCGGATAGCCGGTGCGAGTGGGCGGTACTTGGAATCCCTCAAGGCCGATGGCGTCTGGGTTCATGCTCTCCGGTGTGAGGTTCAGCATATTACCATCGATACCAATCAGAGCACCCTCGTTTGTTCCGTCTGCGGTGATCCACTGATTGTAGACTTTGCCGTCTACGACGATCATACCTGCCAGGAACGTGATGATGGAGCCGGACGAGTTGACCGTGAACGGGATAACGGAGCCGTCGTAGGCGCGTGTTACGTCTCCCTGATTCAGGAAGTAGGGATTGTTGAGCGCGTTCGCGTTTACGTCGGCCTGATAGCTGTCAAGGGCGGCCTTGAATGCGGCCGGGCTGTAATAGTCAGCGCGAATGTCATCCGAAATCCACATTTTCTCCGATGAGCGGAGCCAGTTGCCCGACTGGTCTTTCATGGATACGATGCAGCATCCAGCATAAAGGCCAACGTTCAAGACGGCAGAAACAACTGCGCCCGTTGCGGTGGTAGTCAGAATGTACAACATCCATCCGTAATCGCTGTCGGGGATGGTTTCCCCGGCCTGGTTGATGAACTCAAAGGCTGTGGCCTCGTAGAGTGAGCCATTAAGGCCAACGCAGACGATGCTGATTTGAGCACCTGAAGGAACACCGAGCGCGTTGAGCTGTGCAACGTTGGCAGCGGTAAGGGTGTCACCTGATTGGATGGTTACGAGGGTCTGTTCTGCAGTAGGCGTGGGGGCGGTGGTGCTGATGGTGGCGTTAAGGCCCTGAAGGCTTCCCTTGGAAACCTGATAGTCACCAGGTACCCAGCTCATCACGCCCTTAGGAACGTAAGGGCCTCCGATTTTCTTCATCGCCAAGCTCATGAAAGCGCGGCGGGTGGGGTCGTGGTATGCGACGCCCTGGAACGAGTGGTTGATTACTCCGCGTGCCTCTGCGCTGTTGAGGGCGTTGTAGAACAGGCGCGCGTTGTTGATTTTCATACGCTGGATGGTTTGCGCTGTGGTCTTCGGATTGCGAACCGACAAGACGCGGTCTTTCGTAATCTGTTGGCCGTTGTTCACCTGATAGGTGTGGCTTTTCGTACTGCCTCTGCGCAGGCCGAAGAATGATTTGCTTTTAGCCATTTTTGTATATACTTTTGGTTAATAGTTAGCACCCCATGGGGGTGATGATGCACTTTGCACCATCCAAAGATACAAAATCCGCGCGAGCGGAGCAAGCGCGGAGGTGGTGCGGAGGTGCTCCGTTGACGGGCAAATTTAACATTTGCAGACAAGCGAGCGAAGCGAGCCGGGAGGCGAGCGAGCGAGTGTACAGACGCAAGCGGACGGCCTCGCGGGGTCAGTCGCAAACAAGCGAGCGAAGCGAGCCGGGAGGCGAGCGAGCGAGTGTACAGACGCAAGCGGACGGCTCAAGCGGACGGCTCAAGCGGACGGGCTCAAGCGGACGGGCTCAAGCGGACGGGCTCACGGGGCAGACTACTCGGGGCAGACGCAAACGGGCGGGCGAGGC
>CALCHR010000015.1 GCA_937901185.1 uncultured Bacteroidales bacterium
CACTAACCTAAAATAATCAACACAATATGAAAAAGACATTCATTACACTCCTCGCCCTGGCGGGTGTTGCTGGAGCTACTCCCGTTACATCCATTGTGGATTTTGGCAGAACTGACAATGTTGACGCTTCTGCCGATGCTCGCATGGGGCTGGATACAACAGCTGGTTGGACAGAAGGCGGTTCCCCCCAGACGGTCAACCTCACTTCTCTTGGTGATACGGCCAAGCTGACCTACAGCCACACGACCGCAATTGGAGGCGCCGCCAACAACTACACCAATGCAGAGGGCTCTAAAAATGATTGGACCGACGACCTTGTAAGCTCCCAGCTTCCCGAAGGCTATGGCAATTCTTACATTGATGGTATTACCGTTATGTGCAGCGGCGGTAACACCTCTGTCATCACGCTTGCCTTTACTGGCCTTGAAGCCGGTACATATGACCTGTCGATTTTTGGTGCCTATGTGGGTATGGATGGCTATTCTAACGTAACGGTCAATTACACAGCGGGTGATACCTCTAACTCCATCTGGACTGCTCAACAGACAGCAACCTCCGGCACTTACGCCTGGACTAGCCTCGATACTACAAATGGAGCTTCCAGTTTCGCGTTTACAAATGGAACTCCCCCCAGAAGCAACTTCGTTCACGGTTACCAGTTCGAAACCGCGGGTATCGTTGTGGGAGAAGATGGTTTACTGACCGTAACTCTTAGTGGTGATGGTTCTGATTGGCACCGTACACCTGTGAACCAGGTAGCCCTGACCTTTGTGTCTCCTGCTGCGGATTCCAACATCCCCGAGCCCACTACTGCTACTCTCTCTCTGCTTGCCCTCGCTGGCCTGGCTGCCCGCCGTCGCCGCAAGTAATAAGCTGTTAGCTTAAATGCTTTCAATCCCGCAGGGTTGGTGCTGCACCGTCCTGCGGGATTTTTCTGTGCTGATGATAGAGTGCAAAAATCCCCGGAGTTGTTTCACTCCAGGGATTTTTGAATGAACAGCAGCGTGGCGCAACTATCCATGCTGATTAGGAAATCAGGCGCGACGACGACGAGCGCAGAGACCTGCCAGAGCCAGCAGGCTCAGCGTAGCCGTGGTCGGCTCGGGGATGTTGCCGGACGGAGCAGCCTGAGACACAACAATCTTCAGATTACTGATGGTCTGATAGGAAGATCCATCCTGGGAAAATACAAGTTTTTCCAGAGTGTAGCTGGTGCCCAGGTCATACGCAGCCAACTGAGTATCGTTTTCGCCATAGCTGAGGGTGGCTACAAACTGAGATTTTGTGGCATCCCACTTAATCTTTGTTGTCAGAGTCAGAGGCGTATCCTTCTCAAAGATACCAGCAGTATTCTCATATGCTGATACAAACACAAGGCCATCGGTGGGATTACTCATCCCAGACCCTTCCTTCTGCATGTTGTACCAAATGCCTTCATCATTAGTTGAAATGCCATATTGGATACCGTCAGCCAGCCCTTGATCACTGTAGCTACCATGCCCCATAACGATGGCCTTGTCATTGCCGATAAGAGCACCAGTCAGAAGAGTGTTAGCATCCCCGGCCTCAATCGTAAAGCTGAGGGTAAGGCTATCGGTTGCGTTGCTCAGGGTAATATCAGCCACATCATAAACAGCACTACTGCGAGCCCATAATTGTGAGCCGTTGAGCGTTCCATCAGTCGTGTTAATAGAGGGCGTTCCATCTTTTTCGGTATGTGAATCACCGAGAGTCCAACCCGTAGATGAAGTAAGCGGGCTGTATACTACATCACCCATGGCCACGCCGGCGAGGGCGAGGAGTGTAATGAATGTCTTTTTCATAGTATTGGTTTAAGTTCTGGTTTAAGATAAGCTTATCAGGCGCGGCGACGGCGGGCGCAGAGACCTGCCAGAGCCAGGAGGCTCAGCGTTGCCGTAGCCGGTTCGGGGATGGGCTTTGTTGTTGTGATTGTCACCATCGGCATCGAATAGCCAGATTGAACCAGAGAGGAGTTGATATCAGACTTGAGCGTGGTAATTTTGCCGTCCATGTCTGCAGGAGTATCGATAACGGTGCTGCCAAGAAGCTGCATGCTATCATTGTACACGGAAAGAGTCAGATCCTCTCCATCACGGGTGTAATTGAAGGTATAGGTACCGGCGGTATACAGGAGATCCCCGCCCGTTGTAGCCTGGACACGGTGGTCATATGCACTGTTCTGGAATCCAAAGCCGCGGAACTTGATGATATCTCTATCAATGTTTGCCTGGTTGCTTGAATGCCCATGCCACAGGAAGAAATTATTGACACCGGGAGCTTCTGCAGAGCTTGAGTATAATACACGAGTTCCCCATGTAGCAGAATCGGTGCTGCCAAGCAACGTAATTGTGGCGGAGATGCTCCAGTAATCCAGAGACAAATCAAGCGTGTTGTTCAGCGTGATGGCACCGTCTTGCCAATCACTCGCTGTGTAAGAGTCGGTGTAACCTGCCACCTCAGCGTTCGCAATACCCGCCAGAGCGAGGAGTGTAATGAATGTCTTTTTCATATTGTGTTGATTATTTTAGGTTAGTG
>CALCHR010000016.1 GCA_937901185.1 uncultured Bacteroidales bacterium
TTACAAGAATTGATAGAGTCGATGCGAGATGACCAGCCCAAAATTCCGTATATTTTAGAAGTCGAGTGTGATTCTTACTGGGGCAGCTTTGAAAGAGAGTTTCTTGGGTATGCTATTGGTCTGCTCGATGATGTACAGATGGGCATTGATCACTCAGAAGAAGAGCGAACAATGTTCTGGAAGGAAGTATTTGATCGAGATACCCCGATAGATTTTGTTGAAGCCGGAGTATCTTATGAGCTTTATAGAGATTATCTTCTTGAGACTTTTCAGGATTGTGATGACTGGGAGCAGCTTACTTTCTATCATATAGATTGGGATATCCTACATAGAAATGGAAGCAACGTACTTAAGATCCAGCTGGCTAAGCCTCTTAGTAGAGAGTGGGAAGAAATCATTATTCCTCGTATGAAAGCTTTCTTTGATAAGAAGATTTATGAATATCTTAAGGATGAGGACGAGCTTATTAGTATCACTCTTTGTGATCGTAAAGGCTGGGTAGTAAAGGAGTATTAATAATGAAAAAGAAGTTTCCATTGTTTGTATACTGTGCTGCTTGCCGTACTTGTCGACATAGAAAGTTTAAGAGTTTATTTGATGATAAGGCTATGCTTGATTGTGCTGATTGTAATGGCTTGACTGTTCAGACTGTTATCCCTTTCGTGCTGTGGAGAATAAGCTGGTGCAAGCTATACAGTAAGAAAAGAAAGTATAAATTTCCTTTCTACTGTACTCAGCCCAATATTGCAAAAACAAACGGGTGTCAGTATAGCTCAAGTGGCTATGAATGTTTAATGCCTTATAAAGGTTGTAATTATCAAGATGATAAAAATAATAGATTTAAAGGAGATGTTTAAATATGGGTTGGTTTGATGCAGCAGCTACTTACAGTAGCGGAGACACACCGAAGTATAAGGTGGGAGATAAAGTATATAAACTACTTGTTATTCCCCCGGAATTTAATAAAAGAAAGCTACAGAAATTCTGTGTGCCGTGCGAGATCACAGGAGTATCCACTGAGAAGAGCGGCTTTATCTTTAGAGAGTTTACTTACACAGTTAAGTCCGCAACAGGTGAGCTTACTGAAAACGTTTATGAGTCAGAGCTTTATACTGAATACCAAAAGGTGCCGGAAACTAAGAATCCGGATATTACTTTTAAAGAAGCGGTTGAAGAAGCAATGGAACAAATGTCAGAGGATTCATTATAAGGAGATGTAATATGACTAGAGGCGAAGAAGCTATTATTAAAGGATTTTTGATGGGTGCTTATAAAGCAGTTGAAGATGCCCGAACCCGAGGCGATGAGAAACTTGCCTGCGCAGAGAGCGCATATGATATTATCTGCAGACTTGCTAAACAGCTTAAAGTAGAAAATCCTTGTGAAAAGTAAATTATAAAATAAAGTCACCAGTTATTTTCGGATAGCTGGTGATTTTTGTTATGCTCTTATTGTATTATATTATAAAGAAACTTTATTTGGAGGACAGACTATATGATTACGTGTATAGATTTTACTCAGCGATATACTGATGAACAAATCGGGCAGCTACAAACACTCCACACAAAGCAGCTGTTAAAAAAGAGAGATTTCTCATATGTTTGTTCAGAGTTGTGTCGTGACTGCTGTAGTCATTGTGAAGAGTGCAATACTTGTATTGCTAACGAAGAATTTAATAGAGAGCAGATAAAAGCAGTTCTTGCCATGAGGGAGCATGTACTTAATAAGCAAGAATCAAAAGCTTTGCGTAAGCAGAAAATTAAGGAGGGCAAATAACTTATGGCTAAGCATTATGTATTAAAAGATGATATTTCTATTACCTTTACCCCGGATGAAATCTGGCAGCTGATAGTTATATGTGAAGGTGATAAAGTATTTAATCAGAATGCCATGCGGCAGTATCGTAAAGGCAGCAGAGCTTATAACGATTATAAGGAACTTTATGACTGGGCTGAAAAGATGCAGCAGAAGATTATTGAAATCCGTAATGCCAACGGTGTTTTAGAAGAGGTTTAATATGAAGGAACAAGTAAAATTTTTGGATACAGATTTTCTTGATAATAAAATAGAGATTGGAGATAAGGTTATCTTTGAGACTCCTAAGTATAGAGACTTTGCTATTGGTACCGTAATTACTAAGGCACCTAAGTCTTGCCAGATTGAATATTTAAGTTTTGCAGGTGGGAGCAAGGGAAGAATTGACGTAGTCCGGCAGAATTATGGCCAGGTTATAAAGTATCCTTTTATTAAGAAAGGTAAGTGGATACCTAAAGAGGTTATGATCAGATCTGTTGATGCTCTTAACTATACCTGTTCTGAATGTGAGTCTGAAGGAAGATATACACCTTATTGTGCTTACTGTGGCGCTGACATGATGGAGGATTCAGAATGAACGAAAAGGATCTTAAGAGACAGATTGAACGAATAAAGCCACGAATACAGGATCTAGAAGAGCGAAAAGAAAAGCTCTCGGTTCATGGCTACTGGGACCTTGGATACTATACAGGTAAGTTAGTTGTAATGGAAGACTGGCTAGATGATAAAGCTGACTTGGCAGAGCAGATTTTTGCCGACTTATTTAGCAAGGTTAGTTTTGATGGTCATAACGTTTCTGTTTGGAAGAACGACTTGATTGAAGTTGCTAAAAAATATGGAGTGGAGTATAAAGAATGAAAGTATATATAGTTATAGAATGTGCCGTAATCGAGTACGAAGAGTGTACACGAGTAATGGGAGTCTTTTCATCTGAAGATAAAGCCAAAGAAGCTATTGTAGAATATACGGAATGGTCTAAGGATTTTAAGTGGCGTCATGAATATAGTTATAGTGAGTGTGAGGTAGACCAAGTATGGGAACAGTAACGATTATTAATACAAAACCTTATATACTTCAGCCTATTCCTGAAGTTGGTAAGGAATATCATATCTTTGATGATGGTAAGATAAGACCCAGTAGACATTATATTGCAAAGATTGTTAAGCTTATTTATCCTGAGGATGCTTATGAGATTACAGCTCTTTATAAGGCCTGGCAGGAACAGGTAGAGGAATGCTACTGGCTATTTGCAAAGGAGACTGACTACTTTGTTGTGGCTGAGTCAGACTACGATAAAGATCTTATATATTTTGTAAGAACAACAGACGGCGGCTGGTTTTCTATTGACTATCCTGGTTGTTGGATGGGCGCTAGACTTGATATCGATGGTAGCCTTTATAATGAAATGTTGAAATGTCGTGGTGAGTGGTAAGATATGAAAGTACATATAAAGTATGCTTATCCAGAACAAGGCACCAGAAACGGTAGAGTATATCCGCCGGAAGTTTTGGAGAAAGCTTTTAGTGAACCGGCTTTTAGAGAAGCCTGTATAAATAAAGCACTTCCTATAGTATCAGAAGATAACCAGCTTATTGGCATGGGAACAGCAACGCTTAAGAATGGCAGAGCAGTACTAATCGATGGTGAAGTGTTTAATCCTACTTATATTAAGTTGCTTAAGGTATGTAAAGATAGTGTAGCATTTACTCTTGCTGGAACCGGAGCTGTTGAATACACTGATGATAAAGCAGTAGTAACTGAAGTTAATTTTACTCACGCTATGTTTACCCCTTGTCCGGCAGTAGATGTTTATGATACAGAATTTTGTGAGGAGTAAGCTATGAAAATTACATATAGAGTTATTGATTTAAAGACCGGAATTGATATCACAGACAAGGAATGTTGGGTACTTCAGTCTAATGGTAGACTTGCTTATAATTCATATGGAGATCTTATTGGAAACGACACTGTTGAAGCCGTATTTCACCTAGAAGGTGTCGAGGCTATCCAGGGTAAGTGGATCGAGCGTATTGAAAAGCTTGTCTGGTGTGAGGACGATGTTGAAGTATATTATGACTGCTCCTGTTGTGGTATTCATAACTTTGATACTACTCCGTATTGTCCATGCTGTGGAGCAAAGATGAGCTTTGAGGAGGATTAATATGAATGAACAGGTAAAAGAACTTTTTGACACCTTATGTTTTAATTATGATTTTCCAGAAGAGTTTGCCAAAGGTTTAGCTGAGTTCCTTTATGAGGAGGATTACAGAAAACTTAAGCTAGGTAAGTGGATTTCTGCTAGTGCCAAGCCTGGAGTTCAAATAGGCATGAAGTGCTCTTTGTGTGGTGCAAGGATAAAGTATAGTGAATTTTTTAATGGCAATCATAAGTACTGCCACAAGTGTGGAGCAAAGATGATTGGAGAGTGAGTAATCATGGAAAAGTACGTAAAGCTTAAAGATGTTAATGATCTGCTTATGAAGATGTATCGAGAGCCTAGATATCAGCATGAGGATGAAGATTATTACTCAGGAGTAGCTCAGGTAGCCGGTATGCTCGTTGGTATTGAGACTATAGAGTTGGAGGAACCTAAAGAAGGTAAGTGGATTTCTAAGTACTGGAGAACTGAAGACGACTGGAGTGGTTTTAATCATCGCAGTATTGAATGTTCAGTTTGTAAAATAGAAATTTATAACGGTGAGCCGACAGATTACTGTCCTCATTGCGGTGCTGATATGCGTCTGGAGGAAACAGTATAAATGATTTATACAAGTTATTTTGCTAAACTAAAATCACTGCCTGATAATATTATTCCCATTTCTATTTGTGGAAAGGCACCGGATTGGTATAAAGGTTTACAGTATAAGAAGTTGGCTCCAAAGTATGACTTCTTTATGAAGTGGAAAGAAAATCATGATAATGAATATTATATCAAATGTTTTAATGAGCAGGTACTCGATAAATTAAATGCAGCAGAAGTTGTTTTAGATTTTGCACAGATACTTCTAAGTGCCGGTAAATCAGATATTTGTTTAATTTGTTATGAAAAGCCGACCGATTTTTGTCATAGGCACTTAGTAGCTAAGTGGTTAAATGATAACGGATTTAGTTGTAAAGAGTGGGAGCAGGAATAATAAGATGGGCAGGTTTTCAGATTATAAGAAGAAAACTACTATGGAATGCAATTACTGTGATTACTGTACTTGTCGAAAAGGTCATAAGTGTAAGTGGTATAAGCGTTGGGTTAAAACCGTTGTTAATAAAAAGGGAGGATCTAATGGAAGATAAATCTTATCATGAGCTTATAAATGAGTGTTCAAGAGATCTTTGTTTGCAGAGTACCCGTTGTGATAAAGATTGTCATGCTTTAAATTGTGAAACTTCTTGGCATGCTGAAAATCTTATTTAAGCTGGCTGGGTAAAACAGAAGGAATGTACTAAAGGACTTAACTTAGGAAATATGTCGTATTGTTCTAACTGTGGTAAGCTTACTTATATGTATAATTATTGTGCTAACTGCGGAGCCAAGGTTAGGAGTAAAAATAATGTTGATCAGTAAAGAAAAATTTATTAATTATTTAAATAAATATAAAGAAGCCTGGGAAGAACAAGAAAGATTTCAAGATGCTCTAAGGCCTTTCTTTGATTTTCCTGTTTGTACTTACCAAGAGAATTTAATGGATGCTTATGCTCAGCTTCTTGTAGAAGTTTGTGAGTGTCAAGAAGAGGATGACATCTTTGGCTGGTGGCTATTTGAAAGCCCTAAGGATTGTAAAATTATTTCTATAAAAGAAAAAGATGGTTCTACTGTTGAATACGATGTAGCTACTCCAGAAGGCTTATATGATTATTTAGCTACTTATTATAGTAAGGAGTAAGATATGACTAAGTATGAATTTAATATTAATTATTATATGTATGTAAAGTTGACCGACTTTGGTAAAGAGAAGATTATTGAAAAGTGTGGTTATGATTATTTTAAGCATTGTATTGAAAGTCATCTTCAGTCTGATGGTTATTATCAGCTTCAGGCTCATACTGTAATGAACCTACTTGGTGAGTATCTTTACTGCGGTAATAGAAATAAGCCTTTTGATCTTAATGTTTATTTTACAGACGAGGATCTCAAGGGGCCTGCAGGAATCTGGAGTCTTTACTCATCAACTATGATGGAGTGCTCGGAATGTAAGAAGCATGTGCCATATCATAGATACCAGTATTGTCCACACTGTGGCTCTAAAAATAAAATGGAATAAATTTTTTAACAGCTTTCTTTCTGAGGGCTGTTATTTTTATACAAGTATATTGTATTATATTATAGAAAATAACTTGAAAGGCAAAAAGATATGAGGACTGATTATACAGAGCTTGTAGGCAAGACCGTTCAGATTAAACGAAGTGATAAAACTGCTTACATGAAACTTATTGGTATGCATGGTGTTGTTGATAGAATTAGCGGAGGCACTACCATTGGCGTACGTATTAATGACATGAACAATGATGCAAGTGCTTATGGAGTATTTTGGTTTAGTAGAAATGAAATTAAAGTCTTGGACGAAGAAAGAAAGGATGTTTGTATGATGGATTTTAAGCATGTAGCTATGGTAAAGCTTGCTGATTATGATAAGAAGGAGTATGCTTTCGCTCTTTACGACGAAGAGCTCGAGAAGCTGGCTGATTACCCGTATGAGGCAACGGTATTGGTCAATGCAGGTAGCAAGGGTAATAGAATTCTTGGTACGGTAGCTGGTATTCTGACTAAGGAAGCTTTCTATGAGATTCCTAAAAATAATGGCATTAATATTACTGCTGAAGTTATCGGTGTTGTAGATATGTCAGGATATTTTAAAAGAGAGGCTGAAAAGACCAGACTTAAGGAGCTTGCAAAGAAGAAGGCTGCTATCGAGAAGGAACTCGAAGCAGAAATTAATAAGAGAAAGTCTATTGAGTATTATGAGGCTATGGCTAAGGAGTACTCTGATAATCCTAAGCTTGCTGAACTGGTTGCTGAACTTAAGCAGCTTGGTCTTTAATATATAAGAGGTGTATATGACTAAAGTACTTATTGTTGGAGGCACCTTTGACAATGAAGGTGGAAGGCCTTCTAGCTTAATCAATAGTATCTTTAATGAAATCGCCGGGACATCTGGCTATGAAGTTAATTTATTTAACGGCGGCTTGGTATCAGACCTACATGAGCATATTTTGCCGGAAGTAGTAAATTATGAGGTAGTACTTTGGTTTGCTAATGTGCCTAACGATGAAGAAAAGATCAGAGACGTTAAGGCAATTAATCCGAAGGTAATCTTGATTACTTCTAAACGTAATGATGGCGGTAAGTATACTTTTGCAGAGCTTATTAGTAGAGCCCTAGCGATTAAGGCTAATCTCACTGTTGAATTTTCTAGAGACCCTGATGGTTTATTTAATATGATGCTATTTGATCCACTCGGCAATGTCTTTTATGATGGCTTTATGGCAAAGGACCTGTGTGATCGTATGCTTATTAGGGTTGGACAGTTGCTTCACTTTACCAGAGTTCCATCTGTTCAGGATACTGTAAATCCCGCTCCGGAGGTTCCTGAAGAAACTAAGTTTTTTGACTTTGCACATGATTGTGCTGATATCTTCCATAATCTTATCAGACCTGCAAAAGGTACAGAAAGATTTCTGGGCAACATGAGTTTTAGATGCCAGAATGGTTTTCCGTCTTTTAGAGGAGAAAATGGTATTGTCTATGTAAGTAGAAGAAATGTAGATAAGTCTGATATTAATGCCGGAAGCTTTGTTCCTACTTATCTTGATGAGTCTATGACTACTAGATATTTCGGTGATAATAAGCCTTCGGTTGATACTCCTGTTCAGTTGAGACTCTATAAGCTCTTCCCTTGGGCCAACTATATGCTTCATGCTCATTGTTATATAGACATTCAGGATGAATTTGAAGGGGTTATGTCTTTTGCCACTGGTAAGCCTATTCCTTGTGGTGCTATTGAAGAAGTTCAAGAGATTGTAGATCATTACACATTTTGGGAACATTATTGGAAATCTGTTAACAATAATGAAGATCCTCGTTTGATTGCTATTAACCTTACAGGCCACGGCTGTATTCTTATTGCAAAAGATGTAGAAGTGTTTGTTGAACTCCAGAAGCACAAAGATAATTGTTTTGTGCAGCGACCACTTCCTGAAGTAGTTTAAATAAAATAATTAACAGCTATTTTTACAATAGCTGTTATTTTTATATATTTGACATTGTATTATATAATAAGAAAATTATTATGAGGTAATAAGATATGGCAGAGCTTAAAATTATTAATCATCCTACTTATGAAACGACTGATGGCAGAGAGTTTGATGACCTCCAGGAGGCCCAGGATTGGCAGCAGGCGCTCGAAGCTATTAAGGGTATTACTATGTTAGATAGCCAGTTTAAGCTTACCACAGAGATAACGTCGGCTTTTTATGTACATATTAAAAATCATGCTCAGCTTCGGGCTTTTGAGGCAATGAGCGATTACGAAGGCTTATATGCTAAGGTACCTGACTTGGGTTGCTGGTACTATGATGAGCATACAGACACTTTTGTAAATCTCGAAGCAGAAATTAACAGACTTAAAGATATTCAGTATAAGATATATACTAAGGGGGAATAAAAATGGATATTACAGATATTTATACAAAATATCAGCGAGGCGATTATACGTACAAGTTGGAGATCCCGAAGAAAGTTTGGGATGATCATGTTTTTGATGAAAACCTTTCTGTGAAGAGTAATCGAGAACGAGCTAAGGCGCATAATGAGGAAGTAGAACGCCGCCGTAAGTATCGTAGCGAAATGCAAGCGGTACTTGATAAGCAGCTTACTAATGATGTAGTTGAGTATATTACTGATAATTATGATCTTACTGAAGCTCAGGCAAGAAAAGTAGAGCATTTTGTTTACGAGGAATATCATTCTTGTATGTATGATTATTTTTCTAACATTCCTACTTATGCTGAATTTGCAGACGATCTTGTGAATACGAGGGACTGACATGGAAAGATCAGATATCAGAGTTGGTGATATTGTTCAGCATTTTAAGCGAGAGCTTTTGGCTAATACTTCTAATTCATTGTATTTATATAAAGTTTTAGCGATCGCTGAGCATACAGAAACAAAAGAAAAGCTTGTAATTTATCAGGCACTTTATGAGGACCCCGCGAAGGGAATTCACTTTGGAGTATTTGCGAGGCCGTATGATATGTTTATGTCGGAAGTTGATCGTGAGAAATACCCTTATATTCAGCAGAAATATCGTTTTGAAAGGTATCATATTAATGTAGAGGAGAATCCACATGGCAGTGAACGATGAACTTGGAAAACGTATGAAAGAATTTTATGAGCAAGTCCCGAAGACTCGACTTGTTAGAAGAATGCCAGTTGCAATCAGAATTGACGGAAAAGCTTTTCATAGCTTTACTAGAGGTTTTCAGCGACCTTTTGATGAAATACTCGTTAAGGCAATGCAGCAAACTATGCAGTACCTCTGTGAAAATATTCAGGGCTGCGTCCTCGGATATCATCAGTCAGATGAAATTACTTTGATTCTTATTGATTATAAGAAACTTACTTCTTCTGCGTGGTTTGATTATGAAGTACAGAAGATGTGCTCTATTTCGGCTTCTATGGCGACAATGGCTTTTAATAAGTTTTTTGCTGAAGAAGTGCAGCATTTTAGAAAAGCACAGTTTTATAACGAGAACTATGAAAATCAATATGCAGTGTATCTAAAAGCTCTTGACAAGGGAGCCATGTTCGACTCTAGGTGTTTCAATATCCCTAAGGAAGAAGTTTGCAACCTAATTTATTGGCGCCAGCTTGATGCAACCCGTAATAGTATTCAGATGGTTGGTCAGGCGAATTTTAGCCACAAGGAGCTTCAGAATAAGTCTTGTAATCAGATCCAGGATATGCTTATGCTTGAAAGAGGCATTAATTGGAATGACCTTCCTGTTTATCAGAAGCGAGGCAGTTGTTGTATTAAGTCTGAAGTTAGCACTACTTTTGCTAAGGTCGATGAAGAGGGAAATGTTATTACCGGAAGCACTGAAAGACCTCATTGGTATATTGATAATAACATTCCGATCTTTAAGGGTGAAGATCGAGAATATATTGATAAGCTCATTAGAGTTGACGAAAGTGGTCCTAATAAAGTTTTTATAAATTAAATTTGTATGTTTAATCAAAAAGGTTTTACTGATATCGTATTATATATTAGTAAAACCTTTATTTTATGGAGGAAACAAATGACTGATTTTAAAACAATTTTAAATACACCCGAGTATGAATTTCTTAAGACAAACCCGCATCTCGGAAATAATATTATTTTGCTAGGTGTCGGCGGAAGCCATGCTTACGGTACTAACGTAGCTGGTTCGGATGTAGATATTCGTGGTATCGCTTTGAATACTAAAGAAGAAATCCTCGGCACAGCTAATTTTGAGCAGGTTGTTAATGAAGCCACTGACACTACTATTTACTCACTTAGAAAAATTATTTCTTTGTTGACTTCTTGTAATCCTAATACCATTGAAATGCTTGGCTTGAAGCCTGAACACTATCTTTATTTGTCTTCTATTGGGCAGGAGCTTCTTGATAATAAGAAACTTTTTCTTTCCAGAAGAGCAAAGTATTCATTTGGTGGTTATGCTTTTGCACAGCTTCGACGTTTGGATAACAAGGCAGCAAGAACTATTGCACAGGCAGAAAGAGAGCAGCATATTTTAAATAGTATCACTGCAGCTACTTATGCTTGGCCAGATAAGTACAAGTGTTTTAAAGCAGGAGAAGGCATAAAGCTTTATCTTGATGACTCCGAACAGGAAGATATGGATAAAGAAATTTTTATGGATATTAATCTGACTCATTATCCGCTCAGAGACTACCGAGCAATGTGGTCAGATATGAAAAATATCGTTTCTGACTATGATAAGATCGGGCATAGAAATCAGAATGCTATTGAGCGAGGCCGACTTGGAAAGCATATGATGCATCTGGTCAGACTCTATCTTATGTGTATTGACATCCTTGAAAAGGAAGAAATTAACACTTATCGTGAAAATGATATTCCTTTTTTGCTTGATATTCGTAATGGAAAGTTTTTGGATAGTGAATCTCAGCCGCTTCCTGAATTTTATGATATGGTAAGCGAGTATGAGAAGAGGCTTGAGTATGCAGTCGAAAATACAAGCCTTCCTGAGAAGCCTGACTATGATAAAATTAATGAATTTCTTATGAGCGTTAATGAAAGGGTTGTAAAAGGAGTATGAAAAAGTTATTTGTAAGTGTACCGATGAAAGGCCGCACAGAAGAAGAAATTAAAGAAAGTATAAATAAAATGCATCGGATTGCCGAAGCTTATGAAGGTGAAGAACTTGAGCTGATCGACTCTTATGTAGCGGAAGTGCCTCCTGCTGGTTGTAATCGAAGTGTCTGGTATCTTAGTAAGTCAATTGAGAAACTTGCTGAGGCAGATATATTTATCGGAATTCGTGATACAGCTGGTTGGGCCGGTTGTAAGATTGAGGCCGACGTAGCTAAGGCATATAAAATTAAAAGCTACCGAGTTGACAGCGACATTATTTTGGATGCATCAAAAATGCTCACTTATGCTATTGCAAATTTAATGGATACTTATGAATGAAGGAGTTTAAAAATATGAAAGATAATAAGTCAACAGCCGGCGGCATTGGATTCTCTGGTTTACTTACTATTGCATTTATTGTATTGAAATTGTGCAAGGTAATCGAGTGGAGTTGGTGGTGGGTGCTTTCTCCTCTGTGGATTGGAGTTGGTCTTGGGTTAGCGATTTTAATTATAGTTATTATTGTTGCAATTATTAAGGCCGCCATAGAAGAGCGCAGATATAATAAGTTTTGGAGGGAATAACAGATGATTGAGTACAATAAGATTGACACTCTCTACAAGAGAGATATGGAAGGCACTAAGAAGCTTCTTGAGGGTGAATTTAGAAATCCTGCAGTGGAGTTTCTTAAAGATAATATCTGGCAGTTTACTGAGAAGATCGACGGAACTAATATTAGAGTATATTGGGATGGACATAAAGTACAGTTTGGCGGACGTACGGAGAGAGCTCAGATCCCGGCGCCTCTTGTGAACTACCTTAATGACACTTTCGGAACTTCTGAAGCAGAGCAGATCTTTGAGGAGAAGTTTGGCGAGACTGAAGTAATCCTCTTTGGTGAGGGCTACGGTCCTAAGATTCAGAATGGTGGCACATATAGAAATGATGTAAGCTTTATTATGTTTGATGTACTCATTTCTGGAAACTATCAGTCTAGAGAGTCCGTGGAAGATATTGCTAAGGCTTTTGGCATTGATGTTGTCCCGATTATTTTTGAGGGAACTATCCAGGAAGGTGTTGACTTTGTAAAAACTCATCCTGATTCCACTATGGGCACAGCAAAGATGGAAGGTCTGGTTGGGCGTCCGAAAGTCGAAATGCGCGACCGATGTGGTAAGCGAGTAATTGTTAAGATTAAGTGGGAAGATTTTAAGTAAGCTTAATTACAACAAAAATTACTCTAACTATATCGTATAATATAAGAGAATCAACGCGATATTTTAAATTAATAAAAATTCATCCATACATTTGCGTTGTATTGATGTGTGGAAAAACATTTATAAAGGAGTATCTAAAATGAACACTGCTGAAACTCTTCGTCTGAAGTCTGACAATCTTAAGAAGGGCATTCGTACTCTTCTGGCTGAGATTGTTAACACTAACACTCAGATTACCAACCAGATTGCCGCAAATGAAGCTGCGATTGTCCAGGCACATGCTAACGTTGAGCAGTTTACTCGCGATAATGCAGAGCTTAAGGAAGTTAAGGCTGATAATGAGGCTTTCGTAATCAAGATTGAGGAAATTCTTTCTGAGGCTCTTTCTGAATCTGCTGCAGAATAATTAAGTATTAAAAATAACCCGTAAATTAATACGGGTTATTTTTTTTTATTTAACTCTAAAACTTACCAAAATCTTATCGTATTATATAATAATGATATTAAAAGGTGAGGAAATAAAGATGTTTAATACTGAACTGGGACGTTTTTGTGCAAAGCATGATAATTGGGAAGAGCTTCTTACTGCGGAGCCTTATTGTATGAAAATTAAGGAAGATGGCCCTTATGTAATTTTTAATTATGATCAGATTCGTTCTGACTTTAATAATCCTCTTGTAAGAGAAGCCAGAGGCATTATCTTTAGAAAGGGTAAGTGGGATTATCCTGTTTGTTGGGCATTTAATAAGTTCGGAAATTATGGTGAATCTTATGTACCTGATATTGACTGGAATACTGCTTTTGTATCCGAGAAGGTTGATGGCTCTCTGATTAAGGTATGGTGGGATGGTGTTTGGAATATTTCTACTAATGGAACCATTGATGCTTTTAAAGCTAATCTAGCTGATGTTAAAATGCCTAACTTTGGTGAGTACTTTGTTCATACTTTGACTACTTACTATTATGAGTCTTGCCCGGACTTTACTTGTCATCTTGATACAGATTATACTTATATGTTCGAGCTCGTCGGACCTTATAATAGAGTAGTGGTTCCTTACGAAGAGCCTGCTATTTATTTTATTGGTGCAAGAGATAAAACTACTGGAGAAGAGTTTTATTGTTCTAAAACTGTTGCTGGCGCTCTTGGAATGAGACGTTTTAAGCTTCCTAAGCAGTATCCTCTTAACTCTTTGGAGCACTGTATTAAGATTACTGAGAACTTCCCTTGGGATGCTGAAGGAGTTGTAGCATGCGATGCTCAGTTCAACAGAGTTAAGATTAAGTCGCCTGCATATGTGATGGCGCACTTTGCCCGTAATAATAACGTTATTAATAGAAAGCACCTTCTTAAGGTAATCCTTACCAATGAAGTTGAAGAGTTTCTCTGCTATGCCGCTGACTATAAGGAAGAGCTTGAGAAAGTACAGGGCCTTATGAAGTCTTTCTGTAAGGTTGGTGATGAAATTGCTAAATCTTGTCAGCGACTTTATGATATTCCTAAGAGAACTTATGCAGCTTGGGTACAAACTCTTCCTAAGATTTATCAGGACCTGGCGTTTAGAAATTATAACGATATTAAGTCCACTAAGGATTATACTGCCGATTGGAATGAAAATAAGTGGGATACTTATCTCGAGGAATTTGAAAAGCTTAAGGAGAGTTTTAGCTAATGACGAGGCTTGAAAGAGTATTAGACCTTATAGATAATTATGACATTTTTGCAGAAGCTTGTATACGAAGTTTCGGTATTCCAACTGGAGCAAAGTTTCTTGCCGAGCTGAGAGAAGAAAAAGAAAAGCTTACTAAAGAACTTATTGAGCACGGCTGTAGGAGGAGGAACTAATGAGAGGATCTATTGGAGTGCACGCAGCACATTGTTGTAAGTGGCATGGTTGTAAGTACGGCGACCCAGATTGTCCTGTATCAAACGGAGAAGTTGAGCAGGAATATCTTTGTGAGGATTGCTACACGATTCTTGAGGATGAAGCTTACTACCGAAGAACAGTTAAAGAGATAGATGAGATTAAAGAGTGGCAGGCAGAAAGGAAAAAAACTAATGCATCCAACAATTAAAGAAATTTTAGATAAAAATACATCTGCTGAGAAGAAGGTCGCAGAGATTGAAGAATTGAAAGCCTCAATAGAAATAGCTGAAAAAATCTTTTCTGGTGAGTTTACTTACTGTAAGAAGTGTGGCGATTATTATCATAGTAAGAGTTTCTTTGTAGATACTGAGGTTGTAGACGAAAGAGTTTGTACTTATTCTGATCCTATTAATAGCGGCGGCGATGAATATGAAACTAAAAAGATTCAATATACGTATAAGTATTGTCCTAAAGGCTGCAAGCACCAGATTAATAGAGAAATGTATTGGGTATAACCGCTATGAAGTATAAGCATGAAACAGAAGAAGAGTTTCTTAAGCGAGTAAAAGAAGCTAAGGCCCGTGGCGAGTGTATATTCAGAGATGATAATAACAGAGAGTTTATCTTAGATATTATTGATGAATATATGGATATACTTGATTCATTATTGGAGGACTAAATGAGAAAACAGTATGTAATTAGTGAAGGTCCTATATTTCGATACTGGATAACTACTTACCACAACGGAGTAAAAATAGAAAATACTAAGGTTTGGGTAGGCGATGAATTTGATGCTCTTATAGACAAACTAGAAGCAGAAGGCTACGAAAGAGCTTATACAAAAGAGACTGTGCAGAAAGCTAAAGAAGAATATGAGCGGCTCAAAGCTCGGCAGTTGGTGGAGGAAGTAAGATGAATGTTTGTTGCATGACATATAAAGATTTAGGTACTTGGGTAAAAACTAAAGCCAAACCCGGAGATATCGCTTACTGGCATGACCGCCGAAATGATCAACACTATTATTACTTTTACACAGAGCCTGATTCAAAGCCGTACTGGAGATTATGGTTTAAGGATGCTGTTGTAGATAAATATTTAGAAGAAATAAATAAACTAAAAATTGAGGAACCTAAAATGGAAAAAAGATGTGATAATTGCAAGTACTTCGGTAGCTACAGATATAAAGACGGGATTAGTGGCAGCTGGTGTGATCATAAAGAGCATAAGGGTATGCTTGTTTCCAACTTTACTTCTTGTCCCGAGCACGAGTTTAAGTCTAAGAAAAATGCTAGACCGACGCCTTTTGATGGTATGAAATTATATCTTAAGGATTCAATTACTGGAGAACTTAGCGTTGGATACATTTGTGAAGATTGTGGTAAAGAGATGGATGGTGCTCCTGACCATTGGTGGTTGGTATTGCCTGTTGGACCTGGAAAGGGTACGCGTAAGTCTGGCTATCATTTTCGCTGCCTTGATTGCGAACAGAAGGCTGGAGGTAAGAGATGACTAAAAATGAACAGACCTTGAAGTTAGCAGAGTTAATCCGCTCATCCAGTGCTTTGACACTTCTTGGATCCGTAGCTCTTGCAGAAATACTAACAGAAGCCGGCTATTGTAAACAGGTGCAGGGTAAGTGGTTGAAACAGGAAGGGAAATCTGAAGCCATTTGCTCAAACTGTGGTCGTGAGGCTGTTTACCAGATTATAGATAATAGATGGCGCTTTGAAAACTTTTGTCCGCACTGTGGAGTCAAGATGAAGGAGTAAGATATGATTGAAGATATAAAAATGTTTGATATTTATAAGCAGGTTAAAGATCAAGCTGAACGACTTATTAATACTATTTTATATAGTGCTGATTTCTTTGAGCATCAGATGGGCCTTACGCCGACAATATTTATGACTAGAGATATTTTTGATATTCTTGCTCGAGGAGCCAGAGAGCACCTACAGGTAAAAGTTCATAAAGAGTCAAATTATGATGCTTATAGTTATGACTATACAATTTGTGGTTATGATATTCATCCTATTCCTTATGGTGCACATATGTTGTATGCGGGCTACCGAGTAAGTGAGCCATTTTAATGGAGGTATGAATTATTATGATAAAAGAACTAGCAAAAGAGTTTGAACTTACTCTTTGGAGTACAGCTAATACTGCTCAGGGAAAATCTTATCAGTATATGGATTCTCAGGGTATCAACGTTATCTTTAACGAATGGGACCAGAGCTTTGAGCTTAAGTGGATGATACCACAAAGTATTTTTACTATTAACTGCCCAAACTGTTCACCTTACACTAATAAGGAACATTTTACAAAAATCTATACTAAGTTTTGGAGAACTATTTTTAGTTTTAATACTAACATGCCGGCTAAGTATGTGAGATCGGAGTATATAGATGGACAAAACTTGTAAAGATTGTAGTAATTTTATAGGTGGAGGAGACTGGGATCTCTGTTGTAAAAATCCGCCTAAAGATAAAGTAAGTTGGTGTGGCTTCTTATGTTATGAAGATACTCCTGCTTGTGAAAATTTTAAACCATCAATACGTATTAAGCTTAAGTCAGCTGATAATTGTAGTTGGGATCCTGTAGAAAGTCCTCTACATACTGGCCGACATAGCCAATAAAATATTATTTTAAAGAAAAGGAATTGTAAAAATGAGTAAAGCGTATCAGTGTGATAATTGTCAAGAGTGTTTCCCTGGAGCTCCTGCTAAGGAGATTGGCGACGGAAAAGAACTTTGTCATCGTTGTTTAAGAGGATTTCAGGCTTTTGCTAGTATGGATCCTTTTATCAAGTCCGCCAAGGCGTCAGCGCCTCAGTCGGCTGGTCATGGCCATTGCGGATGTGGCCACCATCATCACCATTAATAAAGAAAATTTAATAAACTAACAAATTTTACTCCACTGGTATCGTATAATATATCAGTGGAATTTTTATACCCTTTAGGTGTTATTTTAAGATCATTTAATATAAATATTGGTAAAACAGTACCTAAAGGGTATAGTTTAGATGAGGTTATTATGGACTGTAATAAATGTAAATATCTCAGCTGCACTGAAATAGAGCAGAAGCATTTTAAACGGGTATTTAATGAGGAAATCCCTCATATTTGTATTAAATATAATAAACAGGTTTTTCATATGGCAGGAGCCACCCGGAGTTTAAGTCATAGTGCTGTTTTGCATCCTTGCGATCAATGTATAGAAAAGCCTGAATATGTGGAGGTAAATACTTGATGAAGAGGAGGATTAAATATGTATCAGATTATTGACATTGAAAATAATCATTTACCTGTAAAGTCAAGATTTCTTACTCCTGCCCAGGCTTATCGATGGGCTAAGAAAAATTTGCCTAAGGGCTCGTGTAGTGAGTGGGGTAAAATGAACTATTATAGAGACAAATATTACATTAAGAGTTATTAATCGTGAGAAAAGTACTTAAAAATACTAGAAAAACACAGAAATATTTAGATTCCTGTAAAAAGATTTACGCAGTTTTTCTTTGGGCTAAGTTCGGTATTAGAGAAGTAGCTTGGTCTGGAAAATTTGAAGATGGAGAGCCGCTTGTATATGAATACTATGATGCTAATGGTGAACGAGATGAGTACCGTTTGATGCCTATTAGCAAGATTTCTAGTGGCGGTTTTGTTGGCTGGTATTTAACTAAAGAAGTTGCCGAGTGGCTTTGTAATAAATTAAATGGAGGTTCAAATGACTAATTTAAAACATATACAATCAATGTCCCTGGAGGACTTTGCGGAATGGCTAGACGAGCATGGCCAGTTTGACGATTCACCTTGGATGCACTGGTTTGACCAGAAGTATTGTGCAGGGTGTGAGTCGATTAAGTGCAAATACAAAGATGTTGCACATCTTTTTGGGTTTGATGACGAGTCTAACGAACGAGAAATGATGTGTGCTTACTGTGAAGTACATGGTAAATGTAAATATTTTGAAGAAATTGACGATATTCCGAATAACTTTGAAATAATTAAGCTGTGGCTTAAAGAGGAGACCGAGGAATGAACATCATTTATGATCTAGAATTAACTGAATTTAAAGATGTGGCGCCGTATACTATTTTTAGATGGACGGATAGCCTCTTTATGAAGATCCCTACTTTGCCTTGTGAAGTTGTTGTGTCGTCCAATTTTGCAGAGCACACAGAGGAGCCCTTTAAGAAAAATTATAATGCTATAAAATTACATGCTGACCGTAGCATAGAGGCTTATAAGGATTTTGCTCCAACGGCGGCTGTACAAGTCGTAGAGTGTGATTTAGTAATTCGGAGGTAAGCTATGAAAACTTGCTTAGATTGTATTCATCATGATCGATGTGATGTTATTTTTGATGGCTTGCTTTCTAACAGAGATAATATACCTTGCGATTGGTTTGATGATAAGGCTTATTATGTAAAGCTGCCTGCTTATATCGGTATGAAGGTGTGGATACCTTATGTACATTATTATAAGAACTTTGCTTCCAGAGTCGAAGAAGGCAGGGTTTCTGGCTTACAGCAAAAAGCTGACGGCTCTTGGAAGATTCGTATAACACGAAATCATTCAGTATCAGATTATACTGTCGAGGAATTCAACGAAAGAGTGTTCCTAACAGAGGAAGCCGCAGAGGCTGAACGTAAAAAACTTGTAATGGAAACATATAAATAAAAATAAATTATCTAGGAGAAAAATAAAATGAAAATTTTTGGATTTGAATTTACCACTAAGAGAGAGCGTGAGCTTCAGCAGATGTTTCTTGAAACTTATAATAACTGGGAAGCTGCCGAAGAAGAGCTTATTGAACGTACTAAAGAGTTTTACCAGCTTCGTGAGATGTTTCCGCTTGACCTTGGCCAGGTAGTTTATGATGTAGTTCTTAAAGATGCTAAGGGTAAATTTACTAAGACTGCGCCGTCAATTGAGTATAGTACTGTTAATCTTATAGAAGTAGACGAGCAGAATTATTTTGGTCTGGTTGAGCGTATGAAGCGTAATGATGTATTCGTTGATCCTGAGGCTGCTGAAGCTTATCTTAAGTCTGTTTGTAAGTAAGGAGGCTTTAATATGGAGCTTAACAATATAACTTGCGCTTGCAATCTGGACCTAAAAACGTCCGCTTGTGATTGTGTAAATACCGTTTATAAGGGTGATAAGGCAGCGCTCACTCGCTGTCCCCATTGTGGCGAAAGCTACTATATGGAAAATTATAGTACTCGAACTGCTGTTTATTATCCGCCTATTTACAAGGACGGTGTAAATATTAATCCGGACAGAAATACTACCTCGGTGAATTGTACCTGCATGAATTGCAATAAGGAGTTTTGTTTTACTAGATAAGGAGTACTGTTTATGTATAAGCTGATAGATAATATTATGCTCGTTTGCAGAGATAAGGACTACTATGAGGATAGCGACGTATTGCAGGCATACCTCGTAGATCCGTCTAACAAGAAGCAGCTTGAGTCTGCGAGAAATTGGGCTACTTGGACTGAGTACGGACCCTCGGTTAAAACGGAGTCCGGCAGATGGGCGCGAGAGTGGGAAAAGAAGCACGAGCCTGTTGAATTTACTTTTGATAACAAGGGCTTTCGACTTGAGCTTCTGGATTGTGCTGATGGCTCTTCCCAGGGTGGTAAGCTTTCTTTCTGGAATTGCATTGTGCGCAGAGATGACAAGCAGTTTAAGATTGGAATTAACTCTGACATGCTGCTCGAGCTTTTGAAAAATGCAACTTTCATAAATGGCGCTTGTCAAAATGAGTTGTTGTTCGTAACCGATAATGGAAGAGTTGGTATGTGCGCAGAAGGCTCCCAGGTTCATAAAGATGCTATTAAGGACATGGAACTCAAAGCGCTCGTTAAAAATAACTCTGTGTCAAAGTTTGAGTTTGGAGATATTCTTAAAACTACTATGCTTAAAGAAGTTTATCTCGGAACTATGACTCGTTATTACACTTTTAATCCGGGCAGGAATCCTTACAGAAGTACTAATTATTATGATTTTCGAGATTGTGCCCTCATAAAGTTAGCAAAGCCTATTAAGTGTCACGTATTTGACTCTATTAGTACACAAACAAAGATTTCTAATTTTACAGATTATTACGGTGCTTCACGGTATGCTTATCCTGATTTTAAGAAATCTTGTCCTAAGAGAGCGATCGACGGTAAACTAGAGTTAGATATTACTCAAGAAGAGTTTTATAAGCGGGTTATCGATAAAATTTATGATTTTGACGCTTACTTGAATTATTATAAAGCTAATTATAATAGTCGATCTATAAACGAGGATACCGCACTTTATTATTTCCTAGGTTCCTCCGTGTTTGGCTATGGTACTGAGCCGTTTGAAATTCCTGAAACTATTATGGAAAAACTTAAGGCTGCAGGTATGCAGTATATAGATGAAACAAAATAAAATATATTGGAAAAAAAATTAAGGTATAACAGAAATTGTTATACCTTTTTTGCTAAATTAATATCTTTTATATTGTATATTATTTCAGAAGGTGAGGTAAGAAAAATGATTAAACGAAATATTAATTTAATAGTTAAGCTTTTCGCCCTTATTATATTTATTAGTCTGCTTGCAGTTATTTATTGTTGTGCTAAGGCTCCGTCGTCTAACACAGATGATACTACTTGTGGTGTAGAAGAAATAACTTCAAATGACACCGTAGTAGAAACCGACGAGTTGACCAACGTAGAAACTACTGCAGAAGATACTGAAGCTAATACTGAGGTTATTACTGAGGCGGATACAACAACTCCTGTAGTACTAAAAACATCTCCTGTGCTTTTTACAGAGATTGAATATGTGTGTTATTACACGATTGCTCCAACTGAAGAGCTTTTATTTAAGATTCAGGTTGCTATTGAAAGACTCGAAAAACTTGATTTTTCCGAGTATACTTTTGAAGCTATGCAACTTACCGAGGCTGAACTGAATCGACTTATTGCTCTTGAACACAGAGTAGCTTCTGACCTGGCTCATTATCGTAAGTGGGAAAAAGAGCATTATTATGCTACAAAAGTCTGGGAGTACTTCAGACAGCGTGGCTTTAGTAATGAAATAACCTGTGCGATTATTGGTAATATGATGATTGAAACCTCTGGTGGTACTTTAAATCTCAATCCGACTATTTATAGCCCCAGTAAAAGTCATTATGGATTGTGTCAGTGGTCGCAGTATTATTACCCTGAAACTAAAGATATTTCTTTTGAAGCTCAGCTGGAATACTTGCTTGGAAGCATGCCTTGGGAATTTAACACTTTTGGAAAGCTTTATAAAAAAGGCTTTAACTATGTGGCTTTTATTAAAATGACTGACACGTCCAAGGCTGCTTACGCGTTCGCTGAAGTATATGAAAGATGTGGTGAAGGCAGCTACAAACTGCGTCAGGAAGCAGCTCTCAGAGCTTACGCGTATTTTGATTTAGATAATTAATACTTTAAAAAGGTGTCTATTTTTGTAGATGCCTTTTATTTTTTATTATCGTATTATATTATAATAATTCATTTTGGAGGCATCTAATGCAAAAAAGAAAATCATTATCTCCTAAAGTACGAGAAGCTGTTTATTATAAGTATGAGGGTCATTGTGCTTATTGCGGGAAAGAGCTCACACCTAAGGAGTTTCAAGTTGATCATCTAATTCCGGTACAACGTGAACGTTTCGGAAAGTACACTGAGGAGCAGATTGAATGCTTTGAAAATTATGTTCCAAGTTGCCGAGTTTGTAATCACTACAAGAGAGCTCATTCTTTAGAAACATTTAGGCGTTATATTGAAGAGATTCCAAAGAAGCTAGACAGAGATAGCTATATTTACAGGATTGGTAAAAAATATGGGCTTATTGAGGAGCACCCAAGAAAAATTGAGTTTTATTTTGAACAACTTGAGCGAGAAAAAGCAAATATAATAAAAGATTAAAACTTGTTTTAAAAACATGCGCTAAATTATTTGATAAAAAATTTTATATAAAATTGATTAAGGAGATTTTATAACATGTATAATTTTATTAGTACTTTTGATGAGCTTAATAAGCTTTACGAAGAAGCTCAGCAGGATAATCTTACTGAGGGCAAGAAAATCAAACGTAGCCAGATTGACAAGTCTAAGTTTGACTTAAAGCAGATGAAATATGCTGAAATGAAGCCCGGCATGTATATGGGAGACAACATTAGCATTGAAGGCGAGCATCCAGACGACATTTTTGAACTAATCAAGTCAGTAAAGCGCAAGGGTAATGAGTATGTATTTAATTACGGCCCTATGGATAATGATGCTCGTGAAGATAATGAAACTTACTGGGTACTGGTTCCTAAGACTATGCAGGAAGATTTTGACGATGAAGAAATCGAAATCGTCGACGACGAAGCTCCCGTTGAGGAAATTGCAGCAGAAGAGCCTGTAGCAGAGGAGTCCAGACAGCTTATTTGTGAATGTGATAAGTGTGGCGCTCTTGTAGTTAAGGATGAAGCGGATATTGTTGCTGATGAAGAGTCTGACCTTGTTAATGTTGAGGACGAATGTCAATTCTGTGAGGAAGCTAAGGGCTTTAAGATTATTGGCACGATGATTCCTTATGAGGTTGCTGAGGCTGAAGTTGAAGAAGAGCCCGTTGAAGAGTCCCTGAATAACTCTGAGCTTCTTAAGGAAATTGAGAAGACTAATGAGCTTAAAACTGAACACGAGTCCGAGTACCTCACTCTTAATGAGCAAAGAGACTAATAAACACGACATCTAATAATAAAGACTAGTATAAAAGCTAGTCTTTATTTTTTTTATATTTATCGTATATTATAATAGTAAAAACATAAAAGGAGTTTTATATGAATAAGAATTGGATAGTCTGTATTATAGCGTCAATAATCTGCAGGCTTCTTGGCCTGGTTGCAGTACTTGCTTTTGTATATTTTATGGTAGTACTTACTGGCCGACTTGGTTGCTTGTGGTTATTACTTTTGATACTGGCTTTAGATTATATACCTACATATGAATTTAAACATAATACCTCTAATAATGAGGAAGATAAGGAGAAAAATAATGGCAATTAAAATTACTAAACCGGGTCAGAAAGAATTTCACGGCTTCTGTAAGTGGTGCGGCTGTGAGTTTACTTATGAAATTTCTGATCTAAAGCTATCTGCAACTTCAGATAAGATAAGTTGTCCTACCTGCGGTAAGGATTATCATCATCCCTCTATGGTACAGGACCCTACTATTCCTGGCGGTATCGGTTATGGAAGGCTGCAGGATATTACTTGGCCGCCTAGCACTGTTGAGCCTATTCCCTGTGTACCTGATCTTAATAAGACAGATCCCTGTGAGGGCTGTGCTTGGCGTGAAAATTTACTTAGAGACGGTCTTTATATTGGAGATACTCCCTGTACTTGGTGCAACAAAAATAAATTTAGTAGCAGTATTTGTGATGGGATTACTAGTAGTAGTATCTTTGATGGGACTACCACTTCTGAGGGATCTAGCCCTGAAGCACATTTAAATTCTTGTACGACATCCTCTTCTGAGTGTGAGGTTGGAAGTGTTTCCACTATTAATGTCTCAGATGTGGTAGATAGCCACTATTTAAATGGGAAACTACAAGAGGTATATAACAGCACCGGTTGCAGCACACTAAATAAGCATGCTTGTGGTGGCTGTGATGTTTGTGGCAACACGGAAGCCTCGAATTCTTGCTCTAGCAGCCATAAGTGCAGTGGTAAGAAAAACTGTAAGGGTAAGCATTAAAGCTCAATACAGCTAAAATATGGGCTTCTAGGAGGGCATTAAAAAATATGTCCTCCTTTTAAAAAATTAACAATAGTTTTATTGTATAATATAATATAAAAATTTAGGAGGCTTACATGAGAAGTTTGTATGTTGATGATATTTTGCGTGAGTGGAAAGCTGAGGCTAATATAAGTCATCTTATGCTTTATAAGTTGAGAAACGGAGTGCTCACTATTTATACTGATCGTCCTGGTCCACTTATTGGTTGTAAGGGAGAGCGTATCGCTCGCTATGAAGAAAAGCTTAAGACTGTACCCTATCCTAAGATTACTGAAATTAAACTTGAGGAGACCGATGGAATTTTTTAAGAATTTTGAAGTTGGAGACATGGTTGAAGCCTACGGTCGAATTATTGGACACATTACTTATATAAATCATCAGAAAGAAGAAGCTGATGTTGAATGGGATGAAGGCAATTTTGATTACAACTGTACTGTTGTTCCTTTTAAATATTTAAAGAAAGTTGAGAATTATAATGGATAAAACGCGGTTTGATGATATCATTGAAGTTGCACTCAATAAGGCAAAAGAAGAGCTTAGCCTGGCGAATCATCTTGCAGATTGTGGCAGTAATGCCGGAATAAGAAAGATGAATGCTAATAAAGCTGACTGGCTTAAGTGGGTAGTTTATCTTGCTGAACGAGGACTTGAATATGAGAAATACTTAAGTGAGCCTACAGAGGCTGTTGAAGAAGAGCCTCCTAAGACAGATTTTGAAAAAGTTATGGTTGATAGATTGAATGGTATCATTGACGAAAAGCAGTACGGACAAACCACTGTCACAAGTGCAAAAGCTATCACATACAACTTAATCAAAAAGCTGATAGAGGTTGCTCAAAAGACACCAAAAGAGGGTACACATTACAGTGATGTTAGTTATGATAAAACTATGGAAAATATTAGAATAGGTTTAATAATGGACTTTGTCAGGCTCGACAAAGTCAGCTACTCAGATAGTGTCGGTACTTTCGCAATACTTGATAAGAACGGCAATATCAAGTGTAAAGTCAGTGACTCAGCACTCAATAAAGCTATTGACGACAATATAAAAGAGTCGTTATCTGATGGTATGGATATACTTGACGAAGTTGTTGTCGCACTACTTGACGAAGTTAAAAAAGCTGATAACTTTTCTGTTGGATACTTTTTCAGCACAGTGACAGATAGAAAACTGAAAAGTGGTCGAGTTTATGCAAAAAACGGCAAAAAAGAAATTGAATGGGTTAGTTATGAAATAACCCCTATTCAAAGGGTATACAGAAAAGCAAGAGCTTACATACCGAATAACCAAGCTTTAAAGACACTGATAAATGGTTATAG
>CALCHR010000017.1 GCA_937901185.1 uncultured Bacteroidales bacterium
CGTAAGCCAGCAGATTTACAGTCTGCCCCATTTGGCCACTCTGGTATTTGCCCTTTTTCTGTGTGCAAAGGTAGGGATTATTTTCTGATTGACCAAGTATAATCAATCATTTTTATTGCTGTGACAGCAAATTCATCTCCTTTATTTCCTAAATTACCTCCGGCTCTTTCTAATGCTTGCTCCAAAGTGTTTACTGTCAAAACTCCGAATATTACGGGCTTGTCGTATTCTGATTTTTCATTCAGGGCTGTTAATCCTTGAGTGGTTGCCATACAAATGTAATCGAAGTGGGGGGTATCACCTTTAATTACACATCCGATAGCTATAACGGCATCAACATCTGTGTGTTTTACCATTTGGGAGCAACCATAAATCAGTTCAAAACTACCGGGTACACGCTTCACAAGAATGTTGTCTTCTTTCACTCCACATTGTTTGAGTGTGTTGACTGCACCGTTGAGAAGGATGTCTGTAATATTGTTGTTCCACTCACAAACAACAATTCCCAGACGCATGTTAGATGCATCTGGGATTGTTGATAAATTTCTATTGAGGTATTCGTATGAGGACATTTATACCTTTTTATTTACTTGCTCTTTCAATATACTTGTCAATTTCAGGAGCAATGTTCTTGCCATTTTGGAAATTAGGTGCGGCTTGGCTGCTAGTGGGGTAGTTGTTCTTTACTTCGTTGTAAAGTTTGAGAGCTTCTTCAGATTTACCTTGGCTTTCAAGCAACTTACCGGCTTCAATCAAGAACAAAGGACTGAGGCTCGCGTTGTCTGCCAGTTCGGCTGCTTCTTTGAAAGTCTTGATTGCTTTGTCTAAATCTTTATTGGTGGCATAGCAGTTGGCCAAAGTAGCTAATATTGCAGGAGAGATTGTAGCATCGCTTTTGGTGCTGAATTTCTCTAAAGATGCAATAGCTTCTGCTACTTTGCCAGTCTTGGCATAGCAAATGCCTGCATAAGCATGCGCCAAATTGGCAGCATCTGTAAAGTTATACTCAGATGAAATCTTGAGGTAGCCGGGGAAAGTTAAGCTGTCACCTTTCAAGGCTTTTTCATATTCTCCTTGGAGCAAATAGGTTTGACCCATGGCTAATAAAGTTTGGGCTTTTTCTTCGCGCGGTGTCAAATAAAAATACTTAACAGCAAAGAAACCTCCTACCAATAAGATAAGAGCGGCTAATGCGATAATAATACTTTTCGGATGTTTAGAAACAATAGATTCTGATTTTGTGATTGCTTCATTCACATCAAGTGCTTGAGTCTGTTTTTCTTTAGTCATATCTTTTTATTTTATGTTTCAGATTTTGCAGCGCAAAAGTAACATTTTTTATTCTAACTATAAAATAAATATGTGTTTTTTTATGGCGCAGGACTGTTTGTGTAATAAATCTAATGGTGATATGATTATTCGTTGAGAATTTCCATAGTCATACTAATGTCTGTTTGAGGACGGTCGTTGCGATTGGTAGGAGTGTTTTGAATGAGTTCAACGATGTCTAATCCCGCTTCAACTTCGCCAAACACGGTGTAATCACCATCTAAGAATGGGGTTCCGCCTAATGTGGAGTATATTTGTGCGTGCTCATCGCTAAAATGAATCCCTCCTTTTCTCTTGCATGCTTGTTTTGCCATTTCTGCCAATTCTTCTTGGAGAGCCATTAAGCCGGCTTGATCGCGGTTGCGGCGTAAAGTCATAATCTCGTTTCGGTGTTCGGCTGCTAAAGCTTGGAAACAGGCTTGTATCTGTTGCATCTCTTTTTGTTTCTCTAGCTGTTTCAGTTCACCAGGTTTATATGTCTTTCCCCATACGATATAAAATTGGCAACCGCTACTTTCTTTTTCCGGATTAACTTCATCTCCTAATCTGGCAGCACTTAGTGCTCCTCGCTTGTGTATCAATTTTTCGACATTGATTTCTGCCGGGATTGTGTAGCCTGTTCCTCCGCTACCAAGCATTTTTCCATTTGGTGCACCTTTGCTTTCAGGGTCTCCTCCTTGTATCATAAAATCTTTGATGACTCGGTGAAACAATGTGCCATTGTAAAAGCCTTCAGATACTAGCTTTATGAAATTGTCACGGTGCTTGGGCGTTTCATCGTAGAGACGTACAATGATTTCTCCTAGGGAAGTGGTTATTTTTACTTTACTCATAATACTTATAGCTATTTCTTTGTGATGTGGTATAAATATTTGATATTCTTTAATTTGTTAGTTTTATATTGTTGATTTAATTGCAGACTCTTCTTCTTGAACTTAACTTGTAATAAACAGAAAAGGATAAGCCTGTCAGGTTGGATTCTCTAATATGCAGATTGCAAATATAGAACAAAAATATTATTCTCTATCTTGCTGTTATGAAAAACAGAATAAAAAGAAGCTTATTTTTCGAATATTTTTTTGCATAAACCTATTTACTTTTTGTTCTCCTATAAATATAAATTTCTATCTTTGCTGCTTGGAAGACATTGCGGTTGTAGCTCAGTTGGTAGAGCACTAGTTTCCCAAGCTGGGGGTCGCGAGTTCGAGCCTCGTCAGCCGCTCAAGTATTATTAGGATAGATTATTAAAAGGATGGCAATAGCAATTGTTGTAATTTTATTATTGGGCTTTATAATTATAGCAACAGAAAAAGTCAATCGTATGAACAAGGCTGCTGTTGCTATGTTTGTAGGTGTAGTTTGTTGGATTCTGTATCTAAGCAATGGGGCTCTCTTTGTAATGAATGAACACCCTATAGGATTGCTTTCTTACTTGTCTAATAACAGCGTGTGTGTCACCTCTGTAAAAGAATTTATAGCCTCTTCTGTCTTCTTGCAGTATATTGTTGGCTCAGCTGAGATAGTATTATTCTTTTTAGGTACGATGACCATTGTAGAAGTTCTGGATAATAATGGTTGCTTTGATTTTATATCCGAATGGCTGCGTACCACAAATCCGCAGCGCTATATGTGGCTTTTAGCCGGAATAACCTTTATTATTTCAGCCAATCTGAATAATATTTCTACTATCTGTATGATGATCTCCATTATGCATACGATGGTAGCCAATCACAGGCTTCGTATGATATATGGGGCAGTAATAGTCATTGCTGCCAACTGTGGTGGCGCATTTACAGTTATTGGAGATGTGACAAGCCTTTCTCTTTGGGTGAATGGACTTGTTACTCCTACAGAATATTCTTCCATATTGGTATTGCCCACGATAGGTATGTTGCTTACCACCTTATTACTTATTTCCAGAAAACTTCCCAGTCGTTTGGAGTTGGTGCGTGTGGTGCTACCTTATAGAGGGGATGATACAATCTTAACACGCTGGCAGCGCTTGTTATTATTGTTTGTGGGAATAGGAGGACTTTGGTTCATCCCCACGTTTCATCGTATCACCCATTTGTCTCCTTTCGTAGGCTCTCTCTGCGTATTGTCTTTGTTGTGGATTGTCAACGAGTTGTGCAATCGTTCTCTCTTAGGAAGCGACCAAATGGTTCGTAAAAGAATGCCGCAAGCATTGCAGTATGCTAATATCCAGACCATGCTTTTCTTTATCGGAATCTTGTTGGCTTTAGGTGCTGTTAAAGAAACCGGTATCTTAAAGGATTTCTATTTGTGGATGATGACGCACGTTGGCAATGACTATGTTATAGCTATGGTCGCAGGTTTCTTGTCTGCCTTGTTCAATAATGTAGCTATGGTCTTGTCCGGCATCTCAGTCTTTGCAGAAAATCCTCTGTTAGGGCAAACCGAAGCAGCTTTGGCATTCTCTCAAAATGGTAGCTTCTGGCCATTGTTGAGTTATGCCACAGCAGTGGGGGGTACTCTCCTTATTGTCGGTACAATGGGCGGATTTTTATTGATGCGAATGGAAGATGTATCTTTAACTTGGTACATACGCCATATTTCAGGTAAGGTTTTAGCCGGTATGATTGTAGGTTTCCTTATTTTCTATTTGCTTCATACCTTTACTTTTTAACACAAAATTATTATGAGAAAAATCAGATGTATTGGTGTTCTTACTTCGGGTGGAGATGCTCCGGGTATGAATGCAGCTATCCGTGCGGTCACTCGAAGCGGAATTTATAACGGCTTTAAGGTAAAAGGTATATATCGAGGTTTTGACGGACTTATAAAGGGCGATATAAAGACCTTTACCACTGAAGATGTAAGTAATATCATACAAACCGGTGGCACTATTTTGCGTACGGCTCGTTGTAAGGAGTTTGAAACTCCGGAAGGACGAAAGAAGGCTTATGACACTTTGAAGAAAGAGGCCATCGATGCCTTGATAGTGATTGGAGGTAATGGTTCTCTCACCGGAGCTATGAAGTTGGCCGAAGAGTACGACTTTCCTTGCATCGGATTGCCTGGTACAATAGACAACGACCTATATGGCACAGATGCTACCATTGGCTATGATACCACATTGAACACCATAACCGATTGTGTAGATAAAATCAGAGATACAGCCAACTCTCATGAGCGAATATTCTTTATCGAGGTTATGGGCAGAGATGCCGGTTTCCTGGCACAGAATAGTGCAATAGCTGCAGGCGCAGAAGCTGCAATCATTCCGGAAGATGCAACAGGAAGCGACCAACTTATTAAATTTATGGAGCGTGGTATCCGTAAAAGTAAGAAGAGCTGTATTGTGATTGTGAGTGAGAGCCCCAAGTGTGGTGCTTTATATTATGCCGATCGCGTAAATCATGAATACCCCAACTTTGATGTGCGCGTATCTATTCTTGGCCATTTACAGCGCGGTGGTTCTCCCTCCGCTCGTGATAGAATATTGGCCAGTTGTGTAGGTGTTGGCGCCATTCAAGCCCTTGTGCAAGGCCAACGCAATGTGATGGTCGGCGTGCGCAATAATGAGGTGGTATATGTACCCTTTATAGATGCCATTGGCAAGCGTAAGATGATAGACAAACGCCTCATTGGAGTTCTTGATGAGTTGTCTATATAGCCTTGCGTTATGGCAAACATTTCAAGTAGAAATGGAATCCAATCATATCACACCCAGGAAAGAAGGCGGCACAACCGTAGCCGATAACTGCCAAATGCTTTGCAGGATTTGTGATAGGGTTAAGGGAGGAAAGTGAGGCTCCTGCGGTTATGTCCTCCATTTTTTGGCTTATAGCATGACTTTACTGAGGAATTTCTCCTATAAAGTCATGCTTTTTCTATTTCATTTTTTCTCGCAGAACGTTATGTAGTGTAGGTTACACGGCTTGTAACCGATGGTTACATGGGAAGTAACTTTGGGTTACATGAGAAGTAACCTCCGGTTACAAGCCGTGTAACTGAGCTATAATCGTTGCAGCGATTATAGCAGTTGCTTAAAAGAGTGCTTAACGGGTGTTTAGAGATGTTAGAGTAAAAAAGAAAGGGAGCACTTAGTTGTTGCTCCCTTTCGCCGTTATTTGTTGGGTACCAAATATCTGTCTTTGGTTTCGCGGACTATTATCTCGCGTTGTTGTGAACTGAAACCGGGACGTTTGGGTGATACTATCAGCCCGTCCGGAGTGAGTTTGTATTCTCCGTTGGTTTCTTCTTTTACAACCTGATCGTTGTATTTTACAATGATGCGCTCACCCAGCTGCTTCCATTGGCAAAGCATATTGGCAGCACAATCTTGTCCGTACTTATCTAACAATGCGATGGCTTCTTCTTGTTTTCCTTTTTGGTAGAGAGCCAAAGCCTTTTGTTCTATAGTGGGTTGTTCTTGAGAATAGTGGCTTTCCAGTTTGGTCTGTAAAGCCTTTACCTCCGGATAGAGTTGTGAATAACGAGGGTAGGTCATATTGGCTACCCAGTTGCATACCCAGAAAGCAGACTCCCAAGAGAATGTGTGATCGTTAGCACCTTTGGCATCATAGCAAGCTGGTACATGTCTTGAATTGCAATATACCGGGGTGTAGGCTATCATGTTGGGGTCGTCGTTACCATACCACAGAACACCTCCAATGGGGTTGGGTAGGGAAGTTCTCATTTGAGCCACCACTGTGAATGCTGCTTGTTGGGTAGAGATAGGTCTCTCGTTGAAGTAAGTCTTGCCATCGTGTTCCCAAGAAAGGGGAGAAGGACGATAGGGAGCGCAGTATACACCGGCCCCTGCGTCTTTTGTAATATCAAAAGGTGTACCCTCATAATGGTCGCGCATGCAGTCTTTCACATCTTGCAAAGAGAGTTGGGTGCGTGGCTTGATGTAAAGAGGCATGGGTTTATGTTTTCCCGGTGCAACACCGGATGCATAGGCCACATATTGTTCCATGCCGTCAGCCCATTTGTTATAGAAACTCCACACTCTGGCTTCGCAATAGCGTAAGGCCGAAAAATCTTCAGGAGCGTATGCTGCAGAAAAAGAGAAATCAGCATCCTTTCCTTGGAAATATCCCTGTTTCCTGGCAAAGGATATTACATCTTTAGCATAGAGCACGTTTTCCTTGTCGCGTTGGTCAAACTGGTGGATACGGCTGTGGTTGGCGTGTGCGGCAATGCAATCGTCGGGTATACGAACTGCTACCCAGACGGCACCTTTTTCTACGCCACCTTTACCAATCATTTCCATAATCCAAACCTCGTTGGGGTCGGCAATACTGAAAGATTCTCCTTCGCTGGCATATCCATACTTTTCTACAAGTTCAGTCATCACTTTAATAGCCTCGCGTGCGGTCTTAGCTCTTTGAAGTCCTAAGGCCATCAGACTTACATAGTCAATAGTGCCGGTGCTGTCGGTCAGTTCTGCGCGTCCTCCGAATGTCGTTTCGGTAATAGCAACCTGGTGTTCGTTGATGTTACCCATCACGGCATAGGTTTCTGCAACCTCCGGGATATAACCTAAAAAGTGGTTGGTATCTCCGTCGACTATGCGCCTCATAGCTCCCGGCGCATATTTCTCAGCCGGAAGATAAATCAGTTTGCCATACATGCCATAGCTGTCTGCGCTATAAGTAATAAATGTGGAGCCGCATTTCGATGCTTTCTTGCCCACAAGGAAACTGGTGCATGCCAAAGAGGGAATGTATAGGCTAAAGGCTATCAGTACAGAAAATAATCTGATATATAGTTTCATAAGGTAGTCTGTAGTTTCTATTTAGCAAGCTTTGAATGACATGTCCAATCCCTTTACGGAGTGAGTCAGTGCTCCTACGGAAATATAATCGACTCCACACTCTGCATAATCGCGGATGGTCTCGTAGGTGATTCCACCGCTGGATTCTACTTCAAACTTTCCGCCAATCATCTCCACAGCTTTACGGGTATTCTCCGGGTTGAAGTTGTCTAACATGATTCTGTCAGCGCCGCCATGGTTCATTACCTCTTCGATTTCTTTGAAGCTACGCACTTCAATTTCTACTTTCAAGTTCAGGCCTTTCTCTTTTTGGTATTGAGCGCAACGGTCCAGTGCGTTGGAAATGCCACCACAGAAGTCTACGTGGTTGTCTTTGAGAAGAATCATGTCGAACAAACCGATTCTATGGTTCACACCGCCGCCTATTTTCACAGCTTCTTTCTCCAGCATACGCATGCCGGGAGTTGTTTTTCTGGTGTCAAGGATTCGGGTTTTGGTACCTTCCAGGCGTTTTACATATTTGTCGGTCATGGTTGCGATGCCGCTCATTCTCTGCATCACGTTAAGCATGAGACGTTCGGTCTGCAACAGGCTCTGCACCTTTCCGCTTACCACCATAGCCACATCGCCGGGTTTTACGTGTGCTCCGTCTTCAATAAATACCTCAATTTCCATAGAAGGGTCAAATCTATGAAAAATCTGTTTGGCCACTCTGATTCCGGCCAAGATGCCTTCTTCTTTTATAAGGAGTTTTGATTTACCCATAGCATCTTCAGGGATGCAACAAAGAGTGGTGTGGTCACCATCGCCAATGTCTTCAGAGAATGACAGGTCGATGAGCAGTTCGTTTAATTGGTCTACGCTGTACATGATTTATAAGATTTTAGTTTATGCTTTAAGTTAGGGTGCAACAAAGGTAAGTTAAAATCTGCGAATAGAGAAATCCGAATAAAAGAAACCGCAGTTGTCTGTCAGCTATGATTATTTTGCTATTTTTGCCTTATGAAAATTGTTTTTTTAGTGGTGGGCCGCACCACCGACAAGCACGTCGAAGCTTTGATTAAAGATTATTCAGAGCGAGTGAAACATTATGTGCCTTTTGAGATAGAGGTAATCCCAGAGTTGAAGAACACCAAGAATCTGACGGCTGAACAACAGAAAGAGCGCGAAGGAGAATTGATACGGAAACAACTTCGCGATGGCGACTATATTATATTGCTGGATGAGCATGGGCGGGAATATCGCTCCGTAGAGTTTGCCGACCATCTGCAGATTTTACAATCTCATCAGGCACGTCGCTTGGTTTTCGTAGTAGGAGGTCCATACGGTTTTGCTAAATGTATCTATGACCTTTCTCGAGAGAAAATTTCTCTATCCAGGATGACTTTCTCACATCAGATGGTTCGCCTTTTCTTTGTAGAACAATTGTATAGAGCATTGACCATCTTGCGGGGAGAACCCTATCACCATGAATAGACTAGTAGCGTTATTCGTACTTTTGTTGTTGATAGGCCTATCTTTCTCTAAACTTTATGGGCAAAGACACCTCACGGTGCTTGAATACAATGTGGAGAATCTTTTTGATACAGTCCATGCCGAAGGACGAGCGGATGAAGAGTTTCTTCCCAAAGCTCCGAGACAATGGACAAGCCAACGCTATTGGAAAAAACTGGGGCAACTCAACAAGGTCATAGCTGCCGTAGGAGGGCTGACTCCTCCAGATTTGATAGCACTATGTGAGGTAGAGAATGGAGATGTTCTTGAAGACCTCACCCAAAGAACGGCGCTTCGGCGTTGGCAGTATAAGTATGTAGTAACCCATAGTCCCGATGAGCGTGGCATAGATGTGGCACTGCTCTATCAACCCCATACCTTTCGCCTCCTTTCAAAGGTGTCTGAACGTATCCCCTATAATATATATAATAATGAGTCGCCCACACGAGACATTCTCCATATATCCGGCGAGGTGCTTAGTGGAGACACATTGGATATTTTCCTTTGTCATTTCCCCAGTAGAGCAGGAGGCGAGCCGCAAAGGGAGGCCTATCGTTGCCGTGCTGCAGCGCTCCTGAAACAAAAAAGTGATAGCATTATGGGTTTACGTCAGCAGCCGGCGGTCTTGATACTTGGCGATTTCAATGATGAGTATAGTGACCCTTCCATCTCGGAGGTGCTGTTAGCTCGCTCTCCTCAAGAAACAAAATCCTTTTCCTCAGACTCTTTATATGTGCTCTCTGCTCAAAAAACTGCCAGAGATGGCATTCGAGGGACTTATAAATATAAAGGAGATTGGAGCCAGTTGGACCAGATTATAGTAAATGGTCGTTTGCTGCAGGAAGAGAGTAGCATTTTTACAAAATGGTCCGACTGTCATATTGTAGATTTTCCCTTCTTGCTGCAAACAGATAAGGCTCATGGTGGGAAACGTCCTCGTTCCACTTATCGTGGCACATTCTATAATGGAGGTTTTAGCGACCATCTGCCGATGTCGCTTCGTCTTTATTTGAGAGAATAAGCTGGCAGATAATTCCGACTCATCTTTACCGGTTCCCAAAGCCCTTAAAATTTACTTCTGTAACTATCTGAAAATCAATATCCATTTTCCGGCATTTCTTAGGTAAAAGCTAGGTAATTTTTGGTAACTACTAAGAAAATTTCGGTAACTACTAAGTTTACGAAAGTAAAGCCTAAGAAAAATAGTAAATACTCCATCCATTTTTTGTAGTGTTCCCACAAAGTTGCGACGCCCTTTTTTGATACGTAAGTGGTGATTCTGGATATTTTTGTAGCGTGTAGTGTATCAAGCAGAAAACTTTATGTATCTTTGCAAAGTTTTTAAACAATTTTTAATATTTAGGATATGAAAAAGACACTCGTAGACCTTTTTGAATCATCGGTTCAGAAATACGCTAACAACACATTCTTGTTGGAGAAAACAAAAAAGGAATTTGAACCGACCACTTATGCTGAGGTCCGAAAAGAAGTCTATCGATTGGGCGCAGGCTTGCAAGCTTTGGGCGTGAAGAAAGGAGATACAATAGCACTCTTGAGCGAGGGCAGAAATATGTGGGTCATCGGCGAACTTGCAATGTTCTATGCTGGTGCTGTGAATGTGCCTTTGAGCATTAAGCTGGAGGAAAGCAATGACCTTTTATTCCGTTTGAAGCATGGTGAGGTGAAGTATGTGATGGTGTCAGGAACCCAACTGAAAAAGATCCGCCTCATCAAGAACGAACTGCCAGCTATAGAAAAGATTATCGTGTTCGACTCTATGGATAGCTACGAAGAGCGCGAGATCTCTTTAGCGGAAGTGCAAAAAATGGGTGATGAGTTTCTCTCTACACATACAGAGGAAGAGTTTCTCAAGGTGGCCCGTTCTATCGAAAACGACGACTATGCTACCATCACTTACACCAGTGGTACGACAGCCGACCCCAAAGGCGTTGTTTTAACTCACCGTAACTACACAGCTAATGTGGAGCAGTCTTTGACTCTTGTAGACATCGACCAGACTTGGAGAACTTTGATTATCCTGCCTTTGGACCATTGCTTTGCGCATGTGGTAGGTTTCTACATTATGATGTCTGTGGGTGCTACAGCTGCAACAGTACAGGTAGGACGTACACCTTTGGAAACACTGAAAAATATACCTTTGAACATCCGTGAAGTGAAGCCCCACTTCATTTTGAGCGTGCCGGCTTTGGCTAAAACATTTAAGAAAAATATTGAGCAAGGCATCCGCGCAAAAGGTAAGAACGTGGTTCGTCTCTTCAATATAGGTTTGCGAGTGAAGCAAATTTACTACGGAGATAGCAATCTGGACTTCAAGGGCGTAAGATTGTTACTTAAACCTTTAGTTTCTTTGTTTGACAAACTGATATTTGCTAAGGTGAGAGAGAACTTTGGCGGTGAACTCCGTTTCTTTATTGGAGGTGGAGCGCTCTTGGATAAGGATTTGCAGAAGTTTTATGTTGGCATAGGTATACCTATGTATCAAGGCTATGGACTTTCAGAAGCTACCCCTGTTATTTCCAGCAACGGACCGGAGCTCTATCGCTTTGGCTCAAGCGGTAAGTTGGTAAAGCCATTGGAGTTGAAAATCTGTGATTCAGAGGGTAAGGAGTTGCCGGTAGGCCAGGAAGGAGAGATTGTAATTAAGGGCGAGAATGTGATGGCCGGCTATTGGAAAAACCCGGAATCAACGGCAGAGACTGTACGTAACGGCTACCTCTACACTGGCGATTTGGGATATATGTCAAAAGAGGGCCTTCTCTATGTTAAGGGTCGTTTCAAGAGCTTGCTCATTTCCAGCGATGGAGAAAAGTATAGCCCGGAAGGAATTGAAGAAGCCTTGGTAGAAAAATCTAAGTATATTGACCAAGTAATGCTCTATAACAACCAGTCTCCTTTCACCATTGCCCTCATTGTTCCAAACAGAGAACAATTGCTTCGTAAGTTGTCTCATAAGAATCTGACTTTGGATACAGAAGAAGGTCGTATGGCTGCTCTTAAGAAACTCGAACAAGAAATTAGTAAGTTCAAGAAGGGCGGAGAGTTTGAAGGTATGTTCCCTGAGCGCTGGTTGCCTAGTAGCTTTGCAGTCTTGGCAGAACCATTTACAGAGCAGAATCAAATGATTAACTCCACTATGAAAATGGTGAGAGGTAAGATTGAGAAGGCCTATAAGGAGCGCATTGATTATGTATATACTGCAGAAGGAAAGCAGTTGCTGAACAAAGAGAACTTGGCCGCTTTGAAGAAATAATCCATAGGACGCATTATTTTGATGGAGACCTTAAAATCTGCGATATTATCGGGTATAGCTGTAGGTATTGCCGGCTTTGGCTTTTTAGCCACACGAGACATTGTGGGGAGTGTGCTTTTTGCCTTCGCTCTGCTCACTGTAGTCAACTACAAACTGAAGTTGTACACTGGCACTGCAGGATTTATCAAACGCAACGAACTGCCTTATCTGCTTTTCGTCTTGCTGGGTAATCTGATTGGCTGTTTCCTAATGGGCTTGTTGGCGCGTTGTTCGCCTATGGAGTTGCAAGCTTCGGCAGAGAACCTATTACGCGGTCGCTTGGAAGTTGGCCCATTGAAAGGGGGACTATTGGCTATTGGGTGCGGATTTATCATGACCACCTCTGTAACCTTTGCTCGCAAGGGAAACAATTTGCCATTGCTTATAGGTGTTCCTCTCTTCATAACTTGCGGTTTTCCGCATTGCGCAGCAGATGCGTTCTTCTACTTTACAGCACCATGGGCTTTCTGGATGGAACATCTAGGCGAAATCCTTACTTTCTATGTGTGTATCGTAGTAGGAAATTTTATAGGATGCAATCTGTATAGATGGGTGATGGGAGCTAATCCTGAATAATGAACAGATAGATTTGTATATATATTATAATATACGATTAGACTAAAAACTGTAAACACAGATAAAAGAGTATCGCTGACAGGTTTATCCGTTGGCGATACTCTTTTTATTGGTATAGAACTATTCTTTAGGATAGGAAAGAAACTCTGTAAATAGGATGTGTGTGGTAAAAAATCAAGGCCTTGTCTGAGACTCCTTTGTAAGTTCCCATAAAGGGGTGATACATAGGTCTGAAATCTTTGGCCTTTACTAAGAGAATCTAGTAAACTACGAATTTTTCCTAGTAAACTTCTAGTTTTTCTTAGTAAACTCCGAAGAATTGGCCCAAAATGGGTGCTGAATTACAGGTATTTACAGGCAGACATTTTTAGCAGATTTTTATCTATCTCTAATTGTCAAATTTGAATTTTTCAAAAAAATAACAGCTCGTCTTCACGACGAACTGTTATTCCACAGAACTTATATAGAGATGAAAAAACTATTTGCTCTGATTTTCTATGGCAAATTTAAGAAGTGTGAATAGTCTATCAAAATTAAATCTGCCAAAATCGACCATCTGGGCAAAGTTATCGATGAGTCAACTCTATAGCGTTCTCTTTCAAAAGGATTTTTTTCTCTTTGTAGAGGTGGCCAATGGCTCTCTTAAAGGTTTTCTTGCTGACACCAAAGCGAGCAGAAATCTCTTCAGAAGAACTTTTGTCGGAATAGGGGAGAACGCCATTGCTTTGTTGTAGTTCCTCGTATAAGATTTCTGAGAAATCTCTGAAACGGCTTTTGCCGATAGGCTGTATGGAGATATCTAACTTTCCATCAGGGCGTATGTTAACAATGTAGCCGGTAAGTTTGTCTCCGGTGTGTGGTATCTGGTAAGTTTGATTGTCGTAAATCAAGCCGCTGTATTTGTTTTCTACGATAACTTTGAAACCCAGCGGAGTTTTTTGCTGTACAATCAACTGCACCTCCATACCGCGATAAAGGCTACTTGGTGCAGGCTGCAACCATTTTTCAACTTTAGCCGAAGCCACAATGCGGTGCGTCTCTTCGTCGATGTGGATGTGTACGAGATAGTAATTATCTTTTACCATGGTGCGCTTTTGTTCTCTGAAAGGTACAAAAAGGTCTTTCATCAATCCCCAATCGAGGAACGCACCATATCTGTTGGTCCATGCAACGCGCAGAAAAGCAAAGTCACCTACTTGAGCCTTAGGAGTTTCGGTAGTGGCAACGAGTCTTTCTTCTTGGTCGAGATATACAAAAGCACGAACCATGTCTCCTTCTTTTAGTTGGTTCGTGATATAGGCCTTTGGCATAAGGATTTCTCCCAATTCTCCGGCATCTAAGTACGCTCCAAAATCGGAGAAGCGTACGAGTGGCATCTCATTCCAGCGTCCTAATTGTATCATTGGTAGAGGTAGATGTTTTTGTAGATATAATATTTCCGTCAATCATATGGATTGTGCGGTCGGCAAGTTCGGACAGCGTTTCATCGTGGGTGACAATTACAAAAGTGAGTCCGAATTCTTGGCGTAGCTTAAAAAATAGCTTGTATAGTTCTTCTTTGTTTTGGCTGTCAAGACTGCCCGAAGGTTCATCGGCAAGAATGATGCTTGGTTGGTTGATTAGAGCGCGAGCTACAGCTACTCTTTGTTTCTCGCCACCAGAGAGTTCGGAAGGTTTGTGGGTAGCTCTATCTGCCAATCCCATATAGGCAAGTAGTTCTTTGGCTTTAGCTTGAACTTCTTTTGTAGCTTTACCAGCAATGAGGCCTGGTAACATGATGTTTTCCAAAGCATTGAACTCAGGGAGAAGCTGGTGGAATTGGAAGATAAAACCGATGTGCCGGTTTCTGAATTTAGCGATCTCCTTTCGGTTCAATGATAGTATATCTATGTCGTTGATACTGATGCTACCTTCATCGGGTTTATAAAGAGACCCCAATATTTGTAATAAAGTAGTTTTTCCGGCTCCGCTAGGGCCTACGATACATACAAACTCCTTCTCTTCAACATTGAGGTTAATCCCTTTAAGAACGGCGAGTTCACCAAAAGATTTTTTTATTCCTTTTACACAAATCATAATTACTTGCAAACATACTATTTTTTTTTGATTTGGCTTTTTGAAAAAGGCTTTTTATATCTTTTCTTCTTTTCTTGGTGTTTATTTCCGTAGGACTTTTGGCTGATAGATATAAAATCCCTAATTTTGTACCCAAATATATACTTTTTTAATACCAAGTTTTTGAAACCAAGATGAATGTATTAGAACTTAGCGAACAAGAAATTTGTCGACGTAATTCATTGGAGCAATTGCGCCAGATGGGAGTGGAACCTTATCCCGCAGCGGAATATCCTGTGAATGCCTATTCAACAGATATTAAAGATAATTTTGGTATAACAATTCCTGAGGGACAGGAAATCTGTATTGCCGGAAGAATGATGAGTCGCCGAATCATGGGTAAGGCCTCTTTTGTGGAGTTGTTGGACTCCAAGGGACGTATCCAGGTTTATATTACCAGAGATGACTTGTGTCCGGAAGATGATAAGGATTTGTATAATGTTGTGTTTAAGAAACTCTTAGACCTTGGAGATTTTATCGGAATCAAAGGCTTTGTATTCCGTACACAGACCGGAGAGATTTCTGTACATGCAAAGGAATTGATACTTCTTTCAAAGAGCTTGAAACCGCTTCCCGTTGTAAAAGAAAAAGATGGTGTTGTCTACGATGGATTTGAAGATCCTGAGTTGCGTTATCGTCAGCGCTATGTGGACTTGATTGTTAATCCTAAGGTTAAAGAAATTTTCGAAAAACGCTCAGCCGTAGTAAAGACTCTGAGGCGCTTCTTGGACGATGCTGGCTATACTGAGGTGGAAACTCCAATTCTGCAACCAATTCCTGGTGGTGCTAGTGCTCGCCCCTTTATTACTCATCACAACTCTTTGGACACTACGTTGTATCTCCGAATCGCTACCGAGTTATATCTGAAGCGCTTAATCGTGGGAGGTTTTGAGGGAGTTTATGAAATCGGAAAGAACTTCCGCAATGAAGGTATGGACAAAAACCACAATCCGGAGTTTACTTGTATGGAACTTTATGTGCAATACAAGGACTATAACTGGATGATGTCTTTCACGGAAAAGCTATTGGAATACATTTGTGTCACAGTTAATGGTTCTACTGAAGCAGAGATTGATGGTAAGGTTATCAACTTCAAAGCCCCTTATCGTCGTTTGCCAATTTTGGAAGCAATCAAAGAAAAGACCGGATACGATTTGAATGGCAAGTCTGAAGAAGAAATTCGACAGGTATGTAAGGAACTTAATTTAGAGATTGATGACACAATGGGTAAGGGAAAACTCATTGATGAAATCTTTGGAGAATTCTGTGAAGGAACCTATATACAACCTACCTTTATTACGGACTATCCTGTGGAGATGTCTCCGTTGACAAAGAAGCATCGTACTAATCCTGCATTAACAGAGCGCTTTGAACTTATGGTAAACGGAAAAGAATTGGCTAATGCTTATTCTGAGTTGAACGATCCCTTAGACCAAGAAGAAAGATTCCAAGACCAACTTCGTCTTTCAGAGAAGGGAGACGATGAAGCAATGTTTATTGACCAGGACTTTTTGCGTGCCTTACAATATGGTATGCCTCCTACCTCTGGTATCGGAATTGGTATAGACCGATTGGTCATGTTGATGACAGGTAATACACAAATTCAGGAAGTTCTTTTATTCCCGCAGATGAAGCCGGAAAAAAAGATAAAAAGAGATGCTGTGTCTAAGTATGTAGAATGTGGTATTGCTGAAGATATAGTGCCGGTTCTCTATAAAGCAGGTTATAATACTGTTGCAGAATTGAAAGATGTTAATCCGCAAAAGATACAGCAGCAGATTGGAGAAATTATCAAAAAATACAAATTGGAAGTAAATAAGCCCTCGGTTCAAGATATAGAATTGTGGGATATAAAAGATAATTGATATTAGAACTTTTGTCTAAATGTCAAGTAATCAGAAAATAGCGATAATGGGTGGTGGTAGCTGGGCTACCGCCATCGCAAAAATCGTACTTGAAAAAGTTTCGCATATCACTTGGTATATGCGTCGAAATGATTCTATTGAAGAGTTTAAGCGCTTAGGACATAACCCTTCTTATTTGACTAGTGTCCATTTTGACGTAAATCGGATTACCTTTTCAAGTGACATCAATGAGGTAGTAAAGAGTTGTGATACATTGATTTTTGTGACTCCTTCTCCTTACTTGAAGAACCACTTAAAGAAACTGAAGGTAAAGCTACATGATAAGTTTATTATTACAGCTATCAAAGGTATTGTTCCTGAAGAAAATTTAGTTTGTTCAGAATACTTTAGGCAAGTATACAATGTTCCTGATGATAACCTGGCAGTTTTAGGAGGTCCTAGCCATGCTGAAGAGGTAGCTTTAGCTCGTTTGACTTATTTGACAATTGGTTGTACTGATGTAGAAAAAGCTAGAGATTTTGCAGAATTAATATCTAGTGGATATGTCAAGACAAAAACAAGTGCAGATGTTATAGGTATTGAATATGCTTCGGTCTTGAAAAATGTATATGCCATAGCTGTAGGAATCTGTAATGGATTAAAATACGGAGATAATTTTCAATCAGTTCTAATGGCAAATGCTGTTCAAGAGACAAATCGTTTTTTAAAAGCCGTATATCCGATAGAACGCAATATCTATGATTCGGTCTATTTAGGAGACCTTTTGGTAACAGGATATTCTAACTTCTCTAGAAATAGAGTTTTTGGTACCATGATTGGTAAAGGATATTCTGTGAAGAGTGCGCAGATTGAAATGGAAATGATTGCTGAAGGATTTTATGGTACAAAATGCATGAAGGATATCAATAAGCATTTCCATGTGAATATGCCCATATTGGATGCTGTATATAATATTTTATATGAGCGTATTTCTCCCACTATAGAAATTAAATTGCTAACAGACTCTTTCCGTTAAACAAATAAAATAAATATATGAAAAATATTAGTTTGGATATTACTAAAGTGATGCCGTTCTTAAACGAGAACATCTTAGAAAGTTTAGAACCTCAGGTGAAGAGTGCTCAACTGGCTCTTGAGAATGGTTCTTGTTTAGGTAATGATTTCTTGGGATGGCTGCATCTACCTACTTCTGTAAGCACAGAAGAAATAACTAAGATTAAATCTATAGCTGAGGTCCTTCGCGAAAATTGTGACACTATTGTTGTTGCTGGTATTGGTGGAAGTTATCTTGGTGCACGTGCTATTATAGAAGCGTTGGGCAATAGTTTTGATTGGCTTCTTTCAGAGAGAAAAAATCCGGTGATTTTATTCGCTGGTAATAATATCAGCGAGGATTATTTAGCAGAACTTTGTGAATTATTAAAGACAAAGAAGTTTGGTGTAATTAATATATCAAAGTCTGGTACTACTACAGAGACTGCTTTGGCTTTCCGCTTATTGAAAAAACAATGTGAAGAACAACGCGGAAAAGAAATGGCTCAAAAGGTTATTGTTGCCATAACTGATGCTAAAAAAGGTGCGGCTCGTACAACTGCAGATAAAGAAGGCTATGCTAGTTTTGTAATCCCAGATAATGTAGGTGGTCGTTTTTCAGTTTTAACTCCAGTGGGGTTATTACCCATAGCTTGTGCTGGTTATGATATTGAAGCCTTGATGCAAGGAGCAGTTGCTATGGAGAAAATGTCTAATCCAGATGTTCCGACGAAAGAAAACCCTGTTGCTATATATGCAATGGTCAGAAATGCATTATATGAACAAGGAAAGAAAATAGAAATATTAGCTAACTATCATCCAAAGTTGCACTATGTAAATGAGTGGTGGAAACAACTATATGGAGAAAGTGAGGGCAAAGATGGTAAGGGAATCTTCCCCGCTGCTGTAGACTTGACCACAGATTTGCATTCTATGGGACAGTGGATTCAAGAAGGAGAACGTACAATTTTTGAAACTGTAGTGTCTGTAGATTCGCCTAATAGTGAACTCTACTTCCCTCGTGATGAAGAGAATTTGGATGGTTTGAACTTTTTGGCCGGTAAACGAGTGGATGAAGTAAACAAAATGGCTGAACTTGGTACATGTTTAGCACACGTTGATGGTGGTGTTCCTAATTTAAGAATTGTATTACCAGCTCTTAATGAATACTATATCGGCCAACTTATCTATTTCTTTGAACGTGCTTGTGGAGTGAGTGGCTTAATGTTAGGTGTGAATCCTTTCAATCAACCTGGTGTTGAAGCATATAAAAAGAATATGTTTGCTTTGTTGAACAAGCCTGGTTACGAAGAAGAAAGTAAAGCTATTAGATTAAGATTATAATTTTGCTATATAGAACAAAAGCTATCAAATGGAGTGTGTCTTTGGGGGTAATACCTCAAAGACAACTTTAGTATGATAAGGAGTTGTTGTTAAATCCTCTTGAAGAAATTCATTTATAGTTTTGTGACCCTGTCTGTAATGAAATCGTTTTTCTTAAGAATAATAATAGGAATGTTATTTTTAACACCTATCTCTACAATATCTGCGAAGGTTTTAGAGGATAGGGGAGATTCCATACAGATTAGTCTTCTTACATGTGACCCGGGTAAAGAAGTTTATGAACTTTATGGGCATACAGCTATTCGTGTTAAAGATTTTTCAAAAGGTCATGATTGGGTCTTCAATTATGGAGTGTTTAGCTTTAAGAAACCTCATTTTATTTGGAGGTTTATTCTTGGTCAGACAGATTACGAACTAGGTGTAATTCCCTTTCAATATTTCCTTAGAGCTTATGCTTCAGAATCGCGAAATGTCTATGAGCAAGTGTTGAATCTGAATCAAGAAGAAAAAAAGCATTTGTACCAATCTCTAGTAGAAAATTATCAACTAGAGAATCGAGAGTATAGATATAATTTCTTATATAACAATTGTACCAATCAGGCCATTAATAAAATAGAAGAACACATTGAAGGTAAGGTTGTATATTTTGAAGATAGTTTGAAAAAAACAACTTATCGTAATATTATTCATGAGTTTGTAGAAGGAAATGATTGGTTGAAATTAGGCCAGGATTTGATTTTGGGGTGTGATGCAGATAATTTAATAGGTATTAAAGAACAGATGTTTTCTCCAATCTATGCCCAAAGTTATGTAAGTAAAGCTACAATTAAAAATGCAGAAGGAAGTTTACGCCCTTTGGTATTGGCTGAATTTACTTATGACGCAGAACTTACATCTCCTACTTCTCATTCTTTATCTATCTCTCCTATATGGTTTTTTATGTCCCTTCTATTATTATCAATCTATTTATCTTATAAAGATATAAAACGTAGTAAGGTAAATTTGGTTGTAGATAATATTTTGTTGTTTATACAAGGGATTTTAGGTATTTTTCTTTTTTGTTTATTCTTAAAATCAGAGCATCCTACAATTAGTTCTAATTTTGCTTGGTTATTTTTCTGTCCTATATCATTGTTGCTTGTGTTTGTTTCTCCTATTTTAGATAAAGAAATAGTGGAGTATGCTTATGGTGGATATTTATGTTTGCTTCTTTTCCTCTTTATTGTAACTCTGTTATTGGGACAATATTATCCATTAGAAATTTATATATGGGCACTCATTTTTTTAGTAAGAGCTATTACTTTGGGAAAGGTGTTCCGTCTAAAATATAAAAGGTTATTATCTACTTAAAATGTTTAGTGCAAATAAAAATAGAGTACTATATTCCCTTTTAGCCATTGTTGCGGCTTTGTCTTCAGCTGATGCAGCTCCTAGTGTGAAGAATAGGACAATGGTTCCGAGATTGGTTATCAATATTTTGATAGACCAGTTTCGAAGTGACTATATGAAAGCTTTTATGCCTTTATATGGAGAAGATGGTTTTAAGAAACTATTGGAAGAGGGAAAAGTATATAATCAAGCAGAGTATTCTCAATCACATCCTGATATAGCTTCTGCTGCAGCCTCATTGTCTACGGGTACCAGTCCATTAAATCATGGTATTATTGCTCGTCAGTGGTTAGATAGATTAACATTGCGTCCTGTACTATGTGTTGACGATGCGAAATTTGTAGGCTGTGCAACAAAAGATTGTTCTTCACCAGGCTATTTGAGTGTTTCAACAATCGGAGATGAACTGAAAGTTGCAACAGAAGGAAAATCTTTGGTTTATGCCATTGCACCTTTCAGAGAAACTGCGATTTTAACAGCAGGACATGCTGCCAATGGAGCTGTTTGGATTGATGATTATACCGGAAATTGGTGTTCTTCTTCTTATTACGGAGCTTTGCCTTCATGGGCAGTTGTGCGTTCGCAGTATAATTCTTTATCAACTCAGTTAAATAATATTGTTTGGGAACCTTCATCTGAATTAGTAGGTACATTCAGTTATTTTCTTTCAGGTGGAATGAAAAGCCCGTTCAAGCATAAGTTTATTGGTGATACTCGCTTCGCTTCCTATAAAACAAGTGGCCTTGTAAATGGAGAGGTAATTGCTACTGTCAAAGATTGCTTAAACTCCACAACTATAGGAAATGATGGTATTACTGATTATTTAGCTGTTACTTTATATGCCGGTAACTTTGAGCATTCTCCCATAGATGTAGTTCCAATGGAATTACAAGATACTTATGTGAGATTGGATAAAGCCATTGCTGATTTACTTACTACGGTTGATGCAAAAATTGGTTTGGACAATTCGTTATTTGTCTTTACTTCCACAGGCTATACAAATGATGAGAGTGGTGATATTTCTAAATATCGTATTCCTACAGGTGTGTTTGATATGCAGCGTGCTGCTGCTCTTTTAAATATGTATTTAGTGGCCATATATGGTCAAGGGCAATATGTAGAATCTTGTTTCTCTACACAAATTTATCTAAATCACAAATTATTAGAGGATAAACAGATTAACATCTCAGAACTCTTAAATCGCTCTCAAGATTTCCTCTTTCAGTTAGATGGAATAAAAGATGTATATACTTCTCAAAGACTTTTACAAGGAGCTTGGACTCCTGGAATTAATAAAATCAGGAATGGATATAACCAAAGTTATTCTGGGGACATCACAATAGAGATTGCTCCCGGATGGCGTTATGTGAACGAGGAGACTGGCGAAAATAAATTGGTGCGTGAATCTTATGTCCCATTCCCAATTATTTTTTATGGCTATGGTATTGTTCCGGAAATAATTGACACTCCAATTTCAGTTGATTATATTGCCCCAACTTTATCAAGCATTATGCGTATTCGTGCTCCGAATGCTTGTAAAAATGCTCCACTGGCACTATAATACGTATATATAAAAAATGTGAGTATCTAAAAGAATAAAAAATATATTATGGATATAAATAAAATTTTAAGTAAACTATTTGGAAACAAGTCTACCCGTGATATGAAGCAGATTCAACCTTGGGTAGAGAAGATTAAGGCAGAATATCCTGCAATTAAGGCTTTAGATAATGATGCTCTGAGAGCTCGCACGAAGTCTTTGCAACATACTATTCAAAGTTCAGCCGATGATATTAAGGCCAAGATTGAAGAACTAAAAGCAAAGGTTGATAGCACGCCTATAGAAGATCGTGAAGTTATTTTCAATCAGATAGACAAATTGGAGCAAGAGGTGTTAGAGCGTTATGAAAAAGCCTTGAATGAAGCTCTTCCTCAGGTCTTTGCTATTGTAAAAGAGACTGCTCGCCGCTTTACTGAAAATGTTGAGATTGAGGTAACAGCTACAGACTTTGATAGAGATTTGGCTGCCACTCGTGATTTTGTTAGAATTGAGGGTGATAAGGCAATATATCAAAATCATTGGACTGCAGGTGGTAATGAGATGACCTGGGACATGGTTCACTACGATGTACAGCTTTTTGGTGGTGTCGTTCTTCATCTCGGAAAAATTGCAGAAATGGCTACCGGTGAAGGTAAGACACTAGTGGCAACTTTGCCTGTATTCCTTAATGCATTGACAGGTAATGGTGTACATGTTGTTACTGTTAATGACTATCTGGCAAAACGTGACTCTGAATGGATGGGACCTCTCTATATGTTCCATGGTCTTAGTGTAGATTGTATTGATAAACATCAACCTAATTCAGAGGCTCGTAGAAGAGCTTATCAAGCTGATATTACGTTCGGAACAAATAATGAATTTGGCTTTGACTATTTGCGTGACAATATGGCTATGAGTCCTTCCGACTTAGTGCAGCGCAAACATAATTATGCCATTGTCGATGAGGTCGATTCCGTCTTGATAGACGATGCACGTACACCTCTGATTATTTCAGGTCCTGTTCCTAAAGGCGAAGATCAACTCTTTGAACAATATCAACCCTTGGTGGAAAAATTAGTAGCTGTACAGCGTCAATTGGCTACACAATACCTGGCAGAAGCTAAGCAGTTGATAGCCTCCGGTGATAAGAAGAAAGAAGAAGAAGGGTTCTTGCAATTATTCCGTAGCCATAAGGCTCTTCCGAAGAATACTCCGCTTATCAAGTTCCTTTCAGAACAAGGTATCAAGTCGGGCATGTTAAAGACCGAGGAGATATACATGGAGAACAACAATAAGCGTATGCCCGAAGCAACTGATCCTCTTTATTTTGTTGTTGATGAGAAACTTCATTCTGTAGATTTGACAGATAAGGGGTATACTTGGCTGGCTAAGACTGTTGGAGATGAAAACCTTTTTGTTGTACCAGATATAGCAGGTGAATTGTCTGCGCTAGAGGCTGATGTAACACTTTCAGAGGAAGAACGTCTTACTAAGAAGGATAACATTCTTTCTGAATATGCCATCAAGAGCGAGCGTGTTCATACCATTTTGCAACTTCTAAAAGCTTATACGATGTTCCGTATAAATGAGGAATATGTGGTAATGGATGGACAAGTAAAAATTGTAGATGAGCAGACCGGACGTATTATGGAAGGTCGTCGTTGGAGTGACGGCTTACACCAAGCTGTAGAAGCTAAAGAGCATGTTAAGGTCGAAGCTGCTACTCAGACGTTTGCTACAATTACGCTGCAAAACTATTTCCGCATGTACCATAAACTATCAGGTATGACAGGTACAGCAATAACAGAGGCCGGGGAGTTTTGGAATATCTACAAGCTTGATGTAGTAGAAATTCCGACCAATCGCCCTGTGCAACGTAACGATATGAACGACCGTGTCTATAAGACTAAGCGAGAAAAATATGCCGCAGTCATAGAGGAGGTTGTGAAAATGCGTAATGCAGGTCGACCAGTCCTGGTTGGTACTACTAGTGTAGATGTTTCAGAGTTGTTGAGTCGTATGTTGCAGATGCGCCATATTCCCCATCAAGTGCTCAATGCCAAGCTTCACCAGAAAGAAGCTGATATTGTAGCGCTCGCAGGTCAGAGCACACCGGGCACTGTTGATGGTAAAGAGTGCTTACTTGGTGCGGTTACCATAGCAACAAATATGGCAGGTCGTGGTACCGACATTAAACTTACTCCGGAAGTAAAAGCTGCGGGAGGTCTTGCTATCATTGGTACAGAACGCCATGAAAGCCGTCGTGTAGACCGCCAATTGCGTGGACGTGCAGGTCGTCAAGGAGACCCGGGTTCCAGTGTATTCTTTGTTTCTCTTGAAGATAATCTTATGCGTCTTTTTGCCAGTGAGCGCATTGCCAGCATGATGGATAAGTTTGGCTTTAAGGAAGGAGATATGATTGAGCATAAGATGATCAACTCAAGTATAGAAAAAGCTCAGCGCAAGGTTGAGGAAAACAACTTTGGTATACGTAAGCGCTTGCTTGAGTATGACGACGTAATGAACAAACAGCGTACTGTTATCTATGAGAAACGTCGTCACGCATTGATGGGTGAACGTATCGGTATGGATATTTCTAACATGATATGGGACCGTACTATCAATATTATTTCTAATAATGACTATACCGGATGCCGTGAACAGTTCCTTGAAATCATGGCGATGGAGACTCCCTTTAGTGAAGGACAGTTTGAGGATAATCGTCGTGAAGACCTCTATGAACCTTCTTTCCAAAAGGCTATGGAACAATTACGCCGTAAGACTACACGCATGGCCGAAATTGCCCATCCGGTTATAGCCGGAGTCTATGAAAACCAGCGTGATATGTATGAGAATATCCTCGTTCCTGTAACAGATGGAAAACGCATTTACAATGTGCGTACCAACCTGGAGGAAGCTTATACAAGTGAGAGCCAAGCCGTAGTGCGTGATTTTGAGAAAGCAATATTGCTGCATAACATAGACGAGGCTTGGAAAGAAAATCTTCGCGAACTTGATGACCTCAAGCGTTCTGTACAAAATGCAAGCTATGAGCAGAAAGACCCGTTGCTGATTTTCAAACTGGAAAGTGTCAAGATATTTGATACTATGGTTAACAAAATCAACAACTCTACGGTAGCGACACTTATGCGCGCACAAATTCCGGTACAGGCTCCAACAGACGTTCGTGAAGCAGCTCCTGAGGTAAAACAGCGTCAACAGTATACAGAGAGTCATGGTTCTTCTGAGGCAGAAGCTGCTCGTGCAGCAGCCCAGCGTGACACTCGTCAACAAATACAGCAACCTTTAGTAAAGGAGAAGATACCCGGACGTAATGATCCTTGTCCTTGTGGCAGTGGAAAGAAGTTTAAGCAATGCCATGGTAAGAATATTCAGTTTCAAGATATGTAATTCTGCTATTATAGAAGAATAGAGTAGGGAATACATTTTCTTGGAAGGCTCACAGTTAAAACTAGGTAAACACTAGAAGAAACTGCGAGCCTTCTATTTTTATCTGGTATTTATATAAATTCTATAACCCGTTCATTTCCATTTCATAATACAATAATTGTATCAGTAAATAGAGTGTCAAGAAAAATTCCATATGTTTGACACAAAAGTGTCAAGCACATGAAATTTTTGTGTCAAATAGTTGAAATTTTTGTATCAAGCGCTTGAAACTTTTGTGTCAAGCCTTGAAGATACA
>CALCHR010000018.1 GCA_937901185.1 uncultured Bacteroidales bacterium
CGTCAGGACGTGTTTCAATAATGTCAGGGTTTGTTAACGGATTATACTCACACCAGTGACACAGAGCTGAAACAGTAGGCTTAAAATCCCTATCGTGAATACCTTTAAAAAGCTTGTCTAAAACAGGCGTGCCATCTGCGACCAAGTCTTCTGACAATGCAGGCTGGGTTATATCACACAGAGGCAAATCATATTCACACCGAATTTTCTCAATCGGTACCTCCCACAGCAAACTAGCTGCAATAGTGTAAACAGTAAACTGAAGCGGTGCCTTTAATTCACTGTTCTGAGCTTCTACCGGCCAAGATTTAATATCTTGAATTAAGATATTTCCAGTACTTTCGTCAATAAAAGCACGGTCGATTGAACCATTAAAAGAATGTACATTGTCATAATTGTAGTCAAACTTCTGTTCAATACCAATAATACGATAGGTAGGATGCTCTCGTAAGAAATTCTCTAAACGATAGATACCGTGCTCCAGATAGTAGTAACTTTTTTCCTGATAGGTTCTACCAGACTTATCTCTTGATAAAAACTCTTCTGGATACTTATGTGCGATTTTACGGCTTTCAAGAATAAATCTATTTTTCAGCCAGACGTAATTAACTGGCTGACCATTTTGTAATACTTTTGCAATAGACTCTTCTGTCTCATGAATTAGATTACCAAAGTCCGTTGCAACATTAGCACTAAACAAAAAGTGCTTATCCTGATATTTAAGTTTAAACTTAAACTTACATTGTTTATAAGTGCTGATCTTAGAATAAGAATATCTATCTAGACCAGCTGCGTTTAAATCAGGCATAGTGCCCTCCTTAACGTGTTATTTTAAAAGCAGTATTCGAAATTAGATAACTTAACATCTCATGCTTTGTCATATCTAGCTTAGAGGTCTTCAATGCTAAATCAAATTCTGATAAAAAGCGCATTTTCTGCTTGGCTGCCTCTAAGTTAAGACTTGTATACTGTCTGCTTAGAGTATGCTTCTGTTTAGCAGAGACGCCTAAGTTTTCTGCCGATACGCTTGGATTTTGAGTAACAAGTAAAATGGCTTTCAGGTTAGAAAAAGCTCTGTTAGCAAGTACGACGGGTTCTAACAAGTCAGCACCGCCATACATCAAAAAATTATACAAAGTAACCAAATCACCATCAACAATAGCGTTTACAATTTTAAACAAGTCTGCTTTATAAAAACCGTTGTTTTTATCTGTACAAATACTTGCAAATATCTGTTTTTGTTCATCACTATTAAAACGCTGTACCTTGTCAAGTTCATTTAGAACTCTATCAATATTAAGTTCAGATGCTCTAATTAGCCAGAGAAGGTCTTCGTCAGCAATGCCTTTACAAAAAGTCTTAACATAATCGAGAATTTGCCACTCTTGTAGCTTTGGCATTTGAACTACAAAGTCGGCCACAGCCGGCTCAATGCTTTTTTCAATCTGGTCACATACAACGATAGTATTTTCAAACTGCGAGTAATCTTCTGCACGCTCTGCAAAAGTATCAGTATACATAATATTTAACACATTTTCTTCTGCTGTCAAAGCCAGCAATGAAGACTGCTGCGGCTCATAGATACTACTTACTTTGTTGACGCCGCTAGCTAGAGCTATAATAGCTTTCATGTACTGGTCAGTCAAAAACATACTATCTTTTGCGTTTACAAAAATAATGAAGTCTGTAGGCATTACACCTAAAGCTATTTGTTTTTTCAACTCATGAAGCTTCACTGCTTACCTCCCAAACTTGTAGTAGGTAGTTAACCATCAATACCTCTTTTATCAAGGTAGTCTGTGTTACATGCTGCTTAAAAGTAGAAGTAATCTCTAAAATGCGCTTACTTTGCTCTGCAAGTGACGTGAATCTGCTTGCGAAGGATCTTTGCTCAGAGTTACTATGAACAAATTCCATAAAAGCAACGTACTCTACAGCATCCAGCAACAGTTGAAGGTCAACCTTATCATATAAATCTTTGAAATTAACTTGAGTAATAATTGTTAAGAATTGAGCATAATTTGCTGGCCGTGCACCAGTAACAATTAAATTAGCTAGCGAGAGAGTATCTACAAAACTACGTTCTGTTAGCATCTTTAGCTTACCAGGCGTTTTGAAAATATCGAGCATTTTTGGATCGACAGTTTTGTTTAAAATCTGCGTCAATTCCTCTACAGAATAGTTTTCAAAATTATGTCTAATGCATCTATTCTGAATTGTGTCTAATACACGCGCAGGCGCACTGGTCGTTAATATTACAAACACGGTATCTGACGGCTCTTCAATAAATTTGAGTAAAACATTTTGCTGTTTTTCTGTGAACTCATCAAGATTTATTAAATAAATAGCTTTATTTGTACTGAAAGTATACTCAGTGAGATCTTCTGCAGAAACATCTTTGTCCAGTGCTTTTATAGGTAGACCCAGCTTTGTTGCCAGATAGTGTGCAACATGTTGTTTGCCACATCCATGCGGACCGACAAACAATAGTGTTTTTGGCAACGTAGCTACTTCATACTTATTTAAAATAGATACAAGTCTGTGTTGTCCAATAACTACATTCATGTTCTCACCCTTAATTAAATATTACGACACACTTGTAACAAAGTAGCCTCAACAGTGTACTTAACCGTAGTGTCATTTTTGATTGCCTGTTTCAGTACAAGAAGTTTGTCAGTCAGTGAGTTTAACCAAGCCAAAGCACCTTCAAAAGATGTAGTGCAGCTAACACTAATCATGCTATCTGCGTTATTCTCCAGATAAGCTGGAATGTTGGTTAATGCAATATTTTTGAACAGTACGTACTTAGTCAGATCCAGCACAAATCCAAGGTATTCGTCTACAAATTGCTTTAAGTCTTTACCTTCGTTATCGAGTGTCTCAATAGCAGCTAAAGTGTATTCCTCGCTCTTACCAGCCAAGACATTTGTTAGCTTAAGCATACGCTCAAACGGAGACTCTCCAAGTACTTGCTTTGAATTCACAAGCGCTAGGTCGTGTGTTAGGTCAGCACATTGGTCCAGTCTTGTAATAGCATCTCGCATACCGCCGTTACAAAGCTTGCTGATTAGCTCACAAGTATCAGAATAGTTGCTAAAACCTTCTTGCTGACAGATAAATTCCAACCGCTGACGAATTTCCACAGGATCAATTTTAGTTATATTGAACCGCTGCACACGGTTTAGAATAGTAAGAGGTACCTTATTTGGCTCGGTTGTACAGAAGATAAAAATTGTATAGTCTGGTGTTTCTTCAATACCCTTTAAGAATGCTTGCCAGCCAGCAGAAGTAATCGCATGGCACTCGTCAATAATGTAGATTTTGTAAGTACCAGTTAAGCTACG
>CALCHR010000019.1 GCA_937901185.1 uncultured Bacteroidales bacterium
TTTACTAGTTTTTCCTAGAAGTTTACTAAGAATTCCTAGAAAGCTACTAAGAAAACAGGGGTGCTGACAAAAGAAGGCTGCCGACTGTTTTGGAGGTGTACCAAAGCAGTCGGCAGCATGGTTTGTTTGAGTAGAATTTCTTAGTCCTTTCGGGGGCGGTTGAGCAGTAGGCCGGAGCCAAAGAGACCGGTGCGTTGGGGGCGTTCGGGCTTGGCGGGTTGCTCGGTTTTCAGTTCCGGATAGGCGATACGTGTGTGGTGGATGGTCTTCAAGCTCTCCACGAGCACTTCTTTGGCCTCGGTGATGTCGCGGAAGGTGATGGGGCAGTCGCGGAAGCAGCCATCGTTCATCTGTCCGTCGACGATGCGATACACCAAGTCGCGTATGCTGTCCTCGGTATACTCCTTCAGACTGCGCGAGGAGGCTTCTACGGCGTCGCACATCATGAGGATGGCCTGTTCGCGGGTGAAGGGGTTCACGCCGGGATAGGTGAAGAGCTCTTCGTTCACTGGCTGTCCGGGGTGGTTGTTCTTGTATTGTATGTAGAAGTATTTTACCTTGCTGCGGCCGTGGTGGGTGACGATGAAGTCGCGCACCACTTTCGGCAGGTGGTGTTTCTCTGCCAGTTTCAGTCCTTCCTTCACGTGGTCGATGATGATGGCTGCGCTGCGCTCTTCGGGCAGGCTGTTGTGGGGGTTCACGCCGCTTTGGTTTTCTGTGAAGAAGGCGGGGTTCATCATCTTGCCGATGTCGTGGTAGAGGGCGCCGGTACGCGCCAGCTGTGGCTTGGCTCCGATTTTGTTGGCCACTTCGGCAGCGAGGTTGGCCACCTGCATGGAGTGGTTGAAGGTGCCTTGAGCCACCTTGGAGAGTTGTCGCAGAAGGGGGTGGTCAATGTCGGTCAGCTCTACGAGCGACACGCTAGAGGTGAAGCCGAAGAAACGCTCGATGGGGTACATCAGCGGATAGGCAAAGAGCAGCAGGGCGCCGTTGATGCAGATGTAGATGTACCAGGAGGTGCCCAGTTCGGTGATGTCGGTGCCCTGAGAGAGGTCGTAGGCCAGGCCGCAAAGCAGGGAGACGGCTGTGACCCAAAGGGCGGTGCGTAGCAACTGGGCGCGCTCCGTGAGGTCTTTCAGGGTATAGATGGCGGTCATGCCGGCCACTATCTGTATCAAGATGAACTGGTGCGAGGTGGTCAGTGGCATCGAGCAGAGCAGCGTAGTGGCCACGAGCGAAACGAAGGCCGTGCGCGAGTCCATAAAGATGCGTACAAAGATGGGGAGCATGGCCAGCGGCACAATGTAGACATTGCCAAAGTTGTGGGTCACCATGAGCGAGACGATGACCGGGAAGATGACCATGAGCGAGAATAGCAACAGGATGCTCTGCGTCGAGACGAGAATCTCGCGGCGGAAGAGACGCAGGTAGATAATGAAGAGCACGAACACGGTGAGGACAAAAATGGTCTGTCCCAAAATCAGTTGCCAAAGGCCTCTTGAGGGGTCGTTGCGGCGCTGGCTCTCGCGCTCAAAGGAGCTGAGGATGTGGAGCTGGCTCTCTTTGATAATCTCGCCGCGGTCGATGATGCGCTGACCGCTTTGCACCATGCCGCTGGCCATGGAGATGGCTGCCAGCAGGTCGCCAAGCTGCTGCTTGGTCTTGAGAGAGTCGTAGCGGAGGTTGGGCACGATGTAGTCGTTGATGTTGCACCGCAGCAAGGCCTCGCGCGAGTAGTGGGCAGTGTCTACATTCATGATATACTCGTAGGCAGCGCGGGTGGAGTAGACCTTTTCTACCTGCTTGCCCACGGCGGCCTTGCCTATAATGGCGCGGATGTCGGTGGAGCCGGCGCGGTGGAGCTGGCTATAGTCTGCCGTGCTGATTACGCCGGCGGCATAAACCTCGGAAAGTTTCTGGGCCAGGTAGTCGAAGTAGAGATGCGAGTAGAAACGCAGGGCGCCTGTGGCAAACTCATTGCGTAGCGCCTCGATTTGGCGCTCGGCCACAGAGGAGTCGTAGGTGTAAAACGGCTCGAAGTTCTTAATGACGCTGTCGCGCTCGGTAGCTATCTGGGCGTCGCTCTTGTAGACCGGAAAGTCGTAGGGGGCTATCAGCGGAGCATAGTGCCAGGGCTTGCCCACTTCGTATTCGTAGCCAAACTTCTTCTCGTGGGGCAGGAAGTAGACCACGATGCCCACGGAGATGAACAGCGTGGAGAAGATAATCAGTATATTTTTTAGGGAGAGGTTGCTCCAAAATTTTCTTCTGTCCATAGATAATTCTGTAAGAGAGGGTTACTACGGCGAAGATACAACAAAGAATCGAATGGAGCTACAGAATATAGGAAGAATGTGCCGAAACTTTTAGGACAAAGGCTCGGGCTATTCAAAGTAGAAAGAAAGCACCACCATGTTCATCGTGGCCTTGTCGATGCTTTCTGTGTAGATAAGTTGGGTGGGGTCGGTCAGGTCGTTGCGCTTCTTGTTGAGCACATTGCCCAAGCCGAAGCAGAACTTGAGTTCGGGAATCAGTTTGAAGAAGGGCAGGTACATGTCGCAGCCCATGCCCACCTCGATGGCAAAGTTGAAGGGCTTGGTGCGCAGCTTGGTGTGCTTGCCGACAGTGAGGTCGTACATCGGGCTGACGCCGGCCATTACGTAGGGGCGGTAGTTGTTGAAGCGCGGCGCACTGATTTTTAAGTCGACAGGCACGGCCACATCGGTGGACTTCATGTCTTGCGACTCCTGCTTGCCTGAGCCCAGCTCGCGGTAGGTGATGTGCTTGCTGCCAAAGTGGAGTGAGGGCACAAGGCGCACGGCGAGGTATTTGTTCAACTTCCATTCGCCCAAGACGCCTACGCTGAATCCCAGTCCGTGGCGGTCGTTTACAGCCATCCACTGCTCGCCCGTTTCGGGGTGGATGAAGCCATTGTTTTGCAAACGAAGCCCTTGGTCGTGGAAGCCTAAGGTAAATCCATAGTGGAAGCGGCGCTCGTCGATAAAGGGCTTGTGCTGCACTTTACGCTCCTGCGCCATCGCTCCGCTACATAAGTAGCAGAGCAAGCCCACAAGAATGATATGTCTATGCCATAGCTTCATTGCATCTATAAAAAACGGTGTCTACCTGTGGCTTGGAAAAATCTTGGTCCGTTCTATTATAACGGCAAGCGCGCCTGTTTATTGCCTTGGCCTATTGGTTTTTTCGCTTGGGCCTTAAATGCTGAACTGCTTGCCCTCGCGGCCGTCCTGAAAGCCTTTGGCATAGCCTTCGCTGTAGCCTTTGGTGTAAGTGGCTTGCTCGGTGGGCGAAGGAAACGAGTTGCTGTCGTCGTAAGAGGCTCGCTCGGCGTTTTGCGAGCCGTCGTCCATGCCGTTGAAGTATCCGTCTTCATATCCGGCCTCGTAGGGAGGGCGTTTGTCCTTGCCGAGGGTATCGGGCATGGCTACAATCAGCGTTTCGGCAGTCTCCAGCACATCGGAAGAAAGAAGGCTGGTGTCGGGCACAGCGATGGGGAGTTCGTCTCCGGTTCCGGAAGAGAGCGCTTGACTATCTTCGGCGGAGTCGGAAAGGCTTTTCAGATATATGATGCCGCCCACGGCGAGGAGTGCCAATAGGATGAAGAAGATAAAAGTGGCCTTGTTGTCAGTAGGTTTTTGTTTCATCTATATATATAATAATGTGTGTCAGTAAATACTATCTGCGCTTGAACTTATTGCCAGCATCGATGCGCAGGAAAATAAATAGGAGTATGGTGAAGCCCCATAGCGACGAGCCGCCGTAGCTGAAGAAAGGTAGAGGAATACCAATGACCGGCGTCAAACCAAGGACCATGCCGACATTGATGAAGAGGTGGAACAGGAAGATGCTCAGCACGCAGTAGCCATAGACGCGGCCAAACTTGGTAACCTGCCGCTCCGACAAGTAGATGAGTCGGAGTATCAATCCCAAGAATAGAAACAAGACAGTGGCTGCGCCCAAGAATCCTTCTTCCTCGCCTACGGTGCAGAAAATGAAGTCGGTGTCTTGCTCGGGCACATATTTCAGTTTTGTCTGTGTGCCGTTCATGAAGCCTTTACCTTCCAGTCCGCCGGAGCCGATGGCTATCTTGCTCTGATTGACATTGTAGCCGGCACCGGTGGGATCGTCTTCGATGCCCAAGAGTACGCGGATACGCATCTGCTGATGGGGTTCCAGAATGTTGTCCAAAACGTATTCGGAAGAGTAAAGGAAGGCCGTAGAGCCGAGGGAGAAGAGGGCGATAAAGAAATATTTGTAGAGACGCTCGCCCAGAGATTGCCAGGTGAGATAACCGGCCATGCCGATACATACGGCAAGTTGCACCCAGCCAATGTCGAAAGGATAGATAAATACAGAGACCAGGAGGCTCAGCAAGGTGAGACCGACGCCCCATAACAATAAACGCATGGTGTGGCGGGTGTGGGGACAGTAAATACGTACCATGCCTACGGTAAAGAGCCAGATGAGTAGCATCACCACAAACTCGCCGATGGAG
>CALCHR010000020.1 GCA_937901185.1 uncultured Bacteroidales bacterium
GATACCAGCCTTTGAAAGCCTTGCGGTGTCCGTAACGCTCCCAGACTTCGTCGATCAGACGTGTTTCAATGCTCCAGCGTGCATCGACATCAACATCTTTGTAGTGTCCGTTGTGGCGCAGACAGTAGGTGCGTTGGCACACCTCGCAGAAGAAATGGGCGTGGTGGTCGGCCAGCGAGGAGTGGCAGCCTTCGTTGCAGCGGCAGTCCTCTTCGCATACGGCATATTTGGCTTGTCCGCTTCCATCGTCCACGCTATGGACGAGGTGCTTTTCCAGAAAGAGCGTCAGGGTGCGGAAGATGGTAGATTTGTCCACCGTGACCAACCTGTTTTCCAAATCTCCGAGCGACATGGCGCAGGGGCTTTCTGTCAGCTCGCGCAGAATGAGCAGGCGCATGGCTGTGGGCTTCACCCCGCGCAGTTCTAAAAATCGTTCCAAGTTTTCCATACTATATAATCTATTGTGCCGCTGGCGCTGAGGGCTGCGTTATTGGTAGAGCAGCGTTACGATTTTCTCGAGCCATGCCTTGTCTGTCTCGTCGAAAGTGGCTAGGTGTTCGCTGTCGATGTCCAGCACCGCCACGATGCTTTCGCCCTGCCACACGGGCACTACAATCTCGCTGCGCGAAAGACTGCTGCAGGCTATATGGCCCGGAAATTTCTCAACGTCCTCCACCACCTGTGTCTCTTGCGTCTTCCAGGCTGTGCCGCAAACGCCTCTACCGAACTTTATCCTTGTGCAGGCTATCGGTCCTTGGAAGGGACCTAGCACAAGTTCGCCGTCGGCCACGCGATAGAATCCCGTCCACCAAAACCGGAATGTGGCATGGAGCATGGCCGCCATGTTGGCCATGTTGGCAATGGTGTCGTGCTCGCCGGCCACCACCGCAGCCATCTGCTTATATAGTTCGGCGTAGCGCTCCGCTTTTCCGCCTTCGGGGATAATGAAATGTTCAGCCATAATTTTCTATCTGAATGTTGCAAAGATAAGGATTTTCTTGTAGCCGCCTCTTGTGTCTTGGCAATGTTTTTCTTAAAAAAAGTTTTGAGCGAGATGGCATCTATCAGTATCTTCTGCCAGAAGTTTTCTGAGTTTTATTTTGTCGGGAATCAGAATCTTTGGTATCTTTGCCCAAGATGTGCCGCCTTGTTATGGGGAGCAAAGGCTCATAGAATGAGTGGCGCACTGATGGATGATAATTTATTTACCTTAAACAATATATTTATGGCTATTGAAAAGACACTCGTACTTCTAAAGCCTTGCACCTTGCAACGCGGCTTGGTAGGAGAAATTACCGGACTATTTGAGAAAAAAGGCCTTCGCATCTGTGGTATGAAGATGATGTGGCTGACCGACGAACTTTTGAGCGAACACTATGCGCACCTTAGCGAGAAACCCTTCTTCCAACGCGTGAAGGACGCTATGATGACTGCGCCGGTCATCGCCCTCTGCCTTGAAGGCGTAGATGCCATTGCGGCTGTCAGAGCATTTGCCGGCCCCACCAACGGACGCCTTGCCGCTCCCGGCACCATTCGTGGCTCTTACTGCATGAGCTTCCAAGAGAACATTGTGCACGCCAGCGACTCAGCCGAGACTGCCGAGGTGGAACTGAAGCGCTTCTTCCGTCCCGAAGAAATCTTTGAGTGGAAGCAAGCTTACTTCGACTTCCTCTATGCTAACGACGAGTTTTAAGACATTGTCCTTTGGCAGACAATCAACCCCTATGGAGAGGCCCTTTGGAGTCTCTCTTTTTTTGTGCAGCGATGGGTGGATTTCTTAGTAAGCTACTAGGAAAAACTAGTAAACTACAAATTTTTCTTAGTAAACTCCGAGTTTTTCCTAGTAAACTCCGAAGAAAAGGCAAAAAATGGCCCTTGATTTTCAGTGGTTTACAAAGAGGCGCGGCGAGGCTTTTGCGCCGACAGAAAGATGCCCCGGTTCTTTTCATAAAACAGGTGGGTGCAGCCCAATGTTACGGCTACACCCACCTGTTGTTTGTCCGAAAGAGTAAGAAGCTGTCAAGGAGACCGTTGGGCTTGGAGTGTCTTACGCAATATCCTTTTCCGTGGAGCGTTAAAATCTAATGTTGATGTCGGCACCGAAGTGGACCGGCACGCCCTGCTGTGCAAATCGGCGACCCATGCTCTCAAAGCAGAAGGTGTTGTAGTCGGTCTGCGTGAGGTTCTTTCCCCACAAGGCAAGGTGGATGTTGCCGGCAAACTCGGCAGAGAGGCGTGCGCCGAGCAGTGCATAGAAATTTTGGCTAAAGCTGTTTGCCTCGTCCCACCAAATGCGTCCCGCGCCGCTAAAGTCGGCACTGATGCCAAGAGCCTTGATGGCTTTGCAACTCAGCGGTTGGCGATAGGCTACCACCATGTTGACCGTATGTTCGGGCACGAAGGGCACGCGGTTGCCAGTGTAGTCCACCGGCTGGTCGTTGCTGGTGCCTAGGTCGTAGTTGGTGAAAGCCGCGTGGGTATATCCGTATCCGGCCGAGAGCGTCAGGCGGTTGTTGAGCAGTGCGCCGCGGGCTGCCAGTTCTACACCGTAGCTACGGCTCTTGCCGGCATTCACCATGATGCGTCCCATACCGCTGTCGGAGAAGCGGGCGAGCTGCTGGTTGTGGGTGTCCATCAGGAAGAAAGTGTAGTCGAACTGCAAGGCGCCTTTGCAGAAATTCAAGTGGCCGCCCAGTTCGTAGTTCCATGACTCCTCGGGCTTGTAGGCAAGGTCGGAAATTTGGGGTTCAGCAGGAATGTTTTTGCTGAGCACGCCGGTCATGCCGTTGATGGCAGCCTCTTTTGAAGCCTCAGGGAGCGGCATGCGGTTGATGGTCTCTACGCAAAAGTCCTTCACGTCGGTCATCATTGTTCTGCGCAGCATGGTTTGCGAGAGGTCAGAGTAGGCCTGAATGTTATATCCTCCGGAGCGATAGCCCTTAGATACGGAGGCATAGACATTGCCGCGTCCGCGCTTGTGGTCATATTGCAAAGCGAACTTAGGCAGCAGTTGCCAAGAGTCGTCGTAGAGGTTGCCGTTGAGCTCGGGCGTAGACTGGAAGTCGTTGTTTATGCGGAAGGAGGGCATCTGAAAATTGTAGCCGATGGGGGCCGACGTGCCCGATTTAAGATGTAGCTCGCGGTAGTCGTAGTCTAGGCGCAAGCCCACAATGGCAGAGAGTCCGGCACCCAGCTTCACCGTGCTTTGGTGGAAGAGGGCAGCGTTCAAAGAGGGGGTGCGCAGGTCGGCAACGAATGGGATACCAGTGCCGGTAAAAGAAAGCGACATGGGGGGCTGCTGGGGGAGCACATTGGCAAACTGCTGGTTCAAGAAACCAACACCGTCCTGGTAGAACGAAACCGGGCAATCGGTTTTCAAGTTCTGGTACATGAAGAAAGCACCAGAGGTCCATTGCCAACGGCCTTGTCCTCTGCTCTTAAGAGAAACTTCTTCAGTGACGGTCTGTATGTGTTGCTTTTGGGTCAAGGAAAAAATATCGGCCGCAGTGAAATCCTGGTCCATAAAGAGGCGGTCGTTTAAGTTCTGGTAGGAGGTGATAGAGGAGAGCGTAAGTTTGGGCAAGCGCCACTCCAGTCCCAAACCGGTGTTGAGCACGCCGCGGCGGTAAGTGCTGGGGCGGTTTTGTGCAATGATGCCGCTCTCCGGCGAACCATCAGCCAGGAAATAGGGGCAAGCATCCTCGTCGCTGTATTCATAAGAGGCTGTCAAGTCGGCACGGAATACGTCTGTTGGTTTCCACGCCAGTTTAATTCTGCCACCTCCCGCTTCAGCGCCGTCGGCATGTTCGCCGGTGGCCTTGTTGTAGAAGAAACCGTCTTCGCCATCGTAGTATCCGCTAAAGGAAAGTCCAAATTTCTCCGAAGGGCGTAGCTGTGTGGAGAACGAAGCCTTGCGGCCGCTGTTGCGTCCGGAAGCACCGAGTTGAAGTTCTGTACCTTGATAAACCTTATTGGGTTTTGCTGCATAAGTGGGCAGAGGGTCCGCCGTAAATACGCGGATGAGTCCGCCCATCGTGTTGCGTCCGTAGAGTGTGGCTTGTGGGCCGCGCAAAACGTCTACGCGCACCACATCGAGGAAAGAAAAGTCGTAGCTGCTCTTGTCAACGAGGGGCACATTATCTATATATACGCCGACGGCCGGGGTGTTCATGCGCGAGCCGATGCCGCGGATGTAGACAGCGCTGGTGATGCGCGAGCCATAATCGGGCATGAAAAAGTTGGGGGCTGCAACAGATAGTCCCTTGATGGCATCTACATCACGCACTTGCAAATCGCTTTTTCCAAAGAGGGAAACCGACATGGGTTGGCGGCGCAGATTGGAAGTCTCTTTGGGAGAGGCTACCACCACTGCTTCTTCGATGTCGATGACGCGTGAGCTGTCCGGCAGAGATTCTGAGAAATTATTGGCAAAGGAAACACTTGCACAACTGGCTGCAAGTAAAAAAGAAATAGTCTTGAGACTCATATGCAAACATATATTTTTTTACGTTTGCAAAAGTACAAGAAAGCTCAGAGTCTCACAATCCTTATTTGTTAGGATATGTGGGAGCCTGTTCTTTGAAGAAACCCTCAGCACAAAGGAGCCCTTGCTCGCCGGGAGCCACCAGTTTGCGCAGCGAGATGGCTGCATGCCCCATGGTGCGGCGCAGGTTGATTTCTACACAAGGGTGCAGGCGCAAAGTTTGGCAGTTTGGCTCTTCAACCAGCATCATGTCGATGCCCAACGGCCCGCGGTAATGGCCTGCCAAGAGTAGGCTCAACTCCTTCTCGCAGGCTGCCGCCACCAGACTTAGCAGTTTGGTGGAAACCTCAGGGAGCATCTCTCGAAGCGTATCTTCATCGGCCACGATGTTACCCATATAACTGCCCGAAGTGTGGGTGCGAAAGAGCGAAAGACCTTGGTAGGAAACCGCATTGTCCTCGGCAGAGAACTCCATGGCAAAATCAATCTTGCGAAGATAATAAGGCTCCACCTCAATGGCGTGTTGCTCGCGGAGCACTTTCTTGATTCTGAACTCCACATTCTCGCTCGTGGGCAGACCGGTTCTGAACACCCCGCGACCACTGCCGGACCACGGCGCCTTCAGCATCGCCGTGCCGTAGCGCTCGATGGTTTGGAGCGCCTCCTCAAAGGAGGTGCACCAAGTAGATTCGCCAATGAGCATAGGAGAAAGAGGCACCAGTTTGCTAAGTAGAGACACCGCCAAACTTCGGCTGCTGAACTGTCGGATATCCTCAAGAGCCTTGTTGGTGGGGAGCAGTCTCTCCGGAACTCCCAGTTTTCTCAGACGATGCACCAACGCCTTGTTCCACCCCCATGGCTCGATGCACTCAATAGCGGCGTAGTCAAAGGAGGCTAGTTCTTCCTCGTAGATGTAGTGTATGTTTTTGGTGTAAGCGCTGTCGTAAATATTTGCCCCTTTCGGAAGCAATAAGACATCACCTTCCTCAGCCCAAAAGGCAGCTAGGGGGGCTATGGATTGTGCGGTGAGTTGGGCAGCCTTAGTCTCGTTGTAAAAAGGAGAGTCGGAGGCCAAGGCTTCATCGTGTGAGGGGTTGAAGATGTGCAGTACCATTTTCTGCGGGCTTTAGAGATTCAAAGTGACCTTCTCAAAAGCCTTCCGAGCACACTCGTAGCCTTCCTGGTAAAGGGCTTCGAGTTTCTGAGTATTGCTTTCCAATCTGCCAACCTCAATGGGGCGCTCCGGACAAATGAGTAGTACGCGTCCCTCAGCTTCCAGTTGCTCCACGAGTTGCAGCTGTTGATTGTAGCGCTTATTTCGCTTGCTCAATAAGAGACGTAGGCGAGGGTAGTCCTTATATATATACTTAGGAATCTTTCTGTCATTTTCCTGCTTGCGGAAACCTCTGTTGCGGGTGAGCACTACGACGTTGACAGGATGACCCATCTCGATGGAACGCTCTATGGGGATGGAGTCCACAATACCGCCGTCGAGCATAGGCTCTCCGTCTACGTCCACAATGGGGCAGACGAAAGGCAGGCTGCTTGATGCTTTTACAATCTGAATGAGGCGCTCGGGATTGCTGCGGTCGTCCATGTAACAGGCTTTACCGGTGCGGCAGTTGGTAGTCACTATCTCAAACTGTGCCTTACTGGTGAAGTAGGTATCGTAGTCGAAGGGAAGTTCTTTGTTAGGAAGCGTGTCGTACATAAACTTCTGGTCGAAGATGCTTCGCTGTGTAAGGAAATAGCGAAATCCTATATAGCGATACTTCTCCAAGAGGTCAATGTTAGAGGCGCGGGCTCTTCCGCGTTGCCTACTGATGTACGACAATCCGTTGCATGCTCCTGCCGATACGCCGATGCTGTAGGGGAAGTAGATTTTGTGGTCGAGCAAGTAGTCCAGCACGCCGGTTGTAAATACACCGCGCATGCCGCCGCCTTCGAGAACCAGTCCGGTTGTAGCATCCAGTTGCATAGAGGTAAGAGGGTTGAATATTCTCTGCAAAGTTAGTATTTTGTGTTGGAACTATCAATCGGAAGCAGTGTTAAAGAAGTCTTAGAAACTACTATGTGCGACTACTTGCACTACCTATAAAAATGCTTGACTGACTTTTTGGCATGAATATCAGGCTGTTGTCTGCTTTCTGAGGGATTGTTTTCTGCCAGATAGTCATAAAAATATAATAATTGTTATATACTTTTTCTCGGAATGGTTTTGGTAGTATGAAGAGTAAAAGAGTGTGTAGAAAATATTTAGTTGGAATCTAAAATTTGAAAATATGACATTAGACAAGTTTACTATCAAAGCCCAAGAGGCTGTTCGCAATGCTTTAGACCGCGCCGTTTCCGATGGCTGCCAAGCCGTGGGAACGCTCCATTTGCTTTATGGCGTGATGGGGGTAGGCGAGAATGTAACACAATTCCTGTTTGGAAAAACCGGAGTCAATGAACGCGCACTGCACGCAGTGGTCGAAGCCTCCTTGGCTAAACAACCGCGTGTTTCAGGGGGCGAACCTTATTTCGATAGAGAGGCCAACGAAGTCCTCTCACGTGCTGTAGAAATTGCCGGTAAAGAGAAGGATAGCTATGTTGGCCTTGAGGCACTCCTTATGGCCCTCTTGCTTGTTAAGAGCGTAGCTTCACAGTTGCTCAAGGATGCCGGATTGACAGAGAAAGCCTTGCAGCAAGCTGTTCAAGAGTTGCGCGGTGGCCGCAAAGTCAATTCGCCTTCTTCAGAAGATACCTACCAGGCCTTGGCAAAATATGCTCGCGACCTGGTGGCCGAAGCTCGCGAAGGAAAACTCGATCCGGTGATTGGCCGCGATGAGGAAATACGCCGCGTCCTCCAAATTCTTTCGCGCCGCACCAAGAACAATCCTATCCTCATTGGTGAGCCGGGTACGGGTAAGACTGCGATTGTTGAGGGACTTGCTGGCCGAATTGTCAGAGGCGATGTGCCGGAAAATCTGAAGAACAAGCGTCTCTACTCTTTGGATATGGGAGCACTCATAGCCGGAGCAAAATATAAGGGCGAGTTTGAAGAGCGCCTCAAAAGCGTGGTGAACGAAGTGGTGCAGGCCGAAGGAGATATTATACTCTTCATTGACGAGATACACATGATTATAAGTGCGTGCAACTGTTCCGATAATGACATTGCGAACCTCATGAAGCCTGCAATGGCTCGCGGGGAGATAAAGGTGTTCGGTGCCACCACGCTCGATGAGTACAAACGCATAGAGAAAGACCCGGCTTTTGAACGCCGTTTCCAAAAGGTGATTGTCGATGAACCCGATATCGAGTCGGCAATAAAGATTCTTCAAGGCTCCAAGGGTAAGTTCGAGGAATATCACGAAGTGCTTATCCCCGACGAGGTGTGCAAGGTTGCAGTGACCCTCTCGGCACGTTACATAACCAACCGCCGGCTTCCCGACAAGGCTTTTGACCTCATAGATGAGGCTGCGGCACGCGTGAGGCTGCACGACCCCGACAGGTTACAACTCGAGGCAAACGATGTAATGGAAACGGTTACGGCCTGGACCGGTATACCTGTGGACAATCTCGATGAGAATGAGACACGCCGTCTGCAGAATATCGAGGAAGAACTTAAAGGCTCTGTCGTTGGGCAGGACGAAGCCGTGAGGGTTGTCTCCGAAGCAATAAAGAGAAACCGCATGGGTTTCA
>CALCHR010000021.1 GCA_937901185.1 uncultured Bacteroidales bacterium
AGGACACGCCAGCCGTAACAGGGGCGCCCGATGCGGTCAGTCCGTCGCCCGTCCCGCAGATATGAGGGCGCAGCTCGCAGCAGTAATAGGTGACGGTACAGTTTAAGAGCTTGTTTGCCTCCCGGCGCAGCGTCTCCTCCGGGGTCTCCAGGGGCTCCGGGTTGGGATGTACTGCCGCCGTGCATACGGGAAGCTCTTTACTCTCGACCGGCTCGTCCACCGGTTTCGTCCCGTCCCAGATGTGCGAGCACACCAGGGAGCCGACGATGACGAGGAGGATCAAGAACAGGGCGACGCCTCCTCCAGAATTGCTCTCTCTCATTCCTTCACCTCCACCAGCTTTCCGTCGGCCAGCTTGTACCAGGTGTCCGCTTTAACGTCTGCGCCGTCCACGACAAAAGCGCGCCACTCTTTGATGCCGTAGTCTCCGTCATTCTCCTCGCAGATCACGAGCACAGCGCCAAGGCCGCCCCGGATTTTTACACCGTTACCGCGGACCAGGCCGCAGCCGTTTTCTCCGACCGATACAGTGCCTCTCGATGTGGCTGCGCCGCTATCGCCTGCGGTGGCTGCGCCTCTATCGCCTGCGGTGGCTGCGCCGCTATCGCCTGCGGTGGCTGCGCCAAAAGAGCCTGCGGTGGCTGCGCCAAAAGAGCCTGCGGTGGCTGCGCCTCTATCGCCTGCGGTGGCTGCGCCTCTATAGCCTGCGGTGGCCTGTTTGGGGTCGGTGTGCTCCATCGTGGTGTGCGCCTTCACATACTCAAACTGCGCCTTGCACAGGCCCGCGATGTTCAGCTCAGCGCCCAGGGTTATTTTGCGGCCGACCACCTTGGTGTCGCCCTCACGCTCAGGGCTTACGTCCTCCAGGTCTGCCTCGAAGTAGCGAGAGGATCCGGGAGGGTAGTAGGCGAGCACGTCCAGCGGACGCTCGCAAGCGTGGAAGCCAGCCCTGCACAGATCGGCCTTGTCCGTCTCCATCGTCTTGCCCGGCTCGTATTGGAAGCCGCGGCACTTCATGTCTTTATCAGTACCTTTGTAAACCTTCATTTTCAGCCCTCCAGCTTGTCCACCCAGCGCATGAAGCCGCGCACAGTGGCGGCCACGCCGATAACTACAAAAATCAAAGTGATGATGCTCATGCTGTATGCTCCTTCCGTTTTATGTAGGTTTTCATGGTTGTCTCCAGGGCGGCGATGACCTGCTTCTCTCGCTCATCCGCTTCCGCCTTGGTTAGGTCGGGCCGATGGACGACTATGGTGCAGTTTCCGTACTGGAGGGTCTGAGTGCTCTGATATGTCATAGCGTCCTCCGTTTCATCTCGGATAGTGTTGCTTGCGTGCAACTTAATCCTTAAAAAAATAATCGCTGATGCGGTCTGCCGGGATTTCCAGCAGCTCACAAGCCGCCTGCACTTCGGCCCAGGTCCACTCCTGCTTCCCGGCCAGCCTTTTGGACAGGCCGGACTGGTCGATACGCAGCGCCTTCGCAAACGCGCCCTGGGTGCCGAACTTCTCGCGGATGGCCCCCCGCAGTTTCGGATAGCTCATACAGTCACCTCCTACCACAATATCTTGTTGCTTGCGAGCAACTCTGGGACTAATGTACTACAGACTTTTTGCCTTGTCAATATATTTTTTTGCTTACGAGCAACTTTTTGTTGCATTGGAACATTTTGCTTGTTATAATAGGGTCACAGTTAAAGGGGAGGTGAATGGAATGGACAAGCTCGAAAGACCGTCCACCACTAAAGAACGATTAGAAGAAGTGATGCGAGAAACGGGAAAGAAGCAGGTCGACCTGGTCCGTGAGACTGGATTAAATAAGAGCATTATCAGCAGATGCGTCTCTGGCAAAACAGAGCCCGGAAACCAGACGGTTATGCTGCTGGCCCGCTCGTTGGGTGTTTCAGAAATGTGGCTCTGGGGCTACGATGTACCAAAGTTTCGGACGCCAGAACAAAAAAAGAACGACGCCATTGTCGGCGTCGTGTCAAAATTGCGTAGTGATCCTGGTTTCTTTGAAGTAGTTACACAGCTCTCAGAGCTGCCGGCCGGAGAGTATGACAGCATTGCGCGTCTTATCTCATCCCTCCGCAATAAGTAATTTTAGGATTAGGTCGAGCAGGTCTGCATCCTCGCAGATTTCAAGTTGTTCGATAATTAGTTTTTTTATAGCGGTTTGCATGGGGATCACCTCATAGAAATATTAGCGGGGCGTAGAACAAATGTTCTGAAAACAGTTTACCTTGTGAACTGTCCGAAAAACAATACACAAAAATTTCCTGTTATATGGTACACCGAAGGGTGTGGTGTTTTCCGTCGAAACACGCCGCGCCAACAAAAAAAAGGAGGAGACGATAACAATGACTTTTGACCACAGCCCAGAACTAAAAACCGTATGGGTAGAAGGATGGATAATTTATTTAAGAAAATCTCGACAGGACGACCCAAACCAAACCGTTGAGGAGGTACTGGAGAAGCACGAGGCCATGCTGCAGGAATATGCGGAGCGAGACCTTGGCGGGCGCATACCGGAGGAGAACATATACCGGGAGGTCGTGTCCGGTGAGTCTATCGACGACCGCATAGAGATCAAGAAGGTGCTGGCCCGCTTAGAGGACCCGGCTGTCCTCGGCGTGTTGGTCGTGGAGCCGTCCCGTCTGTCCCGTGGAGACCTGGCTGACTGTGCCCGCGTCATCGACGCCTTCCGATTCACGCACAGCCTGGTGGCCACGCCGATGATGACCTATAACCTGGAGAAGAAAATGGAGCGGAAATTCTTCCAGGACGAGCTGCTCCGTGGTAATGACTATCTGGAGTACACCAAGGAGATCCTGTTCCGTGGCCGTGTCGCTGCAGCGAAGCGTGGTTGCTATATATCCGCCCACGCGCCGTATGGCTACGACCGCGTGAAAATCGGCAAGGACTGGACGCTCGCACCAAATGAAAACGCGGACGCCGTGCGCATGGCTTTCCACTGGTACGTCCATGATGGTCTGTCGCCCAGAGCAATCGCCATCCGTTTGAACGGGTTGGGGTATGTACCCGCCCAGGGGAAAGAGTGGACCCGCTCGACCATCCACAGTATGCTGAAAAATATCCACTATATCGGCAAAATAAAGTATAACGAGTTTAAGGACACCTGGGTGCTGGAGAACGGCGTGAGAGTCAAGAAGCTCGTCCGCCAGCCAGATGAGGACATTATCATCTCAGAGGGTAAACACCCCGCGCTCATTGACGTGGAGACCTTTGAGGCAGTAAAGAAAAGAATGGCGAAAAATCCAAGGGTCAACACTGAGCACGACCTCGTCAATCCTCTGGCCAGTATTCTGCGCTGTGCAAAGTGCGGCCGGTCTCTGGTGCTGGACCGCAATAATAAACGCCCGAACGTCGTGCCGCGATACAAGTGCCGCAGCTTAGGGAATAAGGGCTGTCTGAAAAGCGCGAAGGTGCCGGAAGTCCTGGACGCGGTCATCTACACGCTGGAGCACGTCGAGCTGCCTAACCTGCAGACCAAATTGAAGAACGGCGACGGAGACGCGGCTGCCATACAGAAGCGCAGGATCGCGAAGCTGTCCAAACAGATGGAGGAGTATAGACAGCAGGAGGAGAAGCAGTACGAGCTTCTGGAGACCGGGAAGTACACCCAGGCCCTATTTGACCGACGTAATGCAAGCCTGCGGGAGAAGATGGAAGCCTGCGAGAATGAGCTGCACCAGGCAAGGGCGTCCATGCCGGTCAATGTGGACTATGCGGAGCGGATCGTGTCTCTGGAGGATGCCATAGCTGCCTTGAAGGACCCGGACATGACCATGCTGGAGAAAAACCAAATTATCCGCACCATCGTGGACAGGATCGAGCTGGACACGACGGCGGGGGAATTTAACAGAACACAGATACACCTGGAGGTCTTTCTGCGGCTGTAATTTTTTTATGCCGCAGGTAGGTACCATGTGCGTGTTGATTCATCAATTTATACATGGTACCTATCCTAAGACATAAAAAAAGGGGCACCCCGAAGGGTGCCTCTTTTCCTGTTCTTATGCGGTTTTCAGATGCCCAGCAGTGCGGACCAGGTTGCCTTGCCGACGATGCCGTCGACCACCAGGCCCGTCTTGTTCTGGTACTGCTGCACAGCCTTGTCGGTGGCTGCGCCGAAGTCGCCGTCCGCTCCCCAGCTGCCGAGATTGTAGCCGTAGCCAATCAGCAGGGCCTGCAGAGCCTTGACCTCGTCGCCCAGGTCGCCCTTGCTGAGGACCGGCAGGGTCACGGTCACGCCGCTGACCACAGGCTCGACGGGCTTGGCATACGGATCTACGAAGGCCAGGCCGAAGTATGCGCACATACCACGGGCCGTACTCTCAGCGATGGACCGCATATTGTCGTGAAACCAGCGAGCATCCTCGGCATTGTCGTGGAATACGTGCTCCTCATAATAGGAGGCAGCGTTCGGCACGCGCAGCTCGTAGAGGTCGCTGCGCTCGGTGAGGCTGCTGGGCTGGTCGTAGATCTTCTTGCGCTCGGCAATAATCAGATCCGCCAGCTTCTTGCCGCGCTCACTGCCGGGGAAGATCATAGGGAGACATCCACGCACCGAACCATCAAAAGCGTTTGTATGGCTAATATAATGGACGTCAGCGCCCCACTCGTCGGACTCGATGACATTCTGGATCATCAGCTCATCGCCGTCTGTCTTGCTGTCAAACGGCAGACGGCGGTAACCACGCTTAGTCTCAATGCCGCAGGCATCCAGATACACCTCCAGCTCGTCCAGATAAGCGTTGTTGTGGGTGTTCTCGTCACAACCGTCAATGGCACACTTGTTGTACCAGTGCAGAGGACCGGAAAGATAAACCTTTGCCATAGCTTATTCTCCTTCCTTCTTCATCTGCTTGACGACCTTATCAGCGCCGGTGGCAGCCAGACCGCTGACAATACCAACAGCAGCAGCGGTGATGTAATCAGTAGCAGGGAAGTCGGGCATGTACATCATGCCTACGACACCCAGTGCGCCGCCGACAATGCCGCAGATGACGGGAATCCACTTGTTGTCAATGTTCGTAGCCTTAACAGCCAGACCGATAATATAAACGATCACGGTGATGGCGGCTACGCCTGCAATACCAAAGTCCATATAGCTCTCCTTTCTGTGCTATTAGGGAAGCACTTCCCATTTTTTTACTTCGCTGTAGATCTTATCGATGAACGAATTGCCTTTAAGTGCTTTATATGCTTCATAGCAGAACACAAAGTTTTCGTATTCATACTGCCTGATCTTTTCATCGTCGTGATGTCGATAGTAGATCCGCAGCATCTCACTGCGTAACTGACATCTCTGGCCGTCTGCGATTTTTTTAATCCAGATAACAACAGGCACGATAACACCAAGCAGAACGCCGATCTCGCCAATGAAGGTTACGGCGAACGTAAGCTTGTCCAACGGAAGCACCCCCTTTTTATTTCTTCAATTTATCTTATCATGGGCAAAAACCCCCCCAAATAAAAACAAGGGTGGATTTCTCCACCCTTGTCTTATTAGTGCCACGGAGCTTCGTGAATCGTAGAAGCTGCCCAGCCCTCGCTGTAATACAGTGCATCTTTTTGGTTTTTGCTGATCGGCAGGGAGTGGATGACAGCCATGCGTCTTTCCTTCTTACCTTCGCCGGTGATGTCTTTTACGGTGTTGCGGTAGTTCATGTACATCTCAACCGAAATGTTTGCCTTTTCCGCATACTCATAATATTTGTCAAACCAGCTGTCTTCGACTTCAGCATCGGGATGCTGTTGTTTGAAAGACCAGTAAGCAACGTCCGCAGAGGCTTCGTCTCTATCGTAGCCGAAGACCACAACCAAAGCATCCAACGCCTGCTTTTCGGTAATTTCTCCGCTCTTGAGCTTGTTGCCAAGCGCTGTCTTGAGGCTGGATCTGGCAGAGTTGAGGTCTTCCTTACTGTAAACACCATCTTTTGCCTTGCCAATCGCAGTCTCTTCAAGCGCCTCTTCATACAGGCCGACAGCGACATCAGTCTTGCCCTCTTCCAAAGCTTCCATGATTCTGTGGACATGGTGCTTGGTAGAGCGATCAATGCCAGCCTCAAAGGACAGGAACTCTCCGTTGGCAATGTCCTTAGCGTGAAGGTGGATTGCTTCGTAGGTTCTGATGATGTTGTTAGCGGGAATGCCGAACACCTGCAGAGACTTGACCACCAGCTTCTTCATCTGGGAGGGATCAGGCATCTCGCCCTCCTTGATGGCGGTAGCCACCGTTGTCATGGTGTCGTACAAATCATTGATAGCTGTCAAGGCAATGCTATCGACGATCTCTTCCGACTCGCCGTACATGATGTTCTCAAAGAAGCCAACCACTTCGCTGCCGAAGATGGGCAGAACATAGCCGACCAAGTCACCGGCAAGGGCAAAGCCCTGTCTCTTCAGCCAGCTTTCGGCAGTCAGTTCTTCGTCTTCCTCGTCGCGGTAGGGATTAACCTTGTAGCGAAGCAGGGCAAACACAGTGGTCATTAGCTGCGCCCACATAGCAGACATAGCGATAGCATATACGGTGCGGACAAGCGCCTTGCCGTTTTCCTTCGTCTTGTTTGCTTTGTATCTGCCTGCAGTCACCTCCAGCTGTCCGGACATCTGGAAGAGGTCGGTCTTGAACATCGCAAATGCTTCGGCCATGATGTCGCTGCGCTTCTGGAGTTCGGGTCTGTGGAGAACATCGCTCATGCTCTGCGTGTTTTCGACCACTTCGTCGAAGAACTCTGCGGTAGCTTTAAGCAGTGCTTCTCCCGTCAGTCCAGTTCTCTTTGCAGTGTCTTGCTTGGCGTAACGCCACAGAGACAGAGCAACGGCGTGATCCATTGCGGAGATCCACTTGCCGGGGTTGAGTGCAGCAGGAAGCTTGCTGGTCAGTCTGCCAAGCAGGGTCTTCTTGCCCTCCGTCATAAAGGTATGGACCTCGGCGTCGGACAAGCCCTGTCTGCGCATCCATGCAGTGGCAGTGTACTTGTCTACCTCAGCAGAAATGGCTTTGTGGTTAGCCATCGTGTAGACAAGGTTGGCCAGCTGTCTCACAGGACCTCTCCACTTCAGCATAGAGGTGGCAGAGTACAACGAGCCAATCTGCTTGGTAACCACAGACATATTCAGCAGGAAGGTTGCGCCAATGTATCCGCTCTTAATCTTTCTGTAAAGATCAGACTGGTCGTTTTGACGGCGACCCTGAATGTCTTTTACCGCCTGCTCAATGCTCTTTACACCCTCGTCACCCCAGTTGCCCTGCACAGCTGCTTTCACTGTCGGGTTGCTGCCGGTGGCGTTTTCGCTTTTCACATTCCACACCTTATTGAAGTTGCGAACCTCTACCGCAAGGCCGTACACATTGCCGACCTGCTCGATGTGTCTGTCGAGAATGTTATTCAAGCCAGTGATGATCAAGGGCTGCGGAGCTTTGTCCTTAATGGACTTAAGCATTCCGTAGGAGTTGATGGTCTGCTGAATATTATTCTCTGCAGAGATCTCGCGGGTGACGAAGTTCTTGTCCACCTCAAAGGGGATGTAGCTCTTGTCTTTGGCAATGATGCGATGCTTCAGCGCAATGCTCGTCTCGTTGATCGCGTCCTTAGCGGTGCCGTTGAAGAACTTGCGAGCGGCGGCCATGTAGTCCTGACACCACTTGTCATTCTCCAGCTCTTTTGCAAACTCTGCAACCATGTCTACAGCAAAGGGGACGCGGTGTGCGTGCTCTTCGGAGATTGCCTCGCGGAGCTTACCTTTGCTCAGCATGTCGAGATCGGCGAAGGTGAAGCCACCCTTTTCGATGTGCGACATGTGGTTGGCGGTCTCTCTTTCGTAGGAGAGGATAGCCTGCATCATCTGCATCTTGGAAAGGCCGAACTTGCGGCCACGGATGTCCGTGTACTTCTTGCCGCCCACTTCCTTGTACATGGCATCTTCGTATGCCTTGTCAGAAGTCAGGTGCTCAAAGCTCTTGTACGCATCCATGACAAACTTGTTCTTTTTGCGGATGCCCTGCTCAAACTTTTTGAACAGCTTCAGCAGGTAGGAATCGCTGTGGTAAGCGGACATTCTCTCTACATTGCGGACGGGAGAAAGGGACTGGCTGAGCATCTTGTCTCTTGCGACCTGCGCAGGACTGCGCTTGCCGTCCTTGC
>CALCHR010000022.1 GCA_937901185.1 uncultured Bacteroidales bacterium
AACCGTGCAAGTCCCTGTAAAGACATGTCCTGGTTGCAACTCATAAACTCTGCGACGAGGTTGTACGCCTCGTTCAATGCCTTCTCGTCTTTGGTGTTGCACGCCGCCTTGATGCTGTCGCCGTTAGCTTGTAACTTTTCAATGAGCGCAAGGTCGGGTACTGTCACGGTAATTTTTGTGCGAGCTTCGTCTCGCAATACCACTTCTATCGTGGGTTGTTCTATTGCGTTAAAGTCTAAAATTTTTGCCATCTTTTTTATCTCCTTTTTATGTATTAAATAAGGCAGGGGCGGAGGCCCCCGCCTTTAGTCTTATGTCGAAGTTCCTGTCTCTTCAATGAGCTCGATGAGCGTACCAGCGTCGTCATGAGGCATCGCTTTGAACTCAGGCTCGATGAGTGTGCCCTCTTCGGTTGCGAAGGTAAGCGTGAAACCTGCTGTGTTAGTTCCTTTAATAAGTAACCATACATTGCCGTCAGTCTTGTCTTCGTGGAAGAAGCAGATGGCGTAGTTACCACCTTGAGCATTGCCTGCGCCGCCGATCTTAGTCGTGCGCTTTTTGCCGGTTGTGTCTTCGGTCACGGTGCAGCGGTCGATTATTTTTTGGAGCGTTGCGCCGTTCCAAGTGATGAGCCCGCACTTGAGGATAGCCTCTTCTTTAGTTACGATAATTTTCGACACGGTTCCGAGGTCGTCCTTCTCTTCAAAGGTCTCCATCGTGTACTCAAGAGACGCGCCTCCCTTAATCTTGCCGAGAAGGTTTTCGTCTGTGCAAAGGCTTTCAACTGTAGGCATGCTTTCGTTGAAAGCAGCTAAATAAAGCTTGCCAGAGCCGAGCGTGATGACGTCTTTGTCACGTTTTGCCATTTTTAAGTCCTCCTTTTTTCTAGGTATTTGAATTCGTAAAATACTTGATAAAGCTGCTCTTCTTGCAGCCATATTCTGTCCTGCTTCGACCATCTCAAGCCCGCAGCGTCAATCGCGTCCTCGAGCGCTTGCTCGATTTCGTCGTCCGGCGTGGGCTCGTATAGCTCCACAGTGTAGTCGTGTATTTTTAAATTGTTTAGGCCGTCAGGTCCGTCGGTGTCTATGTCGTCCATATACACGGCGTAGTTGCCGGGAGGTGGCGACAAAAAGCGCGCCTTGCGGAACGTCTCGTTCTCTACGAAGCCCGCAGCCTTTAAAATTGTTTTAATCATTTTTGATCGCTTCCTCCACTTCCTTCTCGAAGGCAGGCAGCACTTCGTTCAGAGCGTTGTGCAAGAAGGGGTCGGCCTTTGTCCTGCCGCCGTTCTTCTTAGCGTGCCCGTGAACCAGCAAGTGCGTCAGACGATGGTCCGGCGCCTTTACATACCACACGCCCTTGATGTTTCTGCCCTTCTTCAAGCCGCGGAAGTCGCCGGCGATATTCTTGCGGAAGGTTCCGCGCTTGCCGACCGGCGCCGTGGCCTTTGTCTTTTTGACGAGGTCCGTCACGTGTCTCCGCGTGATTTCGCGGAGCTTGTCGTCGACGTCTTCGTGGTAGATCGTGAGCTCTTCGCTGATAGCCTCGACGAGTTTGTCGGGTGTTATTGCTACTCTACCCATAGAGCTCACCCACCAGCTTGACCGTGAGATGCTGCTCCATGTAGTCGTCGTAGTCAACGACCTTGAACGTCCTGCCGCGGTAGACGATACGATAAGGCTGAGTGCTGTGTGCTATTTCTTCCAGAGCCTTCACGTATCGCACCTCGAAAGTCCTGCTCACGCGGTATTGGTCGGCGCCAGCGTTGAACGCTTGGCCACCTCCCGTCTTGTTCACTCGTGCGTGCAGGTTCAACTTGTCGGTCCATTTTTCCGTCACTTTGTCCTGCACTTGCACGGTGATGGGTTTGTCGTATGTCATACCCCCGCCGCCTCCTTTGCCTTCTGAAGCTCAAGCCTGAGCTGTAGCTCCATATTTGCGACGCTGTGGCGCTTAGCATTGCCTGCCTTTGCGCTCACCGTTCCGCGTTCGCTGTAGAGGTCCTCCGTGTATGCGAGCACAAGCTCG
>CALCHR010000023.1 GCA_937901185.1 uncultured Bacteroidales bacterium
TTAGTAGTTACCGAAATTCACCTAGCTTTTACCTAAGAAATGCCCGAAAATGCCCCTTGATTTTCAGGGGCTTACAAAATCGATTTTTCTGCTCTTCGTGGCTTGGCCGAGCATGGCCTTTGCTCCCGGGGAATGATCAAAAAATAAGGACAGCTTCTGCAGAGCTGTCCTTATTATATATACGCGCGCGCGAACTTAGAAGGGAAAGATGAGCGGCAGGGCCAAAATCATCACGATGGCTATGACAATCTGTAGCGGTAAGCCCACCTTGATGTAGTCGATAGTCTTGTAGCTTCCGGCCGACATTACCAGCGCATTGGGCGGTGTGGAGAATGGCGAAGCAAAGCACATGCTGGCGGCCACGGTCACGGCGAAGAGGAAGGGCACAGCACTGACGCCCTGCGCCTGTGCGGCACTCAACGCAATGGGGGCCATGAGTACGGCCGTAACGGTGTTGGAGATGAAGAACGTCATGAGCGAGGTGCAGAGATAGATGGCCGTCAGCAAGACGTAGGGGCCGCCTCCGCCGAAGGTCTCGACGAGCGAACCGGAGATGAGGGTCGAAGCGCCGGTCTTCTCCAAAGCCGTGCTCATAGGCAACATGGCGCCGAAGAGGATAATGCTCTCCCAGTTGATAGTCTTGTAGGCCGACTCAACATTGCGCAGACAGCCGGTGAGTATCATCAGCACGGCGGCGAAAATCACGGCTGTGACCGGAGCGATGGGGATAAAGTCGAGCGCCATGGCTGCTACCATGAGCAGCATGATGAAGGCTGCCAAAGGAGCTTTGTAGTCGATGGTGACGCGTGAGGCTTGCTCCAGAGGCTGACCCAGTACCACCCATTGCGTATCTTCGGCGCTGAGCTGCGAGATGTTTTTCCACGGGCCCTGCACCAGCACCACGTCGGAGGCGTTCAGACGCACGCTGCGCATGTCCTTGAGAAAATAGTGGTCGTGGCGGCGGATGCCCAATACGGTCACGCCAAACTGGGTGCGGAAGGTGGCTTCGGCGATGGTGCGGTTGATGAGCGTAGAGGTGGGGAGAATCAGAATCTCGGCCATACCGACGTCGTAGAAGCGCAGTTTCTTGCGCTGCTCCTCGCCTTCGATAATTTGCAGCTGGGTCTCTTTAACCATGTGGGCTACCTTTTCTTCCGGACCGGAGATGTAGAGCACGTCGCCCACTTCGAGTTTAATGTCGGCCACCGTAAATTGAGTCACCTTCTTCATCAGGCTGTTGTGGCTGGAGTTGGTGCGGCGTATTTCAATGACCGTGACGCCGTATTTGCCATGTACATTGAGTTCTCTCACTGTGGCCCCTTTCACTGTAGAGGCCTCTGTCACCTGCAAGCGTGTGAGCTCCTCGGCCAACTTGTATTCTTCGGCCAACTGCTCCAGGGTTTTTGAGGCGCGCTTGCTGTTTTCCGTATCCTTGCCCTTTAGGAACCAGCGCGTAAGAGGGATGAGCGCCAAAGTGCCCACCACCACGCAGATGATACCCACGGGGGTGAAGGAGAAGAAACTGAGCGAGTCGTAGCCGGCTTCTTTGAGTGCATCGTTGATAATCAAGTTGGGCGGCGTACCAATGAGTGTGAGCATACCGCCCATGCTGCCTGCGAAAGCAAGGGGCATCAGGAAGCGAGAGGGCGAAAGATTGGCGGCGCGCGCCATGCTGACCACGATGGGAAGCATCAGGGCCACGGTGCCGGTGTTGCTGACAAACGCACCCACAAAAGAGGTGGCCGCCATGATGAGAATGAAGAGGCGGGTCTCGTTGTTGCCGGCCAAACCAAGGATATGGCTACCCACTTTCTTAGCCAGGCCTGTGCTGAAGATACCTCCACCGACGATGAACAAACCGCCCATCATTATCACAGTGGGGTTGGAAAAACCGGCAAGCGCTTCTTCCGGAGTGAGGATACCGAAGAGCACTAAAGAAAGGGCTACGCAGATGGCCACAATGTCTGAACGGAGCTTTCCCCATACGAAAAACACGGCGGAAAGGCAGAGAATAATAAGGGTAATAGTCATATTGTTCTAGCAGTTTCTTTCAATGTGTAAAGGTACTAAAATATTTTCAAACCTGTCATCTAAAGGTTTGTTTCTACATCTTAGAAAAAGTTAAAGCAGAGGTGATAAGAATACAGCCTTTTTTGGCATTAAGAAAAAATGTGTACATTTGCCGCTGTGAACCTTGCGGAAAATACCGGTCGGCACCGTGTTTCGTTTTGCCGTAGACCTCGGAAATGTCTGAGGCGTACCGGGGGAGACAACTCTTTCCTACCTCAATCTTAGGCTTCCATCTCCTCGCTCCGCAAAAAGAAGAGAGTATGAACATCAGACTCCTATTTTTTGTAGCCACCACCTTTTTCTTCTTGGCAATACCCGCTTGGGCGCAGACGTATCATGGTGAGGCTACCTATTATAGTAACAAGTTTCATGGCCGTCGCACCAGCAGCGGAAAGCTGTACCACAAAGATAGTTTGACTTGCGCGCACCGCACCCTTCCTTTCGGCACGCTGCTGAAGGTGCGCAACAAAAAAAACGGCCGCGAAGTGATGGTAGAAGTGACCGACCGAGGCCCCTTCCGCAAAAACACCATCGTAGACCTATCTCGTGAGGCAGCCCGGCAGCTTGACATGATTAGCGCCGGAGTGGCCAAAGTAGAAGTAAGCCTTGCCGGCTTCAACGAGATCAACATCCGCTCCGTGGAGCAGCCTTTGCTCGTAGAGAAGAAACCCTTCTTGCCCGAACTGAAAATCTACGACCCGATAAGCGGTAAGCACTACCTCCTCTCGGAATGGACAAAAGGAGTGGCGGGCGAAGTGCAGACGCCGCAGAGTAAAACCCTCTTGCAGTGTGTAGACTACTTTAAGAAATTTGAAAAGGAGCAGCCCCGACGGCGCCAGCGTGGCGCAAAAGCCACCGCTCGCAAATAGCACTGCCGCGCCTCCTGCTCCATAGACCGAATTATATAAATCAACCATACTAAACTCAGCACAATGGAACAAAAGAAAAGACAAGGTACACTGTGTGTACAAGCCGGCTGGACACCTAAGAAAGGTGAGCCGCGTGTGTTGCCTATCTATCAAAGTACTACATTCAAGTATGACAACAGCGACCAGATGGCCCGCCTCTTCGATTTGAAAGACAGCGGCTACTTCTATACTCGCCTGCAGAACCCCACCAACGATGCCGTAGCTGCCAAGATTGCAGCCCTCGAAGGCGGTGTGGCCGCCATGCTTACCTCCAGCGGACAGGCAGCTTCGTTTTATGCTATATTTAATATATGTGAGGCCGGCGACCATTTCATTTCTTCCAGTACCATCTACGGCGGCACGTACAACCTCTTTGGCGTGACGATGAAGAAGATGGGCATCGAGTGTACTTTTGTGGACCCCGAAAGCAGCGATGAGGAGATTGAAAAAGCCTTTCGCCCCAACACCAAATGCTTCTTCGGCGAGACCATCTCCAACCCCGGCGGCGCCGTCTTCGACATCGAGCGCTTCGTCGCATTGGCCCACAAGCACGGTGTGCCTTTGATTATCGACAATACCTTTGCTACGCCTGTCAACTGCCAGCCTTTCAAATGGGGCGCCGACATCGTG
>CALCHR010000024.1 GCA_937901185.1 uncultured Bacteroidales bacterium
GCACCAGCCCCAGCAGAATGCGCCCCAGAGAGGTAAACACGGTCAGAAAAAATTCTGCCTCGCCCACCATGCGCACGAGGGAGGCAAAGACGGTGGCGGGATAGGGCAGAAGCAGCTCGTTTCCCTTTCCATGCAATCTGCAATCGAGGCAAAAAGCCGCAAGCTGCCATACCCCCAGCCAGAAGGCCGGGGGTATCAGAGCGAAAATGAAGTTTTTTGCCGTCTTACTCCGCATCGAAATAGAAGGAGTCGTAGGGCATGGCGCCGCCGATGGAGCCGGGATTCATCTGGAACAGGATCTGATAGTAATCCTGCAGGACGTCCTTCATCTCCTCGCCGGTGACGAAGGTCAGATTGCACTGGGGGATGGCCTTGGCGGCGATGGCGGCGGAGGGGGTGATGCCGTAGCCGGCTACCAGCTCGGCGGCCTCTTCCACGTTCTTGGGATATTCGTAGGGCAGTCCATATTCTGCCAGGATGGCGTGCATCTCGGCGTTGTTCTCGCCCTTGCGTCCCAAGATGTCCACCACTTTTCCGATGGGGCTTCGGGCGTCGGTGGGCCACTCTATGATTTTCACCACGGCCTTATCGCCGGAGAGTCCGCCCTTGAGTTTGTCCTTCGGGATAAAAATGTCGCTCGCCAGGTAGCGTCCTTCGGTGAGCAAGAAACCGTAGTTGCGCTCCACACGCAGCTCGCCGACAAAGGTGTCGTGGGCGCGTTGCAGGATTTCAATCACCTCGGCTTCGCGGGTGTGGCTGCGGCGACGGGCCAGCATCGTGACGCGCACGCGGTCGCCGTCGAGGGCGCCCATCGAGTTGCGCTCGCACACCAGGATGCTCTTGCCGCCATCGTCGGGCACAAAGGAGTTGCGTCCGTTGCGCTTGCGTTGGAAGATGCCCTCTATCACCTGCGTGAGGTTAGCCATGCGGTAGTTGCCGGCGCCGTCGGTGGAGATGTAGTCGTCAAAGACGAGGTCGGAGAGCACATCGAGGATGAGCATTTTGGTAGGATGGTTCTTGGCATGAAGGGCCGAGAAAATCGACTTGATGTTTATCTTGCGGTCAGCGTTCTGCTCAAAGAGTTCGAGCAGGAGGGCGTGGATGTCTTTCTTCGTGAGACGCCCCAAGCTTTTTCTTTCTTTCTTAGCCATAGCGGTCAGCGTTAATAGGGTTTTACATCAGCAAAGTAAATCATTTTTTTAGAGCCACGCTAACCTATTAAGAAAATATAACGTCCCGAGTCAGATTTTCTTGCTACTTTAGCAGCCGGATATGCTACAAAGATACGCCAGCCTTCTGTTGTTGCTCTTGGTGCAGAGCCTTTTCTGCTCGCTCTTTGCCCAAGAAGACGCCACCGACGAACCCACGCCGGTCATGCCGATATATGTGCGGGTGGGCAAGACGGTGTATCAGGGCGACAGCGTACCCCACATCACACTCCCCACGTTCTACAAGCGGCCCCCCATGGTGTTTAAGAATGAGAAGGAACGCCGGCGCTACAACCGCCTTGTGGCCAATGTGAAAAAGGTGTTGCCCGTGGCCAAACTGGCTAAGATGACCATCATTGAGACCTACGGTGTCCTCGAAACGATGCCCACAGAGAAAGCCCGCAAGGAGCATATCAAGCGCGTAGAAGCCGGACTGAAAAAACAATATACGCCCTTGCTGAAAAAGATGACGCGCTCGCAGGGCCGCCTCCTTGTAAAACTCATCGACCGCGAATGCCACCAGAGCAGCTATAGCATTGCCAAAGCCTTTGTGGGGCCTTTCAAAGCCAATATGTACCAGAGCCTGGCTTTTATCTTTGGCCAGAGTCTCACCAAGAAGTACGACCCGGAGGGCGATGATATGTATTTGGAGCGCGTGGTGGTTCTCGTAGAGAGCGGCCAACTCTAAAACGCCTCGCAGGCCTTTTTTTACCCCTTTCTAAATACTTGATTTTCAATAGTGATTTTCGGGCGTTTCTTAGTAAACTTCTAGGAAAAACTCGGAGTTTACTAGGAAAAATTTGTAGTTTACTAAGTTTTCCTAGAAAGCTACTAAGAAAAAAGAAAGAATTACCCCCTCTTCTCGGGGCTAAAAAAGAAAGCGGTTGCAGCTCATCGGGAGCGCAACCGCTTTATCTGTTTTTGCCAAAAGGCTGAGATTATTCCTCTACCTTCTTCATCCAGTTCGTACTGCTCCATCCGCGGTGGTTGGAGTAAGCGTCAGAGCCGTTCACTTCTGTATCCTTGTCCACAGGAATAGATACAGCCAGCATGTGCTCAGTGTGCAACTGAGCCACGCGTGTTTGGGGCATGATATATGTTTTCTTCATTGTGATAAGTTTTTAGAGTAGAGAAATTTTTATTGGGCAATGAACTTCTTGCCGTTGCTGATGTAGAACTGACCCTTGACGGTCTTCATCACGCGGCGGCCGCTGAGGTCGTAGATGGCTTCTGTGGCAGGCTGTACAGTCTCCACGCGGTCGATGGCAGTGGCGTTGAAGTCGAAGCTCAGCTTTACGCTCTCCAAAGCTTCGGGCAACACGAGGTAGGCCTTACGCTTTTCGATGGTGCGGTTGCTGGCGGAGAGGGGGTAGAAGGCCACTTCGTCGTTGGCCTTTCCTAATACATAGGCATTCACTGCTGCGTCTACCTCCACGCTGGTTTTACCTGTGCCAACCAACATGTTGTTTTCTACATAGGCTTCTTCCTCGTTGCCGGCAGGCATAAATTTATAGTTGCCCGCATCGCCGGTCAAGAGTACGCCTGTGTTGGCAGGGATAGCTTGACCTTCGGGAATCTTGGTCATGCTGATGATGGTGTTGTGCACCTGTTCGTAGGGGCTAATGTACCATGCTGTTACGTTGTTGGGCACCACGGTGGCGTAGGGGGCGCTGAAGGTGGTGATGGCGCTGATGTCGGTCAGGCCGGGAGCTTCTTTCAGGGCAAAGGCGTTGTCGAAATCAGCCTCGGTCAGTTTGAAACCGGCTGAGTAGCTGTCGTTGAAGAAGACCATACCGGCATGTGCATACGTACCGTCGTTGTTGATGGTCAGATAGTTGAATGCCTCGGCATTTCTCTTACCGAAGAGGGTGAGGAGGCCCAGCAAGTGGCGGCCTTCCACACTCACGCCGCTGCCTTGCACCATCTTTTCCACCTTGATGTCGGTGTAGGAGAGGGCATCGTGGTCGTAGGCATCCATAAAGCCTATGAAGTTGGTGCCTTCACTACCATTACCGCGCCAGATGAGGTATTTGCCTTCGTCGTTCACAAAGACATACTTGCCATTGTTCAGTTGGTGGCATACGAACACTTCGGCTTCGGAGAGGAAGATGCAGAAGTCCATATGAGAGCCGCAGTAGCGCATGTAGTATTCTTTGCCGTTCTTCTGCACGTTGGTAATGATGTAGGCCTTGCCGTCTTCGGGCATTTGGATGTCGGTAGAGAGACCATACTCGTTGAGGGCGATTTCCAAGTTACCATAGTGGAGGGGCGAGGTGCTGTATACCTTTGCCGAGTCGATGGCTGCTTGTAGCGAGGTGCGGGCCAATGAGAATTCTCTGGGATAGCCCACGCCGCTGAAGGTCAGGGCGGTTTCTGCCTCGCTGATGAGGGCTGTCATGCTGGCCTCGTCGATGCTGAAGGCAGCCAATGCGTCGGTGGGGTCAAAGGTGTCGTACGGAGTGATGTAGCAAGAGTTGCCACCGTCGGCGCAGCCGGCAGGGTTGGTACCACCGGGGCCCCAGCCGTCGAACTTCACATTGCTGTTGCCGTCGATGTTGATGAAGTGGCTCAGGTCAAAGTAGACCACAAAGGTTCCATCCACCATACCGGGATACATGAGGTAGATGGGGTCGGTGGGGTGGTCGGTCAGTTCGTTGTTCTTGCTCACAAACTTCTTGTAGCCTACGTTGTAGAGATAGCGTGTCTCGCCGCCGTCGTTGCTGATGAAGGCATAGCGGTGGGCGGGATAGGCTTCGGGGTTAGATGCACCGGCATGGTCAAGGCCGTTGGCCGTGGCGGTCCATGCGCCGCGCTCGTGGGTCACCACGGTGTAGCACAGCTCGTTGCTCAGTTGGCTTGCGTCAGTGATGGGGGTTTTCACCACCTCAGGCTTTTCGTCGATGTCGCCTGTAGGAACCGGGATAAAGGTGAATGCAGATTCCACTTGGGAGAGCGCTTTGTCGTTGTCGTAGCGTGCCACTTTGTCAGCGTGCTGTTTGTTGTAGTAGCTTTGTGTAGTGTTTTTGCAGAGCCATCTGTTTTTGGTTGTTGTCTCGAAGTCCTTCAAGCACCACCAATCGCCATCGAGCGATGCTTCAGAAGCTTGGAAGGCAAAGAGGTCTCTTGTAAAATAGGATTCACTTTCGTCGGTCAATCCGGCCCAAGCCCATCCGCCGGTGCTTTGGTTCGTGGTTGCCAAGTAATAGCCGTTGGCCTTGTTGTAGATGCGGTAGCCGGTGGCTTCGCTGCCCACTATGCACCATTTTCCTTGGTCGGTTGTAGGTTCGTTTTGGTCGGTGAGTACCAACACGTTTGTGCTGGGATAGTGGTTGGCGTCGTTCAGATAGTCGCCGGTGCCACACTTGATGTAGTACCAGGTGGTGTTGGCAGCCCATTCTCCACCCACGGGGGCGTCGGAGATGGTGGGCATGGTCTGTGCTGTTGCGCCGATAAAGGAGAGCAGCAACAGGGTGAGCATGTAGATTTTTTTCATAAGGCTTATTTTTTTATTATATATTTTTCCGTGAGTCTGTGCCTTGGAGAAAAATAAAAGCAGCCGACAAATACGGATTTGCTGGGCTCGGTATTCATCGGTTGGTTTCTTACAAGGTTTCTCAGGTTGCAAAAATACAGATTTTCTGTGAATTGGGAAAATGAGGTGTTTTATAAATATATAATAAATGTATATTTTGTGAATTTTTGCCTTGCCAAGGCCTCTTCCGATTGTGACAAAAAGGCCGCTGGTAAGAAAATATTTAACTAAGTTTAACGCTGTGAGAAACTGCCTTTGCGCTTCGAAAACGCAGAAGGCGCGGAGGAAAAATTTGGTAACTTGTAGTTTTTCTTCGGTAACTCGCAGTTTTTCTTCGGCGCCTCCGAAGAAACGGAGAAAAAAGTAGCGGTTTTCTTTTTCAAAAGAGCCAAAAAAAGGGAGCGCTCCGAAGAGGCTCCCGCTTTGCTATTACAAAGATAATACGGAATGGAGGAAAATCCAAATCGCTCGTTGTGGATTTTTAATAAGCATTAAGAATTTTTAAGTATTTGAGAACTGCATAAAAATCCCTGGTGCGCTGGTTTATCGGGCCAACAGTTTTGCCAGCAAGCGAGTGGGTACTATCCGCATAATGGGGGCGATGAGCGCCCAGCGGCAGGTGATGGTGGCCACGCGGCGGCGGCGGTCGATGGCGCGTACGATGGCGCGCACAGCCTTCTCGGGCGGCAGCACCCAAAAGAACTGTTTCGGATTGGCCAGCAGCGGCGTGTCCACAAAGCCCGGGCGGATGTCCGACACGTAGATGGGGCGTCCGCTCACCATGGCGCGTTGGCGCAGCGCCTCGAGGTAGTGCGCTTGGTAAGCCTTCGAGGCCGAATAGGCAGGAGCAGGGGCCAGGCCGCGTACGGAGGCGATGGAGCTGATGGCTGCCAGGTGGCCGTGGCCCTGCGTGGCAAACAGTTTATAGGCCCAGTCGGCGATGGCAGTCCAGCCGCGCACGTTGGTTTCGATGGTGGGCAGTTCCAAATCAAAGTCGAGCGCTGCGTTTTGTCGGCCCACGCCCGAGCTGAGCACCAGCAGGTCTAGGCCGCCAAGGCGCTCGGTCAAGCTTTCAAGGACCTTGATGCACCGGGCAGTGTCGGTCACGTCGAGCGTATCGTGTATTACGTTGGGATGCGCTCCGGCCACTTCCTCCAAGAGGGCGGTGCGGCGTCCGGCAATGGCCACTTGCCAGCCGCGGCTGATATAGCTCTCGGCAATGCCACGCCCCAGTCCGGAGGTGGCGCCTACGATGATTACTTTCTTCATAGCTTATCTTTTAGAGTTCTTCTTTTTCTTCTGTGCAGGCCAGGGCTGGTCGGCCGGAGTGAGGAGCGCTTCGCACAGGCGGTCTTGGAAATCGCGGCCCGTAGCTACGCGGCGCAATCCCTGGTTCATGATAGAGAAACAGAGGCGGTGGCCGTTGGGCGCAGTGAGATAGCCCGAGAGAGTGCTGATGCCGGTCACCGTACCGGTCTTGGCAAACACTTTACCATGAGCATATCCTTTGCGCATGCGTTTGCGGAGCGTGCCGTCCTCGCCGGCCACGGGCAAAGAGGGCAGCAGGTGGTTGTAGATGCGCTTGTTGCGATAGGCGTAGCGCAGTATTTTTCCGAGCAACTCGGGGGTGACATAATTGTAGAGCGAGAGACCGCTGCCGTCGGCTATGCGATAGTCGGCGGGATTGAGTCCCACGCGCTTGATGAGGCGGTGAACAGGCTTTATGCTTTGGTCGCGTCCGGGGAAAGCCTCGCCACTCTTGGCGCCCATCTGGTAGAAGAGCGATTCGGCGTAGAGGTTGTCGCTGTCCTTCATCATGGGCATCAGGATTTGGTCGATGGAGTGGGAGCGAGTGAGCAGCAGCTCTGCCGAGTCGGGCAGGAGCGAGTCGCACATCACGCCGCAGAGGTCGATGCCCGTTTCGGTGAGTGCGTCAATCATGCGGTCGGCCAAGGAGGGGCGTCCTTCGTAGAGCAGCGGCGAGAGTTTCGGGTTGTCATCGTCCCAGCACCAGCCCCAGCCGTAGAGGAGCGAATCTTTCAAAGAAGCATCGAGGAACAAGTTGCCCTCAATGCGGCGCACGCCCTTCTCGAAGAGCGCCTGAGCGAAGGCAGCCACGTCGGTGCTGTCCAGGCGAGGGTCGAGCCCACCGCGGAGAAAGATGTCGCCTTGCAGGAGCGAGTCGCAAAGGCTGCCGTGCGTGTAGAGCGAAGTGGCGTAATGGTAGTTGCCGCCGAGATAGTCGAGCGCAGCGATGGCCGTCACCACCTTTTGGTTGGAGGCCGGGCGCATCAGTTGGCGGTGGTTGTGCTTATAGATGGCAGAGTCCGCCGTAAGGTCGTAGATGTAGAGACCCAGTTGTGTCTGCTCGAACATAGGGTCGGTGAGCAACGAGTCAAGGCGCGCTTGCAGTACGGAAGTCACGGAGGCCGACTTAGGCGGCACGGCGCTTGCGGCAGCAACAGGGCTGTAGCAGCAGAAGGCCAGGAGTAGCAAGAGAGTAAAGTTTCTTATCATACAGGTAAGACTAAGGGGTGAGAAGAATGGGGCGAGGAATAAGTTAGAGGCGCTCAAAGTGTCCGTCCTCTGTGATGCGGAAGTTTGTGGCTTTGGCTTTGGAGAGGATGCGGTTGCGCTGGTTCACGGCCTTTTCAGGGCGCGATTTTCCTACGCGCTGGCCGGTGGCTTTCTTTTTGCCGGCAGCTCGAGCGGGGCGTTGCGAAGCAGAGGGGCGGTTACTCATATTCTTTAGTAGCTTATTTAGGAAAGCAAATATACGTTTTTTTGTATTTCGAGCCAACCTGCGAGCCGGAAAAAGCCATCTCCTTCATCCCTATAATTATATAAATATGAGTAGGAAAGGCTTTTTTTATGGCCGGCGGCGCTTGCCAAAGAAATATTATGTGTATTTTTGCGGCCGTAAATTGGGAATTTATTTACCAAACTCAATATTTTATGTTCAAAATTTTCCAAGGCTTTCACTTAGTTGAAAAGCTCCATGACCACAAGCAGAATCGGCGTTTAGAGAAGATGCCGAAGCACTTCTTCAGCTTGATCTTTACGCTGGCTGTTACCCTCGTTCTCTGGAACATGCCGAGAGAATCTTTTGGTATTGCTGAGCTCACCGTAGTGCAGCAGCGCACCATCGCCCTCTTTGCTTTCGCCACCCTGATGTGGTTGCTCGAGGTGATTCCCTCTTGGTGTACATCCGTAGCTATTATTACGACGTGTATCTTTACCATGTCCAACGATGCCTTCTTTACCTTCACCGACGGCATCGCTCCCGAGCAGCTCGGTACGTTGCTCAGCTCAAAAGAAGTGATGGCTACGTTTGCCGACCCCGTTGTGATGCTCTTCCTCGGCGGTTTCATGCTCGCCATCGCAGCTACGAAGACCGGTCTCGACGTTCGCCTCGCCCGCGTACTGTTGATTCCCTTTGGCAAGCGTAGCGAGAACGTGCTCCTGGGCTTCTTGCTCATCACCGGTTTCTTCTCTATGTTCGTCAGCAACACCGCTACGGCAGCCATGATGATTGCCTTCTTGACCCCCGTGCTTAAGTCCATGCCCGACAGTGGTAAGGGCCGTATGGCTTTGGCTTTGGCCATCCCCATCGGTGCTAACATCGGCGGTATGGGTACGCCTATCGGAACTCCCCCCAATGCCATCGCGCTGCGTTACCTTGAAATCGGTTTCGGCGAGTGGATGTTCTTTATGTTCCCCTTCGTAATCGTGATCCTCGTGCTTTGCTGGTTGCTCCTCCGCATGATGTTCCCCTTCACACAGAAGGAAATTGAACTCAAGATTGAGGGCGAAACTCAGAAAGGCTTGCAGCCCTTCATCGTAAATGTTACCTTCGTGGTGACCATCCTTCTCTGGTGCTTGGGCGAGAAGCTCACCGGCATCAGCGCCAACGCTGTGGCCATGCTTCCCGTTTGTGTGTTCTGCGTATCGGGCATCATCAAGCGCCGCGACCTTGAAGAAATCAACTGGTCAGTGCTCTGGATGGTAGCCGGAGGTTTTGCCCTCGGTTTGGCTCTTCAGAAGACCGGCTTGGCAAAGGTGTTGATTGACAACATACCTTTCGGCATGCTCAACCCCATTGCGTTGCTCGTCGTAGCAGGTCTTGTATGCTGGGGACTCTCTAACTTCATCAGCAACACAGCTACTGCCGCGTTGCTCATCCCCATCCTCGCCGTAGTGGCAGAGGCTTCGCCCGCACTCGAGGCCATCGGCGGCTCACGCACCTTGCTCATCGGCGTGGCTATGGCTGCTTCGTTCGCCATGTGCTTGCCCATCTCAACTCCCCCCAATGCGTTGGCTCACTCCACAGGCCTTGTAGAGCAGAAATACATGCTTCGCGTAGGTGTTATTGCCGGTGTAGTAGGTATGGCACTTGGTTACACCATGCTCATCGGTATGTCAATGCTCTAAGCAAGTAGCTGAGATTTACATATAAAAAAATCGGGGCTGCGTCAGAATTCTGATGCAGCCCCGATGCTTATTTAGAGACGTCGAAACGCTAAAAAGACAGTTGTTGTAACTATCTGGAAATCAGTAGGCGCTTTGGGGCGTTTCGAAAGTCTGATCTACGAAAAAATCCGCAAGACCTAGGAAAAATTTTCTAAGACCTAGTTTTTCCTAGCTCAGACTTTTGAAACAGCAAAAATTTAGGGCGTGATTTTATAAGAGCAATTAGCTGTTCTCCCAATGGGTGAGGCTCACGCCGAAAGCCCTTTCGCAACGGCGCGTCACGCCCACGGGCATCTTAGGAACGGGGATGCCTTCGCCCAAAGGCTTGTCGGACACTTCTTCCCATGCCTCGTCCCACAGACCGAGGTCGATGAACGACTGCAAAGTCTGCTGGCCGCCCTCCACAAGGAGCGACTGGATGCCGCGGCGGTGGAGCGAGGCGAGCATCGTGTCGATATCCGCAAAGGCCTCGAAGCCGGCGGGCAATTCGCCTTCGGCCACGCGGCCCAGAACGATGCGCAGTGGCTGGCGGCCCACCCAGTGGCGCACGGTGAGCGAGGGACTGTCCGAGATCAAAGTGCGGTGGCCCACAAGAATGGCCTGATGCGTGGTGCGCAGATGGTGGACGCGCAAGAGCGAGAGCGGCGTGCTGATGGCAACAGGGGCGGGCGCGTCGTCGTTCCAGGCACCGATGAAACCATCGGCAGAGCAAGCCCACTTCAGGGTGATGAAGGGCCGGCCCTTAGTCTGTGCCGTGATGAAGGCTCGGTTCAGGCGCAAGCACTCCTGCTCGAGCACACCTACCGTCACCTCTATTCCGGCACGGCGCAGGATGTCGATGCCGCGGCCTGCCACTTTTGCGAAAGGGTCCTGGCAGCCAATCACCACACGAGGAATGCCCGTGCGCACAATGAGTTCGGCACAGGGCGGAGTGCGGCCGTAGTGAGCGCAAGGCTCCAGACTCACGTAGATGGTGCTCTCCTTGAGCAAATGGCGCTCGGCGGGCTTCACGCTGTTGATGGCGTTCACCTCGGCATGCGCCTTGCCACAGCAGATGTGGTAGCCCTCGCCCAGGATTTTACCCTCGTGCACAATGACGGCTCCCACCATCGGATTGGGCGCAGCGTTTTGAGCGCCGTTCATAGCCAGGTGGATGCAGCGGCGCATCCATTTTTCGTTTTCTTGGTGTAGGCTCATAATAGGATTCTTTGTATTTTTGTCGCACTCAATCCGTATTCACTCTTCCCAGCCTTATCAAAAAAGATGGACAACCGGTTTTTACAGATGCGCCAGGCACTCTCCGCGGTGTACGATGCCCGCGAGGCACATGCGCTGGCCTTGCTCGTGCTCGATGATGTGTTCGGCGTAAGCGCCGTCGACGTCTATGCCGACAAAGTTAGACATTTTTCAGAAGAGGAGCACGGCCGCCTGGAGAATATCTTGCGGCGCTTGTGCAATAGCGAGCCTGTGCAATACGTTTTGGGCTATGCCGACTTCTGCGGGTTGCGCCTCGCCGTAAGTCCCGCCACCCTCATTCCAAGGCCCGAGACCGAAGAACTGGTGGACTGGGTAGTCGCCGAAGCCGCCGGGAATCCCTGCCGCCTGCTCGATGTGGGCACTGGTAGCGGCTGCATCGCCATCGCTTTGGCTCACCGCCTGCCGCAAGCCGCCGTGGAGGCCTGGGATGTGTCGGAAGAGGCACTGGCCGTGGCGCGCAAAAATGCCGAGAGCCAGGGCGTGGACGTAGCCTTTACCTGCTGCGACCTGCTGGCTGAGCCGCAGGCAGAGGGCGCCTTCGACGTCATCGTCAGCAACCCGCCCTACATCTGCGAGAGCGAACAGGCCGACATGGAAGCCCATGTGCTCCGCCACGAGCCCCACTTGGCACTCTTCGTGCCCAACGACGACCCCCTGCGCTTTTACCGCGCCCTGGCCGAACTGGGAAAGCGCTCCCTCATAGAGGGGGGCAGCATTTTTATGGAAATCAACCAGGCCTACGGCGCTGAAACGGCGGCGCTCTTTGAGGCAATGGGCTACCGCACAGAGTTGCGACGCGACTTCTTCCATAAAGACCGCATGCTGCGGGCCACTTTGTCAGCCCGATGAGCCATTTTTTGCTCACTTAGGGATTTTGTAGTAAATTTGCCCCGATATATTTTTCAACACCAACACACAACACATGTTTAACCAGACTCCGCCCATTACGAAGAACCTTATCATCATCAACGCACTGATGTTCTTCGCGCAATATGTCTTTGAACTGCGAGGCGTAGACCTTGCCGAGATGTTCGGCCTCCACTATTTCATGGCCGAGAACTTTTGGTTGTGGCAAGCCGTGACCTACATGTTTCTCCACGGCGACTTCATGCACCTCTTCTTCAATATGTTCTCGCTCTGGATGTTTGGTCGCATCATCGAAGGCGTGATGGGCCCGAAGCGCTTCCTTACCTACTATTTTGTCTGCGGCTTGGGCGCAGCCTTCTGTCAGGAATTGTGGCAGCTGGGCCAGTACACGCTGTGGTGGAAAGAGGTGAGCGCTTTCCTTCCCTATTGGCCCGGTGAGTTGCATCAGCTCCAGCTCAACACCTGGACCACCATCGGAGCCTCCGGTGCTTGCTACGGCATCCTGCTGGCTTTCGGCATGACCTTCCCCAACGAGCGCATCCTCCTATTGATTCCGCCCATCCCCCTCAAGGCCAAGTATTTTGTCTTCGGCTATGCTGTGATAGAACTGCTGGCTTCCTTCAGTTCCAACAGCAACATCGCCCACTTCGCCCACTTGGGTGGCATGCTCTTCGGACTTTTCCTCTTGCTCCATTGGCGCAGACAGCAGCGCAACAACAGCGGCGGCTTTCAAGGCTGGGACAACTGGCAGCACCCTTCGGCCCGTAAGAAAGAATCGCTGCTTGACAAACTGAAAGGACTCTTTGGCGGCAACCGCAAGATGACTGTCAAGAAGAACGATGTACACTTCAAGGACCGCAACGCCGACTACGAATACAACGCCCAACGCAAGGCGAAAGATGAGCGTGTGGACCAGCTCCTCGACAAGATTCGCCGCTCGGGCTACGAGAGCCTGACGGAGGAAGAGAAGCAAGAACTCTTCCGCAACACAAGGCGATAGTTTCTGCTTCGCTTTACCTCAACCCCCTGATTCATTACCTCGATGGCAAAGAAAAGCACCCCGAAAAAAACCGGCAAGTCCGGCGCAGCAAAAGGTTCTCCTTCGCTGTTTGTCCGTCTGCTGACAGGCCTCTCCGTCCTCTCGGTGCTGCTGCTTTTGTTTTGCGTCGGCAGCATGTATGTCAGTCCGGCCGTCGTGCCCCTCTTCGGCATTCTCGGCCTGGGCTTTCCCATATTTTTTGCAGTTGTGCTTTTCATGCTGCTGGTGAACCTGCTGTTCGCGCCGCGCCGCTCGTGGATTCCCCTTGTGGGATTGCTCGCAAGCAGTATGGCTGCCTACAATTATTGCCCTATCAACCTCACCTCGCCGGCGCCAAAGGGTTGCTTGAAGGTGATGACCTGGAACGTGCAAGGCTTTGGCGGCATGAAGGAAGACGACCGCGGAAAAGCATTGGCCGCCAACTATATCCGACAGTGTGAACCCGACGTGGTATGCTTTCAAGAAGGGTGGGTCAGCAAGCAAAATCTGAAGAAGATAAAGGAGCAGCTGAAAGACTGCCTGCCGTATATGGACACCTGCCATATTTTTGAAAATACCTTCGGCGTGCTCTCGCGCTACCCCATTGTGGGCAAAGAAATCCTGGCGCGCGGATACAACAACGGCGCCGGCGTGTTTCTTCTCAAACTGAAGAAGGGCGATACGCTGCGTGTGGTAAACTGCCACCTGGAGTCGATGAAACTCCTGCCCGAGGACCGCACGATGTGGAGCAAGATGATGCACGACCCCGACGATAACAGTATGAACGAGGAGCAGTCTAAGCGCCTCTACAATAAGATTACGTCGTCCGGAGTGGCGCGTGCCGAGCAAGCCGAACTTGTGGGCGACTACGTGTTCCGCCATCGCCACCTCCCCTTGCTGGTCTGCGGCGACTTCAACGACTCGCCCATCTCCTATACCCACTACCGCATCGGTCGCGACCTCACCGACGCTTATCGCGCCACGGCCAACGGCATCGGCCGCACCTTCAACCGCGACGCCATCTATGTGCGCATCGACCACATGTTTTGCTCCGACCATTGGCGGCCCTTCGCTTGCCGCATAGACAATAAGGTCAAGATTTCCGACCACTATCCCATGACCTGCTACTTCAAGCGCATGAAGCCGTAGTCCAGCGGCTCTCCTCACATTGTTCGTTGTCCCCGCCAGCATATATTCTGCTTTGCCGCCGGGGCTTTTTCGTATGCCTCAGATAGGAAAAAATCCGCCTTCGTAACTCTCTGATTTTCAAACCCCATTTTGGGGCGTTTCTTAGGTAAAAGCTAGGTGAATTTCGGTAACTACTAGGAAAAATTCGGTAACTACTAAGAACGCGAAAGTAACTACTAAGAAAAACAAAGAAATGACCCTTTCTTTTTCGGGGTGGGAATTGGGGGTGCATTTATGCTGTATGGATATAAAAAAGGTTCGGAGTTTTTGCTCCGAACCGATATGTTGAAATGGGTGGCTCTCTACGGCTCAGACCATAGGCAGCGAGTGACCCTTAATCTTGCGGTAGAGGTCGAGGGCGTAGACGTCGGTCATGCCTGAGATGTAGTCGAGCACGGCCATGATGCGCTCGGAGAGCAGGGGCGAGTGGAGCTGATATTGCATAGATACCTGTTGCAAGAGCAGTTTGCTGTAAGCCTTTTGCGGCTCCAGTACGGCGTCTATCATCAGTTCCAGGAGCGTGTAGATGATGTGGTAGCCCGCCAGGTCGATGTCCAGCACCTCTTTGCTGTTGTAGATGCGCTTGGCGGCCACCTCTTCGCAGCGGCGATAAGCCCGGCGCAGCCTTTCGGGCAGGTGGGCAATGAGCGAACCGCTGAACGAGCCGTCGAGAATCTCGGCCTCGTGCTCCACAAACACCTCCACGCAAGCGCGCTCCAAGGCATTGATGACGCAGGAGCGGAGGTAGACAATGCTGTCGTTGATGTCTACATCGGAGGGATAGGCTGCTAGCAGCGAGGTGCGCTCCTCCTCGCTGAAGAAGTCGAGGAAAAGTTCGCGGGTCAGCTCGTCGGAGAGCAGGCGCAACTTGTGGGCGTCCTCGATGTCCATAATCTCGTAGCAGATGTCGTCGGCCGCCTCCACGAGATACACCAGCGGATGGCGGGCATAGCGCACACTGCCGTCGGGGCTCTCTAGGCGTTTCATGCCCAGCGTCTCGGCAATGTGGCAAAAGTCGGTCTGCTCGGCGGTGAAGAACCCGAACTTCGACTTGGCGCCGGCCAGCGCAGAGCTGTAGGGGTATTTCACGATGGAAGCCAGCGTGGAGTAGGTCATCACGAAGCCGCCCTTGCGTCGGCCTTCAAAGCGGTGGGTGAGCAGGCGGAACGTGTTGGCGTTACCATCGAAGTGGATAATGTCGTTCCACACCTCCTCGGAAAGCCCATCGCCATCCTCCGTGCGGTAGTGGCGCAGATGCCGGCCCTTACCTTCGGAAAAATAGCTGCGGATGGCCCTTTCGCCCGAGTGGCCAAAAGGCGGATTGCCCATATCGTGGGCCAGGCAAGCCGCAGAGACGATGGCGCCGAGCGAGTGGATTTCCGTCTCGGAGAGTTCGGGGTGGCGCTTCACCAACTCGCAGGCCACGTCGGAGCCAAGCGAGCGCCCCACGCTGGATACCTCCAGACTGTGGGTGAGGCGGTTGTGTACGAAGATGCTGCCCGGCAGCGGGAACACCTGGGTCTTGTTTTGCATACGCCTGAAGGCCGCTGAGAAAATGAGGCGGTCGAAGTCGCGCTGAAATTCTGTGCGGCGCTCGGAGAGGGCAGCGCGCCCGTCTTCCTTGCCCAGACGCTTATAAGAAATCAACTGTTTCCAGTCCATCATAACCATAATTTTTTAAGAAAAGGCCGCGGCCAAAAGCAAAGCGGGCCGGTGCATTTGCAAAAGTAAGTCAAAAAAATGGGCCGCCGGCTCTTTTTTTAGGAAAAGTAGGAAGTATGTGGCGGCTTTTCTGTATTTTTGTTCCTTAAACCTATACCCGTATTCAGACTTATGGAAATTCAAATCATCAACCGCTCGCATCACCCCCTTCCTGCCTATGCCACCGCACTGAGCGCCGGCATGGATCTGCGAGCCAATATAGAAGAACCCATCGTGTTGCAACCGCTGGAGCGCCGCTTGGTGCCCACCGGCCTCTTTATCGCCCTGCCCGAAGGTTATGAAGCCCAGGTGCGTCCACGCTCCGGCTTGGCCCTGAAGCATGGCATCGGCGTGCTCAACTCGCCCGGCACCATCGATGCAGACTACCGCGGAGAAATCGGAGTGATACTCGTGAACCTCTCCAACCAAGAGTTTGTCATCAACGACGGCGAGCGCATCGCGCAGATGGTGGTGGCCCGCCACGAAACGGTGGAGTGGAAACCGGTAGAGGAACTGGCAGCCACAGAACGCGGCGCCGGAGGCTTCGGACACACCGGTCGCTAAACCTTAGAACAGAAAAAGCTCTACTCCCCTATAGCTATGAAGAGAAGCTTTATATACCTGCCCCTGCTACTCGGATTCTTTCTGCTCCTAAGCGGTTGCCGCAGCACACACAACGCTGCAGCGCCCTCACAAGGGAAGGCACTCCCCGTAGTGCCCGAAGAAACTCGGCGACAACTCACCGAGCTCTTCCTGGAATCTACGCGCCAAAAGCACAAGCAAGCCTACGACGCACAGATGGAGCTGCTGAACAAAATGCTGGAGCTGAACCCCAACTCGTCAGAGGCACTCTACGAGAAAGCATGGCTCTACCTGCTCTTCTCTCGCTCCTATGACACACTCCGAATTGCAGAGGCCAAGGATATGCTTAGCAGAGCCGTGGAGATAGAGCCGACCAACAAATTCTATAAAGAACTCCTGGGCAGCCTCTATGCCGGGGGAGGAGAGATAGACAAAGCCGTGGCCATCTATGAAGGACTGGTGGCCGAAGATCCCTCGGTGGAGATGCTGACAAACCTGGTGGGCCTCTACGAGAAGCAAGGCAACTGGCAAGGAGCCATCCGCGCGCTCGACCGCCTTGAAAACCTGGAAGGCAAGAGCGAGGCCTACAGCATAGAGAAGTTCAAAATTTACATAGAGCAGAAAGACACCGAGCGAGCTTATGCCGCCATCGAAGAACTCTGTGCCGAATATCCCACAGACCTGCGCTACCGCGTAGTGCTCGGCGACCTCTATCAACAAAATGGTAATCCCGATATGGCGCTGGCCATCTATCGCGACGTGCTGAAGGCAGAGCCGGAAAACAGTTTTGCCCAAGTGTCGCTCCTGGCCTATTATAAAAACAGCGGAGAGGACTCGCTCTACCTTTCTTTGATAGACGAGGTGGTGCTCAACCCCAATACCTACTCGAATATGAGGGCGGAAATTATGCACAACTTCGTGCGCGACACATTTCGCAACGGCGGCGATACAGCTCATGTGAAAACACTCTACGAAAAGGCCCTGCAACTGCCACAGACCGACAGCTCGCTGCCCAAACTCTATGCCGATTTTCTCAGAGCCATCGACGCACCCCATTCAGCTTATGCCCCCGCCATGCGCCAAATCTTGGACATCGAGCCGGACAACTCGCGAGCACGGGCCATGCTCTTGGAGATTTTTCTCAGAGAAGAAAAGCACGTAGAGGCCATCGCGCTCTGCCAAGAAGGCCAACTCTACGACCCTACGATGTTGCCCTATTACTACTATGAGGGACTTTGTCACTACACTCTGGGCGAGCAGGAAAAAGCCATCGATGCCTTCAAAAGAGGAGTGGCCCACGTAGAAGAGAACAGCGACCCCGAAGCCGTCTCAGACATCTACGCCTCGCTGGGAGATATCTATTTTAATCTCAAGGAGAAAGACTTGGCCTTTGCCGCCTACGACTCGGCCCTCGTATTTAAGAGCGACAACCTGATGTGTATGAACAACTATGCATACTATCTCTCCCTCGAAGGAAAAGACCTCGACAAGGCCGAAGCTATGAGTCGCAAAACCGTAGAGGCTTCTCCCGAAGAACCTACCTATCTCGACACCTACGCCTGGATTCTCTTCAAGAAAGAACAATACACCCAGGCGCGCCTTTACATTGACGAGACCCTCAAGTATGCCAAAGAAACACCCGAAGATGCCGGACTCTTTGAGCACGCAGGCGATATATATTATAAATGTGGTGATCGGGAAGCCGCAATGGACTTCTGGAAAAAAGCACTGAAGCTCTCCGATGACGAAGAGCAGTGTGCCACGCTGAAAAAGAAACTGAAACTGAAACGCTGGGTGCCCTAAGTGGGCCTCGGCGCTCCCTCTTAACAATAGAAGTATATGAAAGTGCTCCGACTGATTCCGCTGCTCTTCCTGTTGGCTTTGGCCTCCTGCCAAACTTCGCGCCAGGCAGAACAGAGCTTTGACAAAAATGTCCATAGCAATGAAACCGCAGCCGAACTCTATAAGAAAAAAGTAGCCGACAATATTGTGCCCGTCCAAACCTTGACTGCGCGCATCAAGATGGATATCGACGCAGGCCTGAAAGAACTCTCCGTGAACGGAACGCTGCGTATGAAGCGCAACGATGTGGTGCAGCTCTCGCTCACCTTTCTCGGCATGGAAGTGGGTCGTTTGGAATTCACCCCGAGCGATGTGCTCGTCATCGACCGCTTTAACAAACAGTATGTGCGCGCCTCCTACGACCAGATTGGTTTTCTGAAAAAAGCCGGCCTCGATTTCTACTCGTTGCAGGCCCTTTTCTGGAACGAACTCTTTCTGCCCGGCGAGCGCCAAGTGAAGTCGTTGTTGCAGCGCTTCAGTCTTTCGGAGAATGCAGGTCACATCTGCCTGCATCTCAGCGACGCGCCGCAGTTTGACTACAACTTTGAGACCCTCGCCGGCAACGCCTGCATCGACCGCATCGTTGTGAAAGACAAACAGCATCCTCAGCGCGGCACCCTCGTGTGGAGCTACGCCGATTTCAAAGACTTCAAGGGCAGCGCTTTCCCTACCTCGATGACAATCAGCCTTGACCGCTTGGCCAAGAAGTTGGGCTGCACGCTCCACCTCAGTCGCATAGAAGATAGCAGCAACTGGGAAACGCGCACCACGCTCTCCTCGAAGTATAAGCAGCAAGACCTTGATAATATTCTCAAGCGCTTAATCTCTCTCTAACTTACCTCTTTCAGCCACACTCTCCTGCCCATGAAAAACAGCCACTCCTTCCGCTTGGCAATGCTCATCTGCCTGTGTGCCGCCTTTATACTCGGTGCGCCGGCTCAGACCAACAAAAATATCAAGCGCCTCCAGTCGCAACAGACGGAGCTGAAAAAGCAAATCAGCGAGTCCGAGCAGCTGCTGCGTTCTACGAAGAAAGATGTCAAGTCGCAGTTGGGAAACCTGGAGATTATCAGTGGGCAAATCAACGAGAAGCAGAAATTTGTGGATGGCATCAAGCTCGAAGTAGACACGCTTCTGGATAATATAAAAGCCCTTCAGAAAGAACTTGCCGGCTTGCAGGCCGATCTTGCAGAGTGTAAGAGCAAGTACCACCGCTCCGTGATGTACATGTATCGCAACCGCATGACCCACAACAAGCTGATGTTCATCTTCTCTGCTAAAGACTTCCACCAGATGTATCGCCGCACGCGCTATGTGATGGAGTACTCAAAATATCAGCGTGCGCAGGGAGAGATTCTCAAGGAGAAGCAAAACGCTGTGCGCAAAAAGCAGAAGGAACTGCAGGCTGTCAAAGATTTGAAGGACAGAATGCTGGCCGACGGCAAGCAGGAGCAGGAAAAACTGGAGGCGCAGAAGAAAGAGCAGCAGGTGATGATCAACGAGCTGAACAAGAAAACCTCCCAGCTGCAGGCCACTCTGAAGAAGCAAAAGAAAAAGGCCAACGAACTCAATGCCCGCATTGAAAAACTCATCCAAGAGGAGATAGCCGCCGCCGAGCGCCGCCGCAGGGCTGAAGAAGAGCGCCGCCGAAAAGCCGCAGCAGCAGCCAAGAAGAAGGGACAGACGCAGACAGGTAAAGGCGGCAAGACCGCCACGCCTAAGTTTACGCCGCAGAGCGATGCCGACGTGGTGCTCTCTAAAAACTTTGCAGCCAACAAAGGCCGTCTGCCGATGCCCATCACCGGCGGCTACATCATTTCCAGCCGCTACGGCCAGTATAATGTGGACGGCTTGCGCGGAGTGACGCTCGACAACAAGGGCATCAACATCACCGGCCGCAAGGGTGCTCAGGCACGCAGCATCTTCGATGGCGAAGTGACCGCCGTCTTCCAGTTTGGTGGTCTCTATAATATCATCATCCGCCATGGCAGCTACATCTCTGTCTACTGTAACCTCTCCTCCACCAGTGTGCGCCAAGGACAGAAAGTGACCACACGCCAGACGCTCGGCACCATTGCCCCCGACGCATCCGGCAACTGTACGCTCCATTTCCAGCTGCGCAAGGAAACCACGAAGTACAACCCCGAGCATTGGCTCGGTCGCTAAGTGCTCGACCGCTGTTTGCAGCCCGGGCATACTCCCCCTTAAAGCGCTCGCCATCCCTTTGGCGGGCGCTTGCTTTTTATGGCAGAAAATAGAGGCCTCGCCGCCGTTCCCGCCCATCAGCATTGCCGCTGCGCCCTGCACCTTGCCGCAGCTCTCTGAAAAGAAACCGCTCTGCAGCTACGGCATTCCCGATTTTTATGCTACATTTGCAGAGCAAAAACCAATAGAAAAATTTTCTTAGACAATATGGCACAGAAACCCAGTATCCCAAAGGGGACACGCGACTTTGGCGCCGTCGAAATGGCGCGCCGCAATTATATCTTCGATACCATCCGCAGCGTTTATGCCCTCTACGGCTTCCGTCAGATAGAGACTCCCGCCATGGAGAACCTTTCTACCTTGATGGGAAAGTATGGCGAGGAAGGCGACAAACTGCTTTTCAAAATACTCAACTCCGGCGACTTTAAGCATGGAGCCACCACCGAAGAATACGCTGAGAAGTCGGCAGCCGCCCTGGCTTCGCGCTTTTGCGAGAAGGGCTTGCGCTACGACCTCACCGTGCCTTTTGCACGCTACGTGGTGGCTCACCGCGACGAGCTCTCGTTCCCCTTCAAGCGTTTCCAGATACAGCCCGTATGGCGTGCCGACCGTCCCCAGAAGGGCCGCTACCGCGAGTTCTATCAGTGCGATGCCGATGTCGTGGGCAGTGACTCACTGCTCAACGAGGTCGACCTCGTGCAGATGATCGATGCCGTATACCAGAAGTTCGGCATCCGCGTGAGTATCAAGATCAACAACCGTAAGATTCTTACCGGCATTGCCGAGATTATCGGTCAGGCCGACAAGATTGTCGATATTACCGTAGCCATCGACAAGCTCGACAAGATAGGGCTCGACAATGTCAATGCCGAGCTCGCCGAGAAGGGTATCCCTGCCGAGGCTATCGATACCCTCCAGCCCATCATCCAGCTCAGTGGTGACAACCAGAGCAAGCTCGCCACCCTGCGCACCGTGCTCGCTGCCAGCGAGACTGGCCTCAAGGGTGTAGATGAGATGGAGTTTGTGCTCAGCAGCCTTGCTCACCTCGATATCAAGAGCGAGGTAGAGGTGGACCTCACCCTCGCTCGTGGACTCAACTACTACACGGGTACCATCTTTG
>CALCHR010000025.1 GCA_937901185.1 uncultured Bacteroidales bacterium
TGTATCTTCAAGGCTTGACACAAAAGTTTCAAGCGCTTGATACAAAAATTTCAACCATTTGACACAAAAGTTTCATGTGCTTGACACAAAAGTTTCAAGTGCATGAAACTTTTTTATTTTAAGACTTCACACTTTCACAAAACAAAAATCCTGCTGTCTTTTGCGTTTCAGCAAAACGGCAGCAGGATTTACTATTTCTATTATAATAGACTATGCTTTTACATTCGGCTCTTCAAGACCAAGACCCTTTTTCTTGTCTACAACTTTCAAGACTAGGCCCAACAAAAGAGCCGCAACGCCCAATCCGGCCAACATGATAAGCGGAGCTGAATAGTCATAACGAACAGCAGCCTCAGCAGCTGTCATTGTACCATTATCTAAAGCCTCAATAATCTGAGGATTGGTTTTATCAAGCACCTTTCCAATAAGCAGAGGGAATATAAATAATCCTACATTTTGTATCCAAAAAATCACGGCATAGGCAGTACCTATAATTTTTGAATCAACCAATTTAGGAACGCTCGGCCACAAAGAAGCAGGGACTAAAGAGAAAGATGCACCCAATACAAGAATTGTAACATAGGCTACTACAAATCCCCCGATGACACTACCCTTAAACAAGGGAAGAACAAAGGCAAATGTAAGATGGCAGGCAATAAGCAAGATTGAACCCACCACCAACATAGAAGCTGCTTTACCTTTGTAGTCAACATATTTACCCAACTTAGGAGTAATAGCCACAGCCAATAATGGGAACACTGCAAAAACAGAAGCTGCACTTTGACGCATATAGCCCATATAACAATATACTACAAGAAAAACTACAGCTACTGAGGTCCAAAGGAACTCCATCTTCTTTTTCTCTGAGAAATTACCAACAAACGAAGTAGCTGCTACAATAAGCATAACTATATATTGTATGACTGTAACCATATCGCTTGACCAAAAAGCAGAAACTTCTTCAGGGGAGCTAAAGGTCAGATTACATTGCAACATATTGACAGCATACTTTTGGAAAGGGAATATAGCAGAATAATAAAGTACACAGAGTAGAGCTACAAGCCAAAAACCTCCACTTGAAAAAATACTAAGAAGGTCTTTCGCTCTGAAAGGATCGTCCTTTTCTTCGGCTTCACCAGTCTGCGCATCAAGCTTACGATCCATAAAGAAATAGACAATAAACATAATCAAGGCTATCATCAAAAGAACTACACCAAATGCCACAGAACGAGAAACATCAATATCCCCTCCTAGATTAGCAAAGAGAGGAGAGAAAATCATACAAGTTGCAACTCCCAAACGAGCCAAAGCCATCTCTGACCCCATAGCCAAAGCCATTTCACGGCCTTTGAACCACTTAACAATACCACGGCTTACTGTGATACCGGCCATTTCAACGCCACAACCAAATATCATAAAGCCCACTGCAGAGAACTTAGCAGATGCAGGCATACCTTCATAGAATGGTGCAAAACCAAGCTCACTTAGAATAGGAACATAATTAAGATGAGAATCAAACCACACTTCAAGCGAACTTCCTATAAAACTTTCAGTAACAGCATACCAATTGATCGTTGCACCAACGAGCATCACAAAGCCAGAGAGGAGCGCCGTAAAGCGTACCCCTAACTTGTCAAGGATGATACCAGCAATAATAAGGAATCCGACAAACACATTTAGAAATGTTTCCGAACCCTGCATCGTACCAAAGGCGGTAGAATCCCACCCACGTTCAGACTGCATCAAGTCTTTGATGGGAGAAAGTATGTCCATAAATATATATGAACAGAACATTGCAAAGGATAGCAATAAAAGTACAATCCAGCGTACCGATGCTGAATCTCTTAAAGTCTTATTAACTGAATCTGTCATTGTAAAATATTTTTATACTTAAAATTTTAATTACATCCACTTATCTAACCAACGGAAGAAGGTTCGCTGCCATAGAATTCCATTCTGAGGTTTCAACACCCAATGGTTTTCATCAGGAAATAAGAGCAACTGCGCTGGAACACCCCTCAATCGTGCAGCAGTAAAAGCACTTTCTGCTTGTGTATACTCAATACGAAAATCTTTCTGCCCATGAATACACAAAATCGGAGTATCCCATTTATCTACATATAGATGGGGAGATGTAGTGAATACTTTTTTAGGATTTCCATTCTTATCTTTGTGCCAAGGAGCTGCTTGCATATCCCAATTAGGGAACCAGATTTCCTCTGTTTCAAGATATTGCTGCTGAGTATTAAAAATTCCATCATGTGCAATAAATGCCTTGAAGCGCTTATCATGATTTCCTGCCAGCCAATATACACTATATCCTCCAAAACTAGCTCCTACAGCTCCTAAACGAGCCTTGTCTACATACTCTTCTTTACAAATGTCGTCTATGGCAGTTAAATAATCTTGCATACATTGACCGCTATAATCACCACTAATTTGTTCAAGCCATTCCATACCAAAACCTGGAAGACCTCTACGATTCGGAGCAATAATAATATAGCCCTGCGCAGCCATCACCTGAAAATTCCAACGGTAGCTCCAAAATTGGCTAACAGGAGATTGTGGGCCACCTTCACAGAACAGCAAAGTGGGATATTTTTTCTTCTCATCAAAATGTGGAGGATAAATAACCCAAGCCAGCATATCCTTTCCATCAGTTGTTTTTATCCATCTTTCTTTGACTTCACCCCAAGATAGTTTATCATAGAACTCTTTATTTTCAAAGGTGAGTTGCAATGTTTCACCTTTCATAGACACTTGAAAGACCTCATCGGCAGCACTCATACTATGTCGCTTTGCCAACAAAGACTTTCCATTAGGAGTAAGCCCTAACAAAGAATAATCATATTGTCCTTGGGTTATTTGTTTTACTTCACCATTGAAGTTTGTTTTATAGATATGTGTTTTACCATGCCAAACTCCAGTAAAATAAATCTCACGCCCATCTTTACTCCAACAGAATTCATTTACTCCACTTTCAAAAGACTCTGTGAGATACTTTTTCTTTCCAGTTTCTAAATTATAAAGGCATAGGCGCAATCGGTCACTCTCATAACCATCGCGCTCCATACTTACCCAGGCGATATATTTACCATCTGGAGAGAACTGAGGATTTTGATCATACCCCATATTGCAATCTTCAGTTTCTTTATTTAGCAACTGATTTTCAAGAGAGAATGTAGCATCCACCTTGGGGCGAACATAATCAATAGGCTTACATAAATTAGTAGTTTTCTTGGTAGCTAATTCATATAAATAAATATCGCTATCAGTACTTATGGCATAATCTACTCCTGTAAACTTACGACAAGTATATGCAATGTATTTTGAGTCTGGCGACCAAGCCAATTGTTCAACCCCACCAAATGGCATCATGGGACATTCAAAAGGCTCACCTGCTAAAATATCATAAGATGCGCTAACCTTCTCTCCATCAAATAATGCGACAAAAGGATGAGGAGAAGAGGTAACATATGTATCCCAATGTTTATACATCAGATCATTACAAACCATACCTGAACTTAATGGCAAATCTGAATCGTTTGCTTGGATACTTGTATGATTCGGCACTTCCTTTACAAGAATCAATCTAGAAAAATCAGAAGAAAATTTGAAGTCTATAACGTCTGAATTTTCAAATGAAATTTGTTTACGATTAGTTCCATCTGCATTCATTTTCCAAAGTTGCATAGTGCCGCTCTCTGCTGACAAAAAAACGATTTCTTCTCCCCCATCTATATAAACGGGATTAAGTTCACTTTTCAAAGACGTTGTCAACATTTTAGAGTCACCAGAAGCGAAATCCATGGTGTAAATTACACTATGACTTTTATTCTGTTCTACACTATAATAATTTACACCATAGACAGCATTTTTTTCATTTGGCGACATTTGGAAAGTTCCGATACGTCCCATTGCCCATAGATTTTCTGGAGTTAAAACTTCCGTATTGGGTATAGGGTGTCCTTTCCCGATAAATGACATCTGGCCATTCTCTGCTACTAGTGCTGAAGATAAGGAAAGTGACATAGCTGTCAATATTATTTTCAAATTCATTATGCGCAATGTATTGAATAGATTATTTTCTATTATTAAAGAAGATTTTAATTTTTCTTACGACGACGTTGTTCCTCCATCAAAGCCTCTTGTTGTTTTTGAAGAGCCTCCAATCGGGCGGCCAATCCACGAGCCTTCTTATTAGGATTATTCTTATTCTCCTGATAATATGCTTCTAATTTTGCCAACAATTTTTCATCATCTGTAGTTTTACGCAAATACCACATTGTCAAGGCACTTGCCAACAAAGAAATAAAGTAATAATAATTAAGTCCAGCTGAATATTTATTGAACATAAAGAAGAAGAACACCGGCATCAAAAACATCATCCACTGCATGACCTTCATTTGTTGGGCTTGTTCACCAGACATTGTTTCGCGTTGCTGACGCATTGTTAATACACTATAAAGAATATTTGTAGCGCAGAACAACAAACAGAACAAGCTTAAGTGATTACCAATAAAGGGCAATGTTGTTTCCCAACTTATAATATCGTCATAAGTAGACAAATCATCAGCCCATAAAAAGCCTTGTTGGCGTAATTCTATTGCATTAGGTACAAAGTTAAACATCGCAATCCAAAGAGGCATTTGAATCAACATAGGCAAACAACCTCCCATTGGATTAGCTCCATATTGACTATAAAGAGCCATCATTTCCTGCTGACGTTTCATTGCATCTTCCGGATTAGGATATTTTTTAGATATCTCATCTACTTTTGGTTTCAGCACACGCATTTTTGCACTACTCATAAAACTTTTTCGTGTCGGTGCATATACAATTACACGCATTAAAAGAGTAATCAAGAGGAGTACGATACCCATTGGTAAGCCAAAACGAGTAAGCCAGTCAAAAACATAGAGTGTAAAATATCGGTTAATCCAACGGAATACGGGCCAACCCAAATACACCACATCTTCCAAATCCATATCCTTTTCTGTAAGTTTAAACTCATCCATGCTCTGAAGCAATCGGAATTTATTGGGGCCAAAATAAAATTGGAATTGTGTAGTTTCATTTCCTGCAGGATCAAATTTAGCTTGCATATTAGCAGAATAGTGTTTCAAATAACCACTATTTTCCTGCTCTTGAATACTCTTAAATTCTACTGACTTAAATTCTTGAGCAGCCATCATAATCGAACTAAAATACTGATTCTTAAATGCCACCCAATCTACATTTTCAGTTACTAGCACCTCATCTGTTTCATATTCATTTAGCTTTTCAGTATCTTCTCCGGCAACCTTATATGTCAGAGTTGAATACATATTTTCAAAATAAAAACCCTTTTCTTGTTGACGTACTTTATCTTTCCAATCTACAAGGACGAAATCAGTTTTAGGAGAGAAATAGCCGGATAGTCCCGACGATGTAATAGAAAAATTCACCAAATAATTATTTGGCAACAAAGTATAATTGAAATCAAGCTTCTCACCACTTTCCATTTGTAAGCGCATAGTAACAGTTGAATCTGTTACATTTACTGGCGTAAAATAATAATCTGAAGTATTCAAATTCTGATCTTTCATTTCAAACAAGAAAGCCAATGAAGCATCATTCTCTCTATATAAATTTAGAGAAGCCTCTTTTCCTTCTTTGAAATCCTGATAGTTTTTAAATTCCTTCAAACGTACATCTGAAATCGTACCTCCTTTAGAATTGATTGTCACACAAATTTTTTCATTTTCCAATACTACGGATTTGTTATTTCCGCTTAAAGCGTCAAAAAATAGTGTTGTTGAATCAACTTTGGCAGCCTCCACAATTGTTTGTTCCGATTGCTCAGATTGTTTAGATACTACGATCTGCTCTGTATTTTGCAAAGACTGTTCTTGAATATTGGTATTATAATAACTAAATCCCATTAATAATAATACCATTAACACGATTCCAATAATCGAATTTTTATCCATACTTTTTTATTTTATTGTTATTTATTATTTCAAGAATAAAAGAAAGTTCCTATTTTCTAGTTCTAGAGAACTGACTTGCAAAAGTACAAAAAAATGCGGTCTTCACACCTATTATATAAAAATAAATTAACTTTGCAGAAAATAACAATTAGTATGAAACGAATTTATTTTATTGTCTCCACATTCCTTTTCTGTTTGCCTATATTGTCACAAGAAGTCACAGATTCTACAAAGAATACATACAACATCTATTTAGAATCTAAGATAAAAGGATTCAGCAATGCATTGGACTCTCTTACACAATCCTTTAACACTTGGAGATATTTAGAAGAAGACACACTCTGCAACCCCTATTATTATCCTTTATTTTTTTCTTCTACTCTACAAAATACAACATTACAACGAAATCTAGGATCACTACAAAGAAAATCTAATTATAGCATATTAAGCAACAAAACCTCCCACATAGTATCCAATATTGACTCTTATTTATTAAAAGCTTACACCTCAACACCTAGAGCTTTTCAATATAATAGTTCCATAGAGAAAAGTACTGGGATACGTAAGGATGTAAACAAAGATGTCAAGACAGATATAAAACTTTCTGAGAAAGTAACAACTGTAGCCACACAACCAATACCTCGAATTACAGAAGAGAGTATTGACATCGTTGTACAGAAACCTAACTTTTGGAAATTCAAAAGCGACTTTTCTCTTAAGTTTACCCAAAATCATGTATCCGACAATTGGTACAAAGGTGGAGAAAGCAACTATTCATTCCTTACTTCTATAAATCTAGAAGCTAATTACAACAACAAGCAAAAAATTCTATTCAACAACAAGTTGGAAATGAAATTAGGTTTTTTGTCTTCTAAGAATGACTTGCTACATAAATTCAAAACAAATGACGACCTGCTTCGTCTTACCAACAAACTAGGTTTGAAAGCGACCAAGCACTGGTATTACACCGCAATGTTGCAAAGCTGGACACAATTTCATCCTGCCTATAAGAGCAATGATGAAAAAGTGTACTCTGATTTCATGTCTCCTTTTGAGTCTGTATTCTCTCTTGGTATGGACTACAAGTTGAGTGTAAAGAACTTCACCTTTGATGCCACATTATCCCCCTTTGCCTGCAGTTTCAAATATGTAGACCGAAAAGCCTTATGTTCCACCTTTGGACTTAAAGAAGGAAAACATTCCAAGTTTGATTATGGTTCTAACATCACAGCTAATTATACATGGAATATGTTCAAGAACGTCACATGGAAAGGCCGTATCTATTTCTTTACCGATTACAGCAAAGCACAGATAGAATGGGAAAACACTTTTAACCTACGCATCAACAAATTTCTCTCCACTACCCTATTCCTCTATCCTAGATTTGACGATAGCGTAAAACGCCAAAAAGGAGAATCTTATCTACAATTTACAGAACTTCTATCCTTCGGCATAGACCTTTCATTCTAAGTATGAGATAATATTAAAAGCCTCAAAGATTGAGGCTTTTAATATTATTATTCTTCTAACAAGTCGGGGCGAAGACGTCGTGTACGCGCTAACGACTCTGAGAGTTCCCATTCTTTTATTTTTCTCTCATGACCTGAAAGTAATACATCTGGAACTTTCCAGCCTTTATATTCTGCCGGACGTGTATAAACTGGAGCAGCTAGTAGATTGTCTTGAAAACTATCAGAGAGAGCACTTTGTTCATCGCTCAACACTCCAGGAATTAATCTCACTATAGCATCACTCATCACAGCCGCTGCTAATTCTCCGCCAGTAAGCACAAAATCGCCAATGGAAATTTCTTTAGTAATTAAGTGTTCGCGAATACGATAGTCTATCCCCTTATAGTGGCCACATAGAATTATGATATTCTTATTCAGCGAAAGTGTATTGGCCATAGGTTGGTCAAACATTTCCCCATCGGGTGTTGTAAAAATAATCTCATCGTAGTCACGCTCTGCTTTCAGCGCTGAAATGCAATCATCTATGGGCTGACATTGCAACACCATACCAGCAAATCCACCAAACGGATAATCATCTACTCGACGATGCTTATCCTTAGTATAGTCACGCAGATTGTGCACATGAATTTCTACCAAGCCTTTCTTTTGTGCTCGTGCCAAGATAGAGGTATTCACAAAGCCCTCTAACATTTCCGGCAGTACGGTTATGATGTCTATTCTCATATATACTTATTTTAGTAGCCGCAAAAATACGAAGAAACTTCTTAATTTATAGAGGAGCTGAAGATTTTTAAGTACTTTTGCAAATATAAAAATAAAAGATTTCACTATAATGGAGACTACCAACCGCATTTTATGGTTAAGGGAAACACTACATCACCATAACTATAAATATTATATAGAGAACAATCCAGAAATCTCTGATTTTGAATTTGACCAGTTGATGGCTGAACTTCAAAAGTTGGAAATGCTACATCCTGAACTACACGACCCCAATTCCCCAACAATGCGAGTAGGTAGCGACCTCAGCCATGACTTCAAACAGATAGAGCACATCTATCCGATGCTATCTCTAGGCAACACTTATAATAAAGAAGAGGTACAGGCTTTCTACAAGCGTGTTGAGGATGGACTTGAAGGAGAACCTTTTGAGATATGCTGTGAACTAAAATTTGATGGACTGAGCATCTCGCTGACTTATGAGGACGGCAAACTACTCCATGCAGTGACTCGCGGCGACGGAATAAAGGGCGACGATGTTACAGAAAATGTGAAAACCATCCGCTCTATACCTCTCCAACTGCGCCCAAACAAAGAATGGCCCAATCGATTTGAAATCCGAGGAGAAATATTATTACCATGGGAACGATTTGAGCAACTAAATAAGGAGCGAGAAGTTAGCGGAGAAGCTCTCTTTGCAAATCCTAGAAATGCGGCCTCCGGAACTTTGAAGAGTAAGAGTTCCGCAGTAGTAGCCCGCAGAGGATTAGATGCCTACTTTTACTATCTATTAGGAGAAGACATTCACGGAGACAACCACTATGAGAATTTAAGATTGGCTAACGACTGGGGTTTCAAAGTATCCTCCGCTATCACTATTGCCAAAAGCCTTGAAGATATTTATCAATTTATAGACTATTGGGATACAGAACGTAAGAACTTACCCGTCGCCACTGATGGTATAGTATTGAAAGTCAACTCTACAAGGCAACAAGAGCTTCTTGGATTTACTGCAAAAAATCCTCGATGGGCCATTGCTTATAAATTTCAAGCTGAACGTGCTTTAACTCGCCTTGACAGCGTCAGCTACCAAGTGGGAAGAACAGGAGCCATCACTCCTGTAGCCAATATGCAACCGGTGCAACTCTCCGGCACCATCGTCAAACGCGCATCTCTCCATAATGAAGACATCATCAAGCAGCTTGATCTGCATGTAGGCGATATGGTTTATGTAGAAAAAGCCGGAGAGATTATTCCTCAGATTATAGGTGTTGCCACCGAGCAACGCAACTCGGAACTAGGTGAGAGAATAAACTTCATCACCCACTGTCCGGAATGTGGCACGCCTCTGATCAGATACGAAGGCGAAGCTGCCCACTATTGCCCCAACGATATCTCTTGCCCTCCACAACTCAAAGGAAAGATAGAACATTTCATTAGTCGCGACGCCATGAACATCGAGTCGCTTGGACCGGAAACCATAGAAGAATACTTCAACCGTGGCTTAGTACACAATGTGGCAGACCTTTATAAAATTAAGCTGACAGATATTTGTGGGGCTGATCGTTCGAGAGAACGCTCTGCTCGGAAAATAATAGAGGGAATCAGCTCCAGCAAAAAAAACACATTTGACCGCACCCTCTATGCTTTAGGTATCCGTTTTGTAGGAAAAGTAGCCGCAAAAGGCTTAGCAAAACACTTTAAGAACATACAGACCTTACGCAATGCTAACCTGGAAGAACTTCTGGCTGTGGAAGGAATCGGAGCTACCATCGCTCAAAGTGTGATAACCTATTTCCAAAATGAAGCCAACAAGCAATTAGTTGACAGACTCATAGAGGAAGGATTGACCATGCAGGTGGAAGAAAGTCAGCAACTCTCTGAGAAACTTCTTGGACAAAGCATTGTTATAAGTGGCACTTTCAACCATCACAGCAGAGAGGCATACAAGGCTATCATAGAAAGCCATGGTGGCAAAAACGTGGGTAGCATATCCAAGAAAACGACCTTCATCTTAGCCGGCGAGAATATGGGCCCGGCTAAATTGGAAAAAGCCAGGTCCTTGGGAGTCAAGATAATAAACGAGGAAGAATTCTTGACGATGTTACAAGACTGACAAAGCCAAAGAGCGAAAAAAATCAGCGACAGAAGAATTATCAAAAGCCCCAGAAACTCACCCTTATAACGTCCTGATTTTCAATACCCATTTTTGAGCATTTCTTCGGTAACTACTAGGAAAATTTCGGTAACTACTAGGAAAAATTTGGTAACTACTAGTTTTTCCTAGTAGCTATCTAAGTTTTTTCAATTATTCAGCAAGAAATTCCGACTCAAAAAAAAGACTAAAGGAAAAATATAAATTTACCCTTAAGAATTATTCCGCAGATTCTTCCAAATCTTCTTCACCCGGTTTTAGAGCCTCCGGTTTCAAATTTCCTTTCTCGTCAAACAAGCCAAAAGTAGTACGTAGTACCTTAAACTCCGTACGGCGATTCAAAGCATGACACACATCCTGTTGTTCCGGCGTAAGTTGCAGAATATAGTTTTCCGTTAGGGTATCATTCTCATGCAGAAAGGGATAAGCTTCCAGAAGTTTTTTGTTTACCACCTTAGGCTGCTTTTCTCCATAGCCTTTTGCAGTGAGACGCTCCGGTTGAATACCTTGCTCCGTGAGATATTTCACTACACTCTCCGAGCGGCGTTGCGATAGTTTTTCGTTGTACTCGTCATTACCTCGATTATCACAGTGGGCACTCAATTCTATGGTGATATTAGGATTTTCTTTCAGCATCTTAGTAAGGCGGTCAAGAGCTTCCTTAGAGTTTTCCGTAATATCGGCCTTGTCAAATTCATAGAAGACATTACGCACCAAGACCGGGACGCTGATAGATGGCAAAGGAAACTGAAGAACAAACTGTTTCTCCACCTCGGCACTGTCAGCCTTAAGTTCTTCTTTATAATTAAGATATCCTTTACATGTAGCCAAGAACAGATAGTGGACTCCAGGCTTCAGCGCTTGTTCAAAAGAACCATCTGAGTTTAAGCCCAACTTAAGATTAGTACCATCATCACCTACCATATAAACAACAGCTTCAGGGAGTTCGTAGCCATCTTGCTCATACACCCACCCTTTCACAGTCTGCATTACCTCGGGATAAGAAAAAGAGAAAATCTTATCCCACCCTCTACCACCGGTAGTACGTCCCGAAGAGAAAAAGCCCCGATTGTGGAATCCCTCAAAGGTGATACCAAAATCATCGGCATTGGAGTTCATCGGCGCAGGTAAATGTACCACGTTCCACTTGTGTTCAATTGTATCCTCTATGGCTCTAAACAAATCAAGGCCACCTAATCCTACATGTCCATCCGAGGAAAAATAAAGTTCTCCCGTAGGCCTGAATGCAGGGAATGATTCATTACCCTGTGTATTTATAGTTTCTCCTAAATTTTCTACAGCCCCAACTCCATGGTTATTGATAGGCACACGCCATAAGTCAAGTCCACCATAGCCCCCTGGCATATCCGAAGTAAAATACAACCATTGTCCATCCGGAGATAGGGCCGGGTGAGCATAAGAAGAGAGTGTGTCCGCCGTAATTTTAATCTGCTCAGGCTTTCCCCAAGAGGCATCTGTGCGTTCGGTTTTCCAAATCTCAGCCATTCTTGGATATTGCTCATCTGTCTTACAAAGGGTAAAGTACATCGTTCTTCCATCTGCTGAGAAAGAGCAAGCTCCCTCATCAAACTCTGTATTTACATTTGCATCTACAGCTTCAGGAACTTTCCACTTACCCTTCTCGTCTTTCTTTGCAAAGAAAATATCCCCATTTTTCTGCCCAGTAATCTCACTCAAGTCATCACCAGCCACTTGTGGACGCGTAGTTGTAAAATAGATTTGCTCTGCATCTGTGCCCATATAAGCCGGAGAATAATCAGAACGGCTGGCATTAAATATACGTTCTATAGAAACCGTATAAGCAGAGCCTTTCTTTTTCAAATCAGGTGCCAAAGAACAAGACTCTAATCCTTTCTTTGCAGCCTCATGACCTGGAAATTTTTCCAAGAAAAGAGAATAAGCTTTTTCTGCGCCTTTATAGTCCCCCATCAGACGCATCATTTCTCCTTCATAAAAATAGGTTAGTGTATCTGTAAATTTATAGCGGTCGGCATTTTTATACGAGCCAAGGGCGCGGGAAGAAAAGCCAAACAAGCGATAACATTCTGCCATCTTGTAAGCAATTTCGCCACGTTTTGTCCGCTCCTTAGGAGAAAGACGAGAGTATGCTTTCTTGTAGTACGCAGCAGCAGCATTATACTCTCCTAGAGCATAAGCAGCATCCCCTTTCTTTATACTTTTATCAACACTTCCACAAGAGAAGAGGAACGCTATTATAAATATAATATATGTGCTAATATATCGCATCCTTATTTCTTATTACAATTTTCTGTTGCTATTATATAACACATAAAATCCTTTTTTATTGTATTAAAAATATAGAAACACAAAATAAAAGTGGGCATCTAGACTTTTTTATCTAAGAAAAAATCTATATATTTGTAGCGATAAAAACCTTTAATTATTCTTGTGTATGAAACAACAAATTATAAATGGAAAAGTATTAACTCCTTCCGGATGGGTTGAGAATGGCTCCGTCCTAGTTGATGGAAATAAAATATTAGAAGTTTCTACTAATAGTCAACCCCAATGTGGTTACGAAGTAATTGATGCCAAGGGCGCATACGTTGTACCTGGTGGTATTGAATTGCATGTACATGGAGGCGGTGGTCGCGACTTTATGGAAGGTACAGAAGAAGCTTTTAGAGTAGCAGTAGATGCACATATGCAATACGGAACTACTTCTATCTTCCCCACCCTCTCTTCTTCCACTGTTGAAATGATTAAGATGGCTGCCGACACTTGTTCTAAATTAATGGAAGAGCCTAATAGTCCTATTTTAGGTTTACACCTTGAAGGACCTTATTTTAATATGGCACAAGCCGGCGCTCAGATTCCCGAATGGATTAAAGGCCCGATGCCAGAAGAGTATAATGAGATTCTCGAATGCGCTCCTTGTTTACGCCGTTGGGATGAAGCACCAGAGTTGGAAGGCTCTATAGAGTTTATCAAAGCTTGTTGCGAGCACAATGTCTTACCTAGCATCGGTCACACAAGAGCGACATATGATGCCGTACATGCTGCAAACCTCGCAGGTATGACTCATGCAACCCACTTCTACAATGCGATGCCGGTAGTTTATAAGAAAAGAGAATTCAAGGAAGCCGGAACCGTAGAAAGTATTTTCACTGAAGAAAACATGACTGTAGAAGTCATCGCCGACGGAATCCATGTTCCCCCAGTTATGATACGTATGATTTACCAAATCAAGGGAGTGGAACGCATGGCCCTTATTACCGATGCTCTTGCTTGTGCTGCAAGTACCGACAACACAGCTTTCGACCCACGTGTTGTCCTTGAAGACGGTGTTTGTAAATTGGCAGACCGATCCGCTTTGGCCGGAAGTATTGCCACGATGGATCGTTTAGTGCGCACTGCAGTGCAACAAGCTCAAATTCCCATGGCAGATGCATGTCGCATGATTAGCGAAACTCCTGCTAAGATTATGGGAGTTTATGACAGAAAAGGTTCTTTGGAAACCGGAAAAGATGCCGACATTATTATGTTTGACGAAAACCAGGAATTGAAGTTCGTCATGCAAATGGGCAGAGTAGTCAGAAATGACATTGCAAACTAAAGATACCATAGAATTTATAAAAGCGAAGAGAAATCTTCGCTTTTTATTTTGCCCAAACCAAAATTAGTAAAATATCTTTGCTATTTCAAAGAAAATTAGTACTTTTGCACGCCGATTATTATCAAGCAGGCCTAAAAGCCTGTAAAATTGCGTGTTAATAGCTTTACCTTTGGCCGGGTAAGTGGTTAGGATCGCAAGAGATAAAAAAATTAGTAGTTATAATTAAAATCAAAAAGAGTGGACACTTTAAGTTACAAGACCATTTCTGTAAACAAAGAAACAGCCCAAAAAGAATGGGTTGTTGTTGATGCAACAGATCAAGTATTGGGTCGTCTCTGCACAAGAGTTGCTAAATTATTGCGCGGTAAGTACAAGCCCAATTTCACTCCGCACGTAGACTGCGGTGACAACGTTATTATCATCAATGCCGACAAGGTGAGATTAACTGGTAAGAAATGGACAGATCGTATTTATCTGACCTACACTGGTTATCCTGGTGGACAGCGCGAGCACACACCTGCTAGCATCATGGCTAAACCTAACGGTGCTGAAAAATTGATGCGTCGTGTTGTTAAAGGTATGCTCCCCAAAAATCGTTTGGGTGCAAAGCTTCTTAGCAATATGTATGTATATGAAGGTGGTGAGCACAAACATCAAGCTCAAAACCCCAAGGCAATTGATATTAACCTTTATAAATAATAAGAAGAATGGAAATGATTAATGCATTAGGTCGCCGTAAAAGCGCCGTAGCCCGTATCTATGTAACAGAAGGTACCGGTAAAATTACCATTAACAAGAGAGATCTTGCTAACTATTTCCCCTCTTCTATCCTGCAGTACGTTGTAAAACAGCCTCTGAATCTTCTCGGAGTAGCTGAAAAATACGATATCAAGGTTAATTTGTTTGGTGGTGGTTTTACCGGCCAGAGCCAAGCTCTTCGTCTTGCTATCGCACGCGCTTTGGTAAAAATCAATGCTGAGGACAAGAAGGCTTTGCGTGCTGAAGGATTCATGACACGCGATTCTCGTGAGGTTGAGCGTAAAAAACCGGGACGTCCCAAAGCACGTCGTCGCTTCCAGTTCAGTAAACGTTAATATTCGGCCGTTACTGCTGGATGTACGTTTAGTATCTAAGCTATCTGGACTTCTATTTATTAAGAACTACCTGAAAGCTGGTTGAAACTCACAACTAAAAAGAAAGTAAACGAAATAACAAAAGAAAAAATGGCAAGAACTAATTTTGAAACTTTATTAGAGGCTGGCTGCCACTTTGGTCACCTCAAGCGCAAATGGAATCCCGCAATGGCTCCTTACATTTTCATGGAGCGTAATGGTATTCACATTATCGATTTACATAAGACTGTAGCTAAGATTGATGAGGCTGCTGAAGCTTTGAAGCAAATAGCCAAATCAGGAAAGCGCATTCTCTTTGTAGCTACTAAGAAACAAGCAAAACAAGTAGTTGCTGAAAAAGCAGCTTCTATTAACATGCCCTACGTAACAGAGCGTTGGCCGGGTGGTATGCTCACCAACTTCCCCACAATCCGTAAGGCTGTTAAGAAAATGGCCAATATTGATAAACTCACTAGCGACGGAACTTACTCTAACCTTTCTAAGCGTGAGATCCTCCAGATTTCTCGCCAAAGAGCTAAGTTGGAGAAGAACTTAGGTTCTATCGCAGACTTGACTCGTCTTCCTTCTGCATTGTTCGTTGTAGACGTATGCAAAGAACACATTGCAGTAAAAGAAGCACAGCGTTTGGGTATTCCCGTATTCGGTATCGTAGATACAAACTCTGACCCCAACTGCGTTGACTTCGTAATCCCCGCTAACGACGATGCAAACAAGAGCATTGAAGTAATCCTTGATGCTTGCTGCGCTGCTATTGTTGAGGGTGTTGAAGAAAGAAAAGCAGAAAAGGTAGATACTGAAGCTGCTGGCGAAGCTGAAGCTCCTAAAGCTACTCGTAAACGTAGCACTAAGGCTCGCGTAGAGAAGACAGAAGAAGTTGCAGTTGAAACTCAAGCTGCAGCAGAAGAAGTTACTGAATAATTTATCTTCAAGGTTATGGGTTCGCCCATAACCTTTTAACTATTAAATAAAGAACTATGGCCGTAAATATGGAAGATATCAAGAAACTGCGTGCTTTGACTGGCGCAGGTCTTGGAGATTGCAAAAAAGCATTGGCTGAAGCTGAAGGTGATATTGATGCTGCTATTGAAATTATCCGCAAAAAAGGACAAGCTGTAGCTGCCAAGCGTTCTGACCGTGAAGCCTCAGAAGGTTGCGTACTTTGCAAATATGAAAATGGTTTTGCTGCAATCATTGCTTTGAAGTGCGAAACTGACTTCGTTGCAAAAAATGCAGATTTTATCAAATTGGCTCAAGACATTCTGGATGCTGCTGTAGCTAACAAATGTCAGTCTTTGGACGAAGTTAAGGCTCTCCCCATGGGCAACGCCACTGTAGCCGATGCAGTTGTTGACCGCAGCGGTATCACTGGTGAGAAGATGGAGTTGGACGGCTACACCTTCATTGAAGGCGAGCACGTTGCAACTTACAACCACCAGGGCAACAACACACTTTGTACTTTGGTAGCTTTCAACCAAGCTGCTGAAGAACAAGTTGCTAAGTTGATGGCTATGCAGGTAGCTGCTATGAACCCTCTCGCAGTTGACGAAGATGGAGTTTCTGAGTCTGTGAAGGAGTCTGAAATCAATGTTGCTATTGAGAAGACTAAGGCTGAGCAAGTTCAGAAGGCTGTTGAGGCTGCTTTGAAGAAGGCTGGCATCAACCCCACTCACGTAGACAGCGAAGCTCACATGGAAAGCAACATGGCCAAAGGTTGGTTGACTGCCGAAGATGTAGCTAAGGCTAAGGAAATCATCGCTACAGTTTCTGCAGAGAAAGCAGCTAACTTGCCTGAAGCTATGATTCAGAACATTGCAAAAGGCCGTCTTGCAAAATTCCTCAAGGAAGTATGCTTGGTAAATCAAGAATTTATCATGGATAGCAAGAAGACTGTGAAGGACGTATTGAAAGAAACTGATGCTGCATTGCAGATTACTTCATTCAAGCGTTTCACTCTCCGCGCTGAATAATTGATAAACTCTATCAAAATAGAAGAGCGAGCTTTTGTGAAGTTCGCTCTTTATTTTTCTTACAAGCCAATCCATATCCAAATATGAAAGGATTATATATTCACGTACCCTTCTGCCGCAGCCGATGTATCTATTGCGACTTTTTCTCTAGTACACAAGGAGAAGAGGCAAAAGAGAAATATGTACAATCGCTTTGTAAAGAACTTTCTTCCAGAAGAAACTACGCAGGCCCTCCTATCCTATCGACTATTTATGTAGGAGGCGGTACGCCGTCTATCCTTTCTTCCCATCAACTGGAAACTATCTTTTCTGCGATCAAGACTAATTACGAGATAGAAGATGGTGCAGAAATTACCCTTGAAGCCAATCCAGACGACATCAGTATAGAATTTATCTCCACGCTGAAGAAACTAGGGATAAATAGAGTAAGTTTGGGGATTCAGACATTCAAAGATGCCACGCTCAAAATTCTGAACAGAAGACACAACGGACTGCAAGCTATCAATGCTGTCCACTTACTACACGAAAATGGCATTGAAAATATAAGCATCGACCTAATATATGGTCTGCCACAACAAACCTTAAGCGATTGGGAAGCCGATCTACAGACCATGCAACAACTTCCCATCTCTCATCTCTCTGCCTACGCACTCATTTACGAAGAAGATACTCCGATTGAGCGGATGAGAAAAGAAGGTAAGGTAAAAGAGGCTAACGAAGAACTCAGCCTGGCCATGTACGAACTCCTCATCCATAAGTCGGCAGAACTGGGATTGGAGCAATATGAAATTTCCAATTTTTCTAAGCCAGGCATGCTGGCTCGACACAATTCTTCTTATTGGGCCAACAAACCCTATCTCGGTTGTGGTCCGGGCGCTCATTCCTACGATGGACATAAACGCCGATTCAACCTACCCAATTTGCAGAAGTACTGCAACGGGGAACATCTCTACTCTGAAGAACTCTTATCCCAAGAAGATAGTTTCAACGAACGCATCATGACAGCCCTCCGTACTCGTAAAGGTCTATCCATAGAAGAACTAGACAACGCATTCGGAACTACGTTCAAAGAACATCTTTTGAAAAATGCGCAAGGCTATCTGTCAAAAGAACAGCTTGTCATCGAGGATGGTTATCTACGCCTCACTCAGCAAGGCATTTTTATTTCCGATCTCATCATCAGCGACTTGATGATAGTATAGTCACCACTATACGAGTTTAATAAGTATAAAAATATCCCCGCCGCTGCGGGGATACCATTCTCTGAGAAAAATATTGGAAAACTGCCTTACTTGACAGCATCGGAATGGACTATTGCCAGAAGTTCTTATTTTCTTCCTTTAACCAGGCCGGACCATTGGGACCTTCTTTCTTGCGGGTATCCAATTCACCTTCCTCACCGGGATGCCATTCAACTTCTGAAGTTTTCATTATCGTATCCTCGGCAAAGAACTCATAGACTTCATGGTTGGGAGATTCATAAATTTTCTTTTTCATATCCTTACCTTCTAAACGTACCATTTTTTACTTCACCCATTTCTGTCCGTTCACTACGTAAACACCTTTAGGAAGGTCCTCAAGGTTCTTGGCTTGAGCCTTCACCAAGCGGCCATTCAAGTCGTATACGTCTGCGGGCCAGACTGCGTTTTCGTCTTCAGTGAGCGGCAACTCTTCCACACCGGTCACTTCGCCGTTCTCATCTACCACTACCAGTTCTATACGTTTCGGAGCTTGATAGGTAGAGCCATAGCCTTTGCGAGGAGTTGATTCCAGATACCAGCGGTTGGCTTTCAGTGTTGAGGTTGTTGTCGGAGTTACAAGGCGACCGTTACCCATAGCCAACCAACCATTGTCGCGGAGCACCTGGGCTTCTATCGGACTATAAGTACCCGTAAACGTATAGTGCATTCTCATAGAAGAGCAGTCCATCGATTGTTCGTCGGCCGGATACAGCATGGTGTTTTCCACCACAAACTGCTTTTCGCCCACTTCCTTGGCGCGGATTACGTAAGGCAGGTTCGCATACATGGTTTCGCCGGGGCGGAGTATCAGCACTTCCATAGTCCAACGATCCAGGACGCCGTCTTCATCGTCGTCATACTCGTGGATGTCGTTCAAGCAGGCTGCGGTATACTCGTCGCTGATGTCGTTATAGTCCATATCGAAGGGTACGTACCAGGACTGCCATTGTGTATTGTTAAACTCGCGGGTGTAGACGATGCCCTCTGTTTCCTTCTCGGTTGCATTGGTGTATGCTTCGCCGTCGGTGAGGAATACATAGTCTGCTACTTTGTATGTCAAAGTTACTTCAGAGAGACCAAAGAAACAACCTGCGTTTTCAGAGCCCTTAGTTATTGTAAAGTTCAAGGTCATGGGGTCTGTTGCTGCAAGAGCTTCTACAGCGGCTACGCTGTGTACTTTGTGGTTGTTACCAATACGTCCATTTTCAGTTCCCTGAGAGATTTCGATGTCTGCAAAGTTTGCAAGGAGAGTTTCGCCTTGAGCTACTGCTACATTCCAATGGCGATTCACACCGTCTTCAGGGTATTGATAGTTACCAGAACTATTGAGAGCATGGATATCAAGCGCCATTCCTTGCAACTTGTAGTTAGCAGGTACGCCGTTCAACTGAATGCCCCAAGTAATAGTGGGGTCGGTGTTTCCGTTCACATTTGGGCAGAGGATAGTGTTAGCATTTGTAACGCTGAGGTCTTTCCAAGCGTGCGACTTGCTAACTACGCTAGCAGTTACGCCTTCCAAACCCGCTACGCTTACGCTAACATTATCGCCTGAGCGATCAAATGTCAACTTGAGCTCAGCATAAGGAGTTCCGGGAGCTTCAGGCTCGGGCTCAACTGCGCCTTCAACTACTTCCAGCATCACATCTACAATTTGTCCTCCGTTCTCTTTGAAATCACCAAACTTTCCATCCGCATCGCCTGCGGGGTCAATGCTACACCAGTCTTGCACAAAGCGCATGCGATAAATGCCCGGCTCTATAGGAGCAGTAAAGGCTGGAATCGGAAGAGTATGTCTATTATCCCCGCTGATAGTTTCTCCTACACTATTCCAACCACTCACATCACTTTCGGCACCATTGTTATAAAAGGAGTAAGTCACGAGGTCGCCGGCAGGTTTCCATTCGCTACCTTCTGCAATAGCACCGGTAAATCCATTTCTATCTGTATCTATATATACTGCATGGTGCATCCAAGAACCAATGTGTATTCTATATTCATGATCTACTACAGGGGTTAGTGTTTCTCCAGACACAACTTTGAATACCACAGAGTCTGTTACATCTGTATAGTCTTTATTTTGCTCTGCAGAAGTGAGCGTATATACTTGCTCACCAGAAGATGCTCCCGTCAATTTCACAGCTATAACATCTCGGTCATTATTAGTTTTTGTGCCATTGTGGCGAGGCTCGTAGTTGGGGGTTAATTCTACAATGTTATACGCATTCCACGGCGCTACATTATAGGCCTCGGATGCTCCGACAGGTACATAGATTGTCTGAAGTTTGCTGCAACCGTCAAAGATACTAGTACCACCTTGAATTGTAGGTGGTGTAACTCCTTGCATCGTAATGCTCGTTAGGCCGGAGCAATTATCGAACGCACTTCCTCCTATCTCGGTCACGGAGTTGGGAATCTCTATGCTCGTTAGGCTGGAGCAACCTTCGAACACACATACTCTTATCTCGGTCACGGAGTTGGGAATCTCGATGCTCGTTAGGCCAGAGCATTCTGCGAACGCATAAGAGTCTATCGAGGTCACGGAGGTGGGAATCTCTATGCTCGTTAGGCCGGAGCAATCCCGGAACGCAAGTTCTCCTATCGAGGTCACGGAGTTGGGAATCTCGATGCTCGTTAGGCCGGAGCAACCTAAGAACGCATAATATTTTATCGAGGTCACGGAGTTGGGAATCACCGTATTCTGACAACCAGCAATCAATGTATTACTTGAAGTTTCTATAATGGCATTACAATTTTCTCTGGAATCATATTTATAATTACCTTCCTCTACCACTATGCTCGTTAGGCCAGAGCAATAAGCGAACGCAGAACTTCCTATATAGGTCACGGAGGTGGGAATCTCGATGCTAGTTAGGCTGGAGCATCCTCCGAACGCATTATAGTCTATATAGGTCACGGAGGTGGGAATCACCGTATTCTGACAACCAACAATCAATTTATTACTTGCAGTTTCTATAATGGCATTACAATTTTCTCTGGAATC
>CALCHR010000026.1 GCA_937901185.1 uncultured Bacteroidales bacterium
TTCCTAGTAGTTACCGAAATTCACCTAGCTTTTACCTAAGAAATGCCCAAAAATGACCCTTGATTTTCAAGCGATTACAAAGGGACGAAAAGAGGGCCGGTGGGAATAAAACAAGCGGGCCCTTTCTCCGCCTGAAGTTAGGCAGAGAAAGGGCGCCACTATGTAGATGCAGACACACCGCAGGAGGTGTGCTGCGTTCAAGCCTGATTAGAGGTTAGGATTGATTTCGCTCCACTTAGAAATCTCGGGCACGATGTTCAGCGTAACGAGTTCGTCGCGCATCTTGCAGAGGTGCTCGTAGCTGGCATCGAGCTTAGCCAACTCTTCGGGAGTGCCCACGGGCATTTGGTATGAGCAGCCGTTGGTGTCGAGCACGGTGTCCATAGCCATCATGATGTGGTTGTACTTCTCGTTGCATACGTAAGTACCGGCGGGGAAGCGGAACTTCTCGCCACCCATCACTGAGCGAATCATCTCAACAGAGAGCTGTGAGGGGCTCTGGAATGAAGAACGACCGCGGAGCTTGATGATAGCAGCACCACCCTGAGTCACGTCCTTCTTCATTTGCTCCCATTCAGCTTCGGGGAACTCTTCAGTGCCCACGATGTCCATCAAAGGACGACCGGCAATCTTCACAGCGCTGCCAAATACAGCCATCTGCTCGCCGTGGCCACCATAGGTAGCGCAGCCGGTGATTTCGTTTTGCATTACGCCAAACTTCTTAGCCAAAGCGCTCTGGAGGCGAGTGGTGTCGAGACCGGCAAGGGTAGTAACCTGTCCGGGTTTCAAACCAGAGTAGAGGAGTGTAACGAGGCCTGTCAAGTCGGCAGGGTTGAAGATGATAACCACGTGCTTCACGTCGGGGCAGTAGGTCTTGATGTTCTTGCCCAGCTCTTCTGCGATCTTGCAGTTGCCGGCGAGGAGGTCTTCGCGAGTCATGCCTTCCTTACGGGGAGCACCACCAGAAGAGATGATGTACTTCGCACCGGTGAAAGCCTCTTTGATGTCGGTGGTGGCCACGATGTTAGCATCGCCAAAACCGCTCTGACGCATCTCCTCGGCTACGCCTTCGGGAGAGAATACGTCGTAGAGACAAATGTTGCTTGTCAGACCCATGGTGAGAGCTGTCTGAACCATGTTGGAGCCAATCATACCGGCGGCGCCAACGATCACGAGTTTTTCGTCTGTTAAAAATGCCATAACAAATAGTATAAAAAATAGTGTGAGAATAAACGCGTTGCGGCAGGGCATACGCCCCAACCTTTTGCAAAAATACAAATATTCCTCCGTTGCGAAGATAGAAACACAGGTTTTTTTCTATCCCCCAAGAGTAAATATCCATTTTGTTTGGGCAGAAAATACAAAATCTGTATCTTTGCCGTAGGCAGTTGCTGTATAGCTGCCTGAAAATTTATAAATCCCCGAGCATAAACAGAACTCTATCTCTTAGCATAAATGAAAAGCGCCAGAACCCCGATGCGGGTAAACTTACTCCGCCAATGGATGAACAACGAAGAGCTGGATGCCTTCGTGATTCCCACCACCGACCCTCACAACAGCGAATACACCCCCGAGCACTGGAAAGTGCGCCAATGGATTTCCGGCTTTGACGGCTCGGCAGGAGTGGCCGTGGTGACAGCCAGCAAAGCTGCACTGTGGACCGACTCGCGCTACTTCCTCGCAGCAGAAGAGCAACTGAAGGGCTCGCCCTTTACGCTCATGAAGGAAGGACAGCCCGGCGTGCCCTCTATCGGCGAATGGCTCCTCGAGGGTCTTAAGCCCGGAAGCCGAGTAGGCTTTGTGGGCAAGATGATGAGCGGAGAGGCCTATCAAGAACTGCTCAGCGACACAGACAATGAGCTGGAACTCGTATGCATGGACGACCCCTTCATCAACATCTGGACCTCGCGACCGCCGCTACCCACCGAGCCCGTGGCGCTGCAACCCATAGAGTTTACAGGCTACTCAGCCTCCACAAAGATAGACGCCATCCGCCAAATCATACTGGCCGACGAAAGCGCCGAAGCCTATCTGCTCAACGACATGTCGGAGATAAGTTGGACACTCAACCTGCGCGGCACCGACGTGCCCTACAATCCTGTTTTCCTGAGCTACCTGCTCATCGAACGCAACAGGGCCACGCTCTTCGTAGAAGAAAACCGCCTGTCCAAAGAGGTAAAGGAATACCTGAACAAAGAGGGCGTGAAGACAATGCCTTACGCTGGCGTGAAACGCTCATTGGAAGATTTAGAAGACGGACTGACAGCCTACCTCTTCCCGCATACTATGAACTGCGATGTGCTCAACTACTGCGACGAGTATGCTATCCCCTATCGCTTTGAAAAATCGCCGGCGGCCGAACTGCGCTCACTGAAGACAGAAGAAGAGATTGCTGGTTTCCACAATGCCATGGAACGCGACGGAGTGGCCCTCGTAAAATTCCGCCGCTGGCTCGACGAGAACGTAAGCAAAGGCACCGTCACCGAACTGGAGGTGGACGCCCGCCTACAAGCCTTCCGCAAAGAACAGCCCCTCTACAAAGGCCTCAGCTTCGCCACCATAGCCGGCTATGGACCTCACGGCGCCATCGTACACTATGAGGCCGACGAGGAAAGCAATGCCACGCTGAAACCGGAAGGCCTCTTGCTGCTCGACACCGGCGCTCAATACCAAGACGCCACTACCGACATCACACGCACCATCGCCCTGGGCCCCGTCACCGAGGAGATGAAAAAAGTATATACCCTCGTGCTAAAAGGACACATCAACCTGAGCAACTGCCGCTTCCCCGAAGGAACCACAGGCATCCAGCTCGACCTGGCAGCACGCTATGCCATGTGGCAGGAAGGCTACGACTTTGGCCACGGAACGGGTCACGGTGTAGGCTCCTATCTGCGCGTTCACGAGGGGCCGCAGCAGATTCGCAAGAACCTTTGCAAAGCCTCTACAACCCCCTTCCGCGCCGGCATGACCATTACCGACGAACCGGGTATCTACCTGGCCGGAAAATTCGGCGTACGCATCGAGAACATCCTCCTTGTGAAAGAGGCAGCCAACACTGAGTTTGGCAACTTCCTAGAGTTCGAGCCGCTCACCCTCTGCCCCATCGACACAAAACCTATCAACTTCTCTATGCTGACGCCCCAAGAGAAAGAATGGCTCAACAGCTACCACCGCACCGTACGCAACCGCCTCTTGCCCCTATTGAGCGACGAGCGCGACCGCAACTGGCTGCTGAAAGCCACCGAAGAAATCTAACAATTTTTTCGTACCTTTGTACACCCTTATCTTACCAAGAACCCAATGAAGAAACTCCATATAGAGACCTACGGCTGCCAGATGAACGTGGCAGATAGCGAAGTGGTGGCCTCCGTGATGCGCATGGCCGGCTATGAGCCTTGCGAAAATCTCGATGAGGCCGACGCTGTCTTCCTCAACACCTGCTCCGTACGCGACAATGCAGAGCAGAAAATCATCCACCGCCTGGAGGCCCTTTGCGCCCTAAGAAAAAAAGGACGCAAACTGATTATCGGCGTACTGGGCTGCATGGCCGAACGCGTCAAGGAAGAACTGCTCAACAAACACGGTGCCGACCTCGTAGCCGGCCCCGACGCTTACCTCTCTCTGCCCGACCTCATCGCACAAGTGGAGGGCGGACACAAAGCTATCAACATTGAGCTCTCCACCACTGAAACCTACCGCGACATCGTTCCCGAGCGCGTCTGCGGCAACCATCTCTCCGGCTTCGTAAGCATCATGCGTGGCTGCAACAACTTCTGCCACTACTGCATCGTGCCCTACACCCGAGGAAGAGAGCGCAGCCGCGACCCGCAAAGCATCTTGAAGGAGGTGAAGGACCTGGAGGCTCGCGGATATAAAGAAGTGACCCTCCTGGGACAAAACGTAAACAGCTACTGCAGCGAGGAGGAGGGCATGGCCTTTCCAGAATTGCTCCGCACTGTGGCGCGCGCCGTTCCCGGAATGCGTGTGCGCTTCACCACCAGCCATCCAAAAGATATGAGCGACGAGACGCTCCACGTCATAGCCGAGGAGCCCAACGTATGTCGCCACATCCACCTGCCCGTACAAAGCGGCAGCTCACGCATCTTGAAACTGATGAACCGCAAATATACCCGCGAGTGGTATCTGGAGCGCGTAGAAGCCATCCGCAGCATCGTGCCCGACTGCGGACTCTCCACAGACATCTTTGCAGGCTACTGCTCTGAAACAGAAGAGGACCACCAGGAGTCGCTTTCGCTAATGCGAGAATGTGGCTACGACTCGGCCTTCATGTTCAAATACTCGGAACGCCCCGGCACTTACGCCTCAAAACACCTGCCCGACGACGTACCCGAAGAGACCAAGATACGCCGATTGGAAGAACTCATTGCCTTGCAGAACGAGTTGTCGGCCGAGGCCAACAAGCGCTGCATCGGCCACGAGTATGACGTGCTCATCGAAGGAGTCAGCAAGCGCTCCAAGGAGCAGCTCTTTGGCCGCACAGAGCAAAACAAGGTGGTGGTCTTCAACAGAGGCGAACTACGCATCGGCCAGTACGTCCGTGTGCGCATCACCGAGGCGTCATCGGCTACTCTCAAAGGCAAAGTGTGTCTCTAAGAAAGCCGAACCGCAAGTCTATGGGGAACAAAAATACTTACCAAGAAAACCCTACGCCCCACCCTTTTCACTCACCTATTTATAGAAGATAATGGCAAGAAATAAAAGACGCAGCAGCGGAAGTTTCAACACCGTGACCTCCTGCATCAGCACCACATTGGTACTGATTCTCTTCGGCACAGTGGTGTTCTTTGTCACAATGGCTGATAACCTGAGTCGCTCGCTGCGTGAGAACTTTACCGTACAAGTGTTGCTGAGCGACAGCATCTCCAACAAAGAAACTGTGAGGCTGCAGGACGAGCTGCGCAAAGAGCCTTACGTGCGTCTGGTCAGCTACATCTCGAAAGAGAAAGCCACGCGCGAACAGGCCGAAGTGCTCGACACCGACCCCACAGAGTTTCTGGGCAACAGCCCCATTCCGGCCTCGTTTGAGTTGCACCTGAAGGCTGACTATGCCAACAACGACAGTCTCTCTATCTACACACCGAAGCTCAAGAGCAAGAGATACGTCACCGAGGTTATTTATCCCCAAGACCTGATGGACGCCGTGAACCACAACATCCGCCGCGTCAGCATCGTCTTGCTGGCCATAGCCGTGCTGCTGGGCTTCGTGTCGTTCGCACTTATCAACAACACCATGCGCCTCAGCGTCTACGCTCGCCGCTTCACTATCCACACCATGAAACTGGTGGGTGCGCGATGGGGATTTATCAGACGGCCCTTCATGCGCCAAGCTTTCTGGATAGGCTTCGTTTCAGCGTCGCTGGCCAACGGTCTCATCTTTGCAGCCATGAAGACCTTGATGGACTGGGACGCCGGCATCGGAATGCTTATCACACCGATGGTGATGCTCATCACGCTGGGCAGCGTATTAGGCTTTGGTCTGTTCCTGACAATGGTCTGCGCCTTCTTCTCCGTAAACCGTTTCCTGCACATGTCCGGCAATGAGATATTCCTTAAATAATCAGTAAATTCTACTTCCTACTTATATGAAAAAGAACAACTTTGCTTTCGCCCGTATCAACTTTATCCTTCTGGCCATCGGCATGGCCATCGTCATCCTTGGCTTTGGTTTGATGTCGGGTAGCGGCTCAACAGAAGACCACTTCAACCCCGCCATCTTCGACACACGCCACATTGTCGTAGCACCCTTGGTGTGCCTCTTCGGATACCTCTTCATGGTCTACGCCATCCTTCACCATCCGAAAGAGAAGAACCAGAAGGAATATAAGGATAGCCAAATAACTGAATAAGAAATGGATACATTAGAAGCTCTCATTCTTGGTTTACTCCAAGGCTTGACAGAATACCTGCCCGTCAGCAGTAGCGGTCACTTGACCATCGGACAAGAACTTCTTGGCATCGAGGCCAAAGAAAGCATGGTGTTCACCGTGGCCGTACATGTGGCCACCGTGTTGAGCACCTTGGTAGTACTGGGCGGCGAGATTGTGAAGATACTCAAAGGCTCGATGATGCCGCTCGGCAAAGGCTCCGGTTTGAACTGCCTGAACAACGACCAGCGCTATGTGCTTAACATCCTCGTCTCCATGATTCCCATCGGCATCGTGGGTGTGTTTTTCAAAGACGAGGTAGAGGCTATCTTCGGCGAAGGTCTCTTTGTGGTGGGCTGCTGCCTGCTACTTACGGCTACGCTGCTCACATTCTCCTACTTTGCAAAGCCGCGCCCGAAGGAGCGTATCTCTCTGCTCGACGCCTTCATCATCGGCTTGAGCCAAGCCTTGGCTGTATTGCCCGGCCTCAGCCGCTCGGGCACCACGATAGCCACCGGCCTCATCTTGGGCAACAAGAAGAGCAGCATGGCACAGTTCTCCTTCCTGATGGTCATCCCCCCCATTCTTGGCGAGGGCTTGCTCAACATCATAGAGGTGGCCCAGATGGGTTGGACTGAGGCTTTCGGAAACCTCTCCGTCAGCGCATTGCTCGTAGGTTTCTTCGCCGCCTTCATCTCCGGCATACTGGCCTGCAAGTGGATGATTGCCATTGTGGCCAAAGGCAAGTTGATATATTTTGCCATCTACTGCGCCGTGGTGGGCATCGTGACGCTCTGCTTTGCCTGATGCTAAAAAAGGGTATATGCTTAGGGGGATTTTTTAGTAGTTACTTTCGCGTTCCTAGTAGTTACCGAATTTTTCCTAGTAGTTACCGAAATTCACCTAGCTTTTACCTAAGAAATGGCCAAAATTGACTACTGAAAATCAAACACTTACAAAGGGCCTTTTGGACTCCACGGAGCACATTGCAGCCCTCTCTGAGTTATCACAGCTAAACCGCATACAGAAAACCGCTTTATGAATTTCCTTGCCGGACAAGTTTTGTCGTTCGACAAACCCTATGGGATGACCAGTTTCGGACTGGTCGCAAAAGTGCGTTGGCTCATCTCGCGCAGCATGCAGGGACGCAAAATCAAAGTGGGTCACGCCGGCACGCTCGACCCCTTGGCCACGGGCGTCATGATTATCTGCACCGGAAAGGCTACCAAGCGCATTGAGGAACTTCAGGCCGGCACGAAAGAATATATTGCCACGCTAAAACTCGGCGCCACCACGCCCAGTTTTGACCTTGAGCATCCCGTCGATGCCACTTACCCCACGGAGCACATCAACGAAGCCCTCATCCGCGAAGTCCTGCCCCGTTTCCAGGGAGAGATTATGCAAGTGCCCCCGGTGTTCTCCGCCTGCAAGGTAGAGGGCAAACGCGCCTACGACCTGGCCCGCAAAGGCGAGGAAGTGGAGCTGCGAGCCAAGCCGCTGCGCATCGACGAGATAGAACTGCTCGCCTACCGCCCCGAAAGCCAAGAAGCCGAACTGCGAGTGGTCTGCTCAAAGGGAACCTACATCCGCGCCTTGGCCCGCGACATCGGCCAAGCCTTAGACAGCGGCGCCCATCTCACAGCCTTGCGACGCACTCGCGTGGGCGAAGCTCAGGTGGACCACTGCTTTGACCTCGAAGGTTTCGAGAAATGGCTCTCCGAACAAACTATCGAGACCGAACTACCCCCTAGCCAATAAAATAAAAACCATACTGATATGAAACTCTCACAATTCAAGTTCAAACTCCCAGAAGAAAAGATAGCTCAGTATCCCGCTCCCTACCGCGACGAGTGTCGCATGATGGTGCTCCACCGCAAGACCGGCGAGATCGAGCACCGCATGTTCAAGGACATCCTGGAATACTTCGACGAGAAAGACGTCTTCGTCTTCAACGACACCAAAGTCTTCCCCGCCCGCCTCTACGGCAACAAAGAAAAGACCGGCGCACGCATCGAGGTGTTCCTTCTGCGCGAGCTCAACCAAGAGCTTCGCCTGTGGGACGTATTGGTAGACCCCGCCCGCAAGATTCGCATCGGCAACAAGCTCTACTTCGGCGAGGACAACTCTATCGTGGCCGAGGTGATTGACAACACCACCAGCCGCGGCCGTACGCTGCGCTTCCTCTACGATGGCGACCACGAAGAGTTCAAGCGCTCACTCTACGCCTTGGGCGAAGCCCCCGTGCCCCGTTTCATCGGTCGCGGTTCCGAGCCCGAAGACATGGAGCGTTTCCAGTGTATCTTCGCCAAACACGAAGGCGCAGTGACAGCCCCCACCGCCGGCCTCCACTTCTCTCGCGAGCTGATGAAGCGCATGGAGATTAAGGGTATCGACTTCGCCTACATCACGCTCCACTGCGGCCTTGGCAACTTCCGCAACACCGACGTGGAAGACCTCACGAAGCACAAAATGGACTCCGAGCAGATGTTTGTAGAGTCAGAGTGCTGTCGCATCGTCAACAAGGCCAAAGACGAGGAACGCAAGATTGTGGCCGTCGGCACCACCGTGCAACGCGCCTTGGAAGCAGCAGCCGGTCCCGACGCCCGCATCAAAGAGTTTGAAGGCTGGACCAACAAGTTCATCTTCCCGCCCTACGATTTCTCCATCGCCGACGCCATGCTCTCCAACTTCCATCTGCCCTACTCCACCCTGCTCATGCTCACCGCAGCCTTCGGCAACTACGAGTACACCATGGAAGCCTACAACGTGGCACTGCAAGAGGGCTACAGATTTGGCACCTTTGGCGACGTGATGCTCATAGTGGATTAAGCCGGCGCCATGCACTTGTATCTTTCGCTCGGCTCCAATCTCGGAGCACGGAAAACCTATTTGGAAAAAGCTTTACAAGCACTTGAAGAGCGCATCGGCGCGCTCCTCAAGTGCTCTTCCTTTTACGAGAGCACACCCTGGGGCTTCGCCTCCGAACATTTGTTTCTCAATGCCGTAGCACTCTTCGACACTCAACTCAGCCCTTTGCAGATTCTGGACATCTGCCAGGAAATAGAACAACAGTTGGGGCGCACAGAAAAGACAAGCGCTGGCATCTACCACGACCGCACCATCGACATCGACCTGCTCTTCTGCGACGACGCCATCATTGCCGAGCCGCGCCTCAGCCTTCCCCATCCATTGCTGGAGAAGCGCCGCTTCGTTCTGGAACCTCTGGCCGAAATAGCGCCCCACTTGCAGCATCCCGTCAGCGGCCTCACGGTAAAAGAAATGCTCAAAGCGCTCAACCGCGGCACTGTGGCAGTTCTCACAGAAGCTACACCCGACGAACTCAGCGCTATCAACCACCTCCTGCCCCAACTTTCCTCAAGCGCCAAAGCACTCTCGGCAGAAGCACTAGAGGCCCTCATCGCCTCGCCCCACACATATATATATATTATAAAGGACGAGAACGGCCTCACGCAAGGCATGGCTTCGCTCTGCCTCTGCGCCTCGCCCACAGGCACCAAAGCCTGGGTGGAAGATGTGGTGGTGGATAAAGACTGCCGCGGCCGAGGATATGCCCGCGCCTTGCTGCAACACCTCAAGCAGGAGAGCCGACGCCTCGGCGCCAAGTCGCTCAACCTCACCTCGCGCCCCGAACGCCAAGCCGCCAATGCGCTCTACAGCAGCGAGGGCTTTTCGCTCCGCTCCACCAACGTCTATCGCCTGAGCGAATAGGCCGAGACGACGCAAGTTTGCCAGGAGCCTTTACTGAGCATCCCCATAAAATTCTTATTTTTGTACCGCATATCAACTCCTAAAAATATGGCCAAAGAAAAAGACGAGCTCACGCCGATGATGAGGCAGTTCTACGACCTCAAGGCAAAACACCCCGACGCGGTTCTGCTCTTCCGTTGCGGCGACTTCTACGAGACCTACTGCGCCGATGCCATCATCGCCGCACAGGTGCTGGGCATCACGCTGACCCACCGCAACAACAAAGGTTCGCAAGCCTCGACCGAGATGGCCGGCTTTCCGCACCACGCCCTCGACACTTATCTGCCGCGACTGGTGCGCGCCGGCTATCGTGTGGCCATCTGCGACCAACTTGAGGACCCAAAATTAGCCAAGAAGTTGGTGAAGCGCGGCATCACCGAACTCGTCACCCCCGGTATTGCTTTAGGCGACAACGTGCTGCGCAGCAAAGAAAACAACTTTCTGGCAGCGCTCCACTTTGGCCGTGGCGCAGCCGGACTCTCGCTCCTCGACATCTCCACCGGCGAATTTCTCGTAGCCGAAGGCACTCCCGAATATATAGACAAACTGCTCTGCGGCTTCTCTCCCAAAGAGATTTTGCTGCAACGCGGCTTGCGCTCTCGCTTTGAGGGCCTCTTCGGCAACAAGTTTTTCACCTTCGAACTGGACGACTGGGCGTTTGCTGAAGGAGCCTCGCGCGACAAACTGCTGAAACACTTCGAGGTGCAGAACCTTAAAGGTTTCGGCGTGGACCATCTCAAGGAAGCCACTACCGCCGCCGGCGCCATCCTCTGCTATCTCGAACTGACCCAACACACTCGCACAGCTCACATCACCTCGCTGCGCCGCATCGAGGAAGACAACTATGTGCGCATCGATAAGTTCACCGCTCGCAACCTCGAGTTGGTGATGCCCATGAGCGAGGAGGGCACTTCCCTACGCGATGTCATCGACCACACACTCACCCCCATGGGAGCCCGCATGCTCCATCGCTGGGTGCTCTTCCCCTTGCGCTCTGTCAAGGAGATTGAGAAGCGACAGGACGGAGTGGAATATTTTTTCCGCGAACCCGAGCTACGAGAGCTCTGCAGTCAGGAACTTATCAAGATAGGCGACCTCGAACGCATCGTCTCTAAGGTAGCCGTGGGCCGAGCCAACCCCCGCGAGATGCAGCAGCTGAAACTCTCTCTCGAAAGCGCCGCCCTGCTCCGCGAATCCTGTCTCCACGCACAGCAGGACAGCATCCGCACCCTCGGTCTTAAGATGGATGTATGCGCCGAGCTCCACCAACTCATCGCCACCCACTTGAAACCCGACCCTCCTGTTTTGCTCAACAAGGGAAATGTCATAGCCAGCGGTGTTAACGAAGAGCTCGACGAACTGCGCACCATCTCTTCTTCCGGTAAGGAATACCTGCTAAAACTACAGCAGCGCGAGAGCGAGGCTACCGGAATTCCCAGTCTGAAAGTGGGGTTCAACAACGTCTTCGGCTACTACATCGAGGTGCGCAACAACTATAAAAACCAGGTGCCCACCGACTGGATTCGCAAGCAGACCTTGGCACAGGCCGAGCGCTACATCACGCAGGAGCTTAAGGAGTACGAAGAGAAAATACTGGGTGCCGAAGAACGCATCCTCGCCCTCGAGAACCAACTCTTTACCGAACTGCTGCAAGCTGCCACGGCCTACATCTCGCCGCTGCAACACACAGCCACCGCCCTTTCCACGCTCGACTGCCTCTACTCTTTGGCCCACCTGGCCGCTACGCAGCGCTATGTGCGCCCTGTGGTAGACGACAGCCTGGTGCTCGATATCCGCCAGGGCCGCCACCCCGTCATCGAGACCCTCATGCCGCCGGGCGAAGAATACGTGGCCAACGACGTCTTGCTCGACAGCGAGCAGCAACAGGTGATCATCATCACCGGCCCCAACATGGCCGGAAAGAGCGCCCTCTTGCGACAGACCGCCCTCATCACGCTACTGGCACAGATAGGCTCCTTCGTGCCCGCCGACAGCGCCCGCGTGGGTGTGGTCGATAAAATATTTACCCGCGTGGGGGCAAGCGACAACATCTCCATGGGCGAGAGCACCTTTATGGTGGAGATGAGCGAGGCGGCCAACATTATGAACAACCTGACACAGCGCAGCCTGGTCCTCTTCGACGAACTGGGCCGCGGTACCTCCACCTACGACGGCATCTCCATTGCCTGGTCCATCGTGGAACACATCCACGAAAACCCCACGGCTCATGCCCGCACCCTCTTCGCTACCCACTACCACGAACTCAACGAGATGGAGAAACTCTTTCCCCGCATCAAAAACTGGAACGTATCGGTGCGCGAGGTAGATGGGCGCGTGGTCTTTCTGCGCAAGCTGATGCGCGGCGGCTCTGAACACTCCTTCGGTATCCATGTGGCCCGACTGGCCGGTATGCCTACCGGCATCGTGAGCCGCGCCGATGCCATTCTTAAAGAACTGGAGGAAAGCGGCAACCGCAGCGTCGAATCGCTCCCCTCCAACTCCGACAAGCAAGCCGGCAAGGAAGGGATGCAGATGAGCTTCTTCCAGCTCGACGACCCTATACTGCAGCAGATACGCGACGAGCTGCTGCACCTCGACGTCAACAACCTCACGCCCCTCGAGGCGCTCAACAAGCTCAATGACATCAAGAAAATCCTCAGAGGCTAAAGTATCAAACCGGCAGGTCTCACCGAACCTCCACCGGGAGATGATAAACATCGCCTCCACAGCTATCCACCTTTCACAAGGGGCTCCCGCGGGAGTCCCTTGTTTCGTTTCCGGCAAAGCCAAGGCTCATAGGTTGAGTTACACGCCTTGTAACCTCGAGTTACATAAGAAGTAACCATCGGTTACACGGCTTGTAACCACCGGTTACATGTGATGTAACCAAGGCCGGAAAGCGTTTTATTTTTTTTAAGATGGTCTTAACAACTTTTATAGTGTTCATTTTTTTCTTCTCAGAAATAGCCTCTATTTTTGTAACCATATATTTAACAATTTTAAGATTACTATTATGAATAAAAGATTTTTCTACTTGAGCCTCTTCAGCGCTCTCTTTGCCACCAGCCTTTTGACGGCATCGTGTAATGATGACGACGGCGACGGCGGTGGCCAGAAAGAACCCACCGGACTGCCGGCAGAGAAACCCACCACCGACCAAGTGGAACAAACCTACAACGACAAGGTGGCTTACCTGGGCGACGATAGCCACGTAACTCCCTATCTCAAAAAGCGCTTTAGCCAATTGGAGACAGAGATTACAAAGGATACACGCGTGGTGGTGCTCGACAACGCACTGGCCGGCAACTTCCTAGAAAACGTGGAGCTTCTCAAACAGCTCAAGGAAGTGTGGAACAGCAACGGCGTGTGCATATTCTTACACCCCGGCGAAAATGTTATCAAGTTGCACCACGCCCTCTCTACCGGCAAACAGCTTTCCTCACCTCAAGTTGACGCCAATCTGTCAGAGCAGTACAGCAATCTCCTGGTCTACGCTGTAAAAGGAAACGGCCACTCCTTCTTCTATGCCGACCCAAGAACGCAACACAAAACCTATACCACGACCAACAAGCAAACCGGAGAGGTAACCACGGAGGACAAGGTGTACAACTTTGAGCCCAACGATTACCAATGGGGACAAGTGGCAGAAAAGGCTTGCGAATGGCTCAACAAATACATGACCGGCGAACATGCCACTCCTCACAAATCTTTTGTACGCGCTACCTCCGACTACATTTTCAACAGTACCGTCTACACCTACTATTGCGGAGTAACAGTGTATCATGACTTGGTGTCGGATAAAGGTCACGGAAAAGACCCCGCACCCACTCATACGGATAATGCCAAATATGAATTTGCCGTCACCCCTACATTCAACAACGAAATGAAGTGCGATGTCTATGACGTAGCTTTGGCGCAGGACTATACAGGCAAGGAAACCTATGTAGAGAACGTAGTGACCAAAACAAGTGGGCTCTACGATTATAAATACTCTGGCGGAAACTATTCCGGTCCTACTGTTGAGGCCTATCTCTTTAGTGATGAATATCCTAATGGATTTCCCAAAGACCGCGTAGACCTATATGCTCCTTCGCCCACAAACGAAGCAGGCACAACGCTTGTCACACACGACCCGGGGAGTTTGACCATCGGTATGGATGTAACTGCCGGAATCTCTACAACAGGACCTACAGCCGGTGTGGGCTTCTCTGTTTCCGGCACTCTTCCAAAAACCATACAGACAGATGTGGAAAAACAAATGTCTATAGACTTCTACAGAGAAGATGGTAAGGCTCGCTGGGAGTATCTTCAAGACCAAGACTTATACGACTACATCTGGGGCTTCAACGCCAATTATTTAGGAGCGCCCGGTTTCTCTTTGTCTTTGTTCCCCACCACCCAAGCCGTAACCTTCGCCCTTAAAAACTCAAGAGAACTGGGCGACAAGCCTGTAAGACTGTTCACCAGAATGGGATACCAAACATTCCACGAAACAGACAGCCCGTGGGATTGGTACATCCGTATCTGCAACCACAGATTCAGCATGGGCTTCACTCTGCCTCTGACCATGCGCTACTTTGAAAAGTACACTCCTTACAGATACTATTCTGACGCTCCGGCCGATGGCTTTGCTTGGAAGAATCTGGAAGATAATATACTGATGGAAAATACGCTCTACAAATCTTTGAAAGATGAAGAACTAATGATTGGCGGCAACACGGAAGAGGATATGGAAAACAATGCTAAGGAAGCTTGGGAAAAAACCATCGACTCGCTCATCAATCAGTATCAAGACACTAAGACAGAACATGAGTTCATTGTGGCCATGGCCGACAGCAAAGGCAATACGCAGAAGGTAGGATTGCACATCAAAAACGGTGTGTGGACCAAGATTGCTATGAAGTAATAGTTTTTCTCTGAAACTATCAGAACCCGGAAAGGGACTCCGTTGGGAGTCCCTTTCTTTATTGCCTTCAGCTATGTGGCTCATAGGTTTTGTAACAAGGCGTGTTACACCTCGTAACATGGCTTGTGCGTTTTGTAACACGGCGCGTTACAAAAACTCGGAGCCTACAAAAGAATGGCCCGGAATGGACGGCAATGCCTAAGAGGGCATCCAGCTCCATTCCGGGCTTTTCTGTTTGGATATATATTCGGCTTAGAGGGCCTTGTATTTACCGCCGGTGATTTCGTCAATGCCCAGCGCGCGGTAGACCATCTGGTAGTGCTTCGGTTCCTCTTCGTAGAAGAATCCGATGCGGCCGTCGGCTTGCAGGGTCATAGTGGAATAGGCCGAACCAAGGGTGGAAACCTGATAGCTGCCTTGCCAGTGGGAGGCGAAAGCCATGGGGGTGAGATAGTCGGCTTGCTTGGCCAATTCCTTCCAGTAGATAGTCACGTTGCTACGCTGCGGTCCTGCGGGAATGCTCTGCAGCGCGAGGTGGGTGCGCTTGCCATCGGCGCGGCGGGCTTCTACGATAAGGATTTCGCCATTGCAGGGTGTGCCTTCGTTGTTGATGCCTCCGGGGGCACGGCGCGAGTCTACGGGATGACCCCATACGCCTTCGCCACGCTTCTCGTCGGTATAGCGGAACACGTTGAAGTAGCGGCCGCCATGCTTGCGCGAGCTGAGGAGCACGGAGCCGTCGGGCAGTTCCTCACACTTGGGCTCGTCGCCCTTTGGTGCACACGATTCGGTGGCCGAACCGAGCACGTTCCACGAGCGACCGAAGTCGTCGGAGTAGAGCACGAAGTTGCCCACGTGGGTACAGAGAGCGCCATAGAGGCGGTAGTATTTTCCTACCTTGATTTTACTACTTTGGCAGATGCGTCCCGATCCCATGAAGAGGCCGTTGACGCGTCCACCCAACAGGTCGATGTAAACATGCTTGGTGAGGTCGGTGGGAGTGTCCCACTTCCAGGACTGCGTCTTCTTGTCCCAGCGGCCGTGGGTATATACAAAACGCTGGCTCTTCTCTACCTTTGAACTCCAATAGGGCACATCACCCGATACGCAAACCAGGAGCAACTCCTTGCGGTTGCGGTCGGCCACGAGGCAAGCATCGCCGTAGCCGGTATCAGGTCCGCTGCCGGTGCCCACCAGCACGTTGAACGGCTCGCCCCAGGTCTTTCCGTTGTCGTGGCTGGTGCGGCCCAGAATGTCCACGCGGCCGTAGCCGATGTCGCCGCCACACGGACGACGGTCTGTCAATGCAATGAGCTGACCATCCTTGTCGGTGGTGATGGCCGGGATGCGATAGGGATAGCCGGAGGCATCGCCTGTTTCAAAGAGGGTGGTCTGTGCAGGAGCCACCAGCGCTGTCAGGAAAAGGCTGAGTAGCAAAAATGTTTTTCTCATAAGTATATAATTAAGCGTATTAAAAAATTCGGTGGTCTATTCGCCCCACGAAGCGCGGTCCAGGTTTCTGTAGCCCACAGCTTCGGCCACATGGGCAGCGCCTATTTGCTCCGCACCATCCAAGTCGGCTATCGTGCGAGCCACTTTCAGGATGCGCTCATAAGCTCGGGCCGAGAGGTCTAGGGCTTTCATGGCGCGCGAAAGGCGGGCTGCTCCCTCCTCATCGGGGCGGGCATACTGCTCAAGGAGGCGTGCCGACATCTGAGCGTTGCAGTGAACGGAGGGCTCACCCTTGAAACGCTCGGTCTGTATCTCGCGGGCACGGAGAACGCGGGCACGGATTTCCTGGCTCGTCTCTCCCTTCGGGGCAGCAGCCAAGTCGTCCAGCGAAACGGGCGTCACCTCTACCTGGATGTCTATGCGGTCGAGCAAAGGACCGCTTATCTTGTTCATGTAGCGCTGAATCTGTCCGGGTGAACATTCGCAGCCGTGGGTGGGATGATTGTAGTAGCCGCAAGGGCAGGGATTCATCGAGGCCACCAGCATGAAGGAGCAGGGAAGTGTGGCGGTGTATTTGGCGCGTGAGATGGTGATGGAACGGTCCTCGAGAGGCTGGCGCAAAGTTTCCAGTGCTTGGCGACTAAACTCGGGGAGCTCGTCGAGAAAGAGCACGCCGTTGTGGGCAAGGCTGATTTCGCCAGGCTGAAAGTTGGTGCCGCCGCCAATAAGGGCTACGTCGGAGATGGTGTGGTGGGGCGAGCGGAAGGGACGTTGCGTGATGAGCGATTCCTCTTTCTCCAACTTGCCGGCCACACTGTGTATCTGCGTGGTCTCCAGGCTTTCGGAGAGGGTGAGTTGCGGAAGGATGGAGGGAATGCGCTTGGCCATCATGCTCTTTCCGCAGCCGGGACTTCCCACCAGCATAATATTATGGCCGCCGGCGGCTGCTACCTCGAAGGCGCGCTTCACATTGTCCTGGCCTTTCACCTCGGAAAAATCCAGCGGGAAAAGGCTCTGAGCAGCATAGAATTCCTCGCGGGTGTTGATTAGTGTGGGCTGCAAGGTAGGTTCGCCATTCAGGAAGCCTACCACGTCGCGCAAGGTGGCTGCGCCATACACCTTCAACTTGTTCACCACCGCTGCCTCGCGCACATTGTCCGTCGGCACAATCAGCGTTTCGTAGCCCAGCTCGCGGGCTTTGATGGCGATGGGCAGTGCGCCTTTCACTGGCCTTATGCTGCCGTCGAGACCCAGTTCGCCGACAAACATAGTAGAGGCCAGCAACGCCGAGTCTACCATCTTCGAAGCCGCCATCAAGCCGATGGCCACCGGAAGGTCGTAGCTGCTGCCTTCTTTGCGCACATCGGCGGGAGCGAAGTTAATGGTGGTGTGCTTCTGCGGCAGATGGAAGCCCGAGTTGGTAAGGGCGGCCTTCACGCGGATTTGGCTCTCACGCACGGCATTGTCCGGCAGGCCCACCATATAGATACCATCGCCCTTGGCAGTGTTCACTTCGATGACCACGGGCATGGCTGTGAGCCCGTTGATGGCTGCTGAGTTGATTTTGACAAGCATCGGCTATTTCTTCAAGAGTTTTTCTATCTGCTTCTCCAGGTGGTCGGTTCTGATGTTGCGCTTGACGATGACGCCGTTTTTATCTACGAGGATGTGGCCCGGTATGCGGTTCAGCCCCAAGCGCAGGGCGAGCGGCGAGTCGAAGCCTTTTTGCTCGCAGACGGTTACGGAGAGCATAGTGTCGCGCTCCATTTGTTTGCGAAGCTTTGCGGTCTCGGCGTCGAGGGCGATGTTGAGGATGCCCAGACTGTCGCCGAAGGTGGAGCGCAGTTTCTTGAGGGCTTTGACAGTCCCGACGCAGTCGTTGCTCCATGTAGCGAGGGTGCTGATAACGAATGGTTTGTCGAAGGTGGCTTGTGTGATTTTTGTGCTATCGAGAGCGTAGGCTTCGAAGGGCACTATTTTTTTACCCACGCCGTTGACAAAGGCGGCGCGGCTTTGGTTGTCTATTTGTAGCAACAACAGGTCTTCGGGCTGTGCTTTGCGCAGTGCGTTGAGCAGGCCGAGGGCCGTTTCGGCATCGGGTTCTTCGGCTTTGGCAAAGTGTTGGATGAAGAGCGCAAGGGCGGCTTGGGTGTAGGAGTGGCTGTAGATAAAGTCGGCCACGGCCATTTTTTTCTCTCGCTCGCCGAGGTGCTGTGTCTGGATGCGGAAGTCGGAGAGCAGTTTGTTTTCTTCTGAGCCGCTCACGTTTGTTTCGAGCAGATGGGCTGCGTGGCCTTCCACCTCAATGTCCTTGCCCGGCTCGGCCACGAGTTGTATCTCTGAGAAGTTGGGGAAGAGGAGCGTCAGGATAACGGGTTTGTCCAGGGCGTAGGTGTAGGAGAATTTTCCGTTGTCCACTTTCAGCGTATCGACGAAGGCGCGGCCGGTCTCTTCGCTGTAGATGTAGAACTGGGCTTGCCGGATGCCCTCAAAGCTACCTGTTATCTCTATGCGGTTGGCGTCTTTGCCGCAGGCTGTAAGCAGCAGGAGAAGGAGCGGAAGGAGTTTGCGCATCATAGTATTAGAAAAGAAAAACCCCGGATGTAGCTGCTGGGCGTACACCCGGGGTGTGGATGAGTGATTAGTTTCTTACTTTACGAGCTTCTGGAAGGTAGCGTTACCAAAGAGCGAGCGGAACTCGAGGTCTTTGGCTGCGCGTGCCTTGAGGCTGGCATCTTTTTCAAAGGCGGCCTTGAGATAGTCCATAGAAGTGTTCTTCAAGTTGGAGCGTATGGCGGCCACGGCTTTGAGATATTCGGTCAGGGCGTCGGGGTTTTCTACGCGGTTGAGGGTGAGCAGGGCGTTGGCATAGTCCTTGTTGAGGATTTGGGCCAGTGCGCTGCTGTTGGTCTCCACACCTGCCAGACTGTTGGCGGCTGCGGCGTATTGTCCCTTGGCTATTTGCAAGTGGCCGAGCACTTCGCTGTAGTTCTTGGCAGTAGCGGCGCGGCTGAGGTCGAACTCTGCCTGCTCCACGTTGCCTTCTGCCAGTGCCACGAGGGCTTTGTTGGCGTTCACCTCAACGGCCTTGGCGTTCTTTGAAGCAGCTTGTTCGAGGTAGCTCTTAGCCTCGGCCAGGTTGCCCTTGGCAAAAGCCATTGTGGCCAGGTTGTTGTAGGCGCGATAGTCGGCGGGATACTGCTTGGTAGTAGTCTCGTAGATGCCTTCCTGCTCAGCGGCGTTCTCGGTGAGGGTGGCGGCGTAGAGGAGTTCTTCTACAGAGAGCTTAGAGGCATCTTCCTTATACTGGGCCTGGATTTCGTCGTCGCTGCGGCCGATGATGTTGTAGTTGATGGTGAGGCGGGCGCGGCGCAACTCGGGCAGGATTTCGTCGGTCAGCTCGGTGAAGGCGGCAGAGATGTTCTTGATTTGCTTCTCGCGCTCTTCGGGATCTTTGTACATAGAGAGTACGCGGAGCACCACTTCCTTGTCCTGCATGTTGCTCTGTGACACCAATTCCTGGAAGCCGTCCCAGTCTTCAGCAGTGTATTTTGAATCTACATAGGCGTCGAAGTCCATGTTCTTCAATTCGCCCTTCACGTAGCCGGCTGAAGATTTCTCGCGGTCGGCGGCCAACTTGGTGTTGAGCTTCATGCCGCCGTCGGGAGAGGCGTAGGCAGACACTTCGATGTTGTCCAGCTGATAGCCCTTTTGGTTCTCCTTGATTTCGCGCAGGGTCTTGATGAAGTCCTGAACGGAAGTGGTCTCCAGCTCGCTGGTGCGCACCTTCGATTGCTGGATGAGGTATTTAATCTGGGCTTGCTTGGTCTGTGCGATGGCATATTGGTAAGCATCGACAGAGGCTTCGGTGTTGGCAGAGCCTACGGTCTTCTCCACGAGGGTGCTGGTAGAGATAACGCCGTTGGCCACTTTCACCTCGGGCACTTCCACCTCTTTCTTACCCACGCGGGCGGTGAAGGTCAGATAGAGCTCGCTCTCCAACATCTCGGGCACGTAGGCAAACTGGTTGCGGAGCGTATAGTTGCCGCCCAACTTGTAAGAGATGCTTTGGTCGTTGCCCTGCACCTTCTCGCCTTGGAAGGTGGCAGATTGGCCCACGGTCTGGCCGGCAGCGTAACGCAACACGGGGGTAACGGTCACCACGGCCTTCTTCTTCATATACTTCTCGGGGAAGCGGCCGTTGATGGTTACGGGCACCTGGTTCGACACGGCTTCGAGGGGCGAAGGCGTGATGATAAAATTGTCGGCTGAGAGCTCGCCCAACTTGCTACAAGAAGTAAGCGCCAGAACTCCGGCCAACGACAGGGTTAAATACAGTTTAGTCTTCATAATTAAATAGGATATAAAATTCTGGTAGCAAAGTTAGGCATTTCTCTCCTATCTCTCTATCGGCCTACCCCACTTTTTTATACAAAAAAACTTAATACTGAGGGCTTTCTATGCCGCTTCTACGGCGATTAAAAACTAATGGGCCAGGATTGACACCTCGGCTTTGCATTTCCACCCCTTAAGCCACGGAGCGCCGCTGCAGGCTGCCAAACGCTTTTTTCTCGCAAGAAAGCCCTCGCGGAGCAGTGTCAAAAAAAATTTGATAGTTTGACACAAAAGTGTCATGCGCATGAAATTTTTATGTCACGCCTTGAAATTTTTGTGTCATGCGCATGAAATTTTAATTTCAAGCCGAGAAACGAGTGCTGAGAAGCCACCGCTTTTTGCAAACCGCCACCCGGCGGCCAACAAAAAAAGCCTCCCCGGCTCAGAAGTGAACCGGGGAGGCATTTGCGAGAGGCTCAGAGAGCCTTGGGGTTATTTCCAGAAGGAGCCGGAAGCGTCTTCTTCCGTCTTTTCCCAAGCATAGCGCTTGCGTTTCTT
>CALCHR010000027.1 GCA_937901185.1 uncultured Bacteroidales bacterium
CGATGGTGGCTGTCATTTCTTCCTTCATCACAGGTTCGAGCATACCTTCCATAGCGTCTTTCACCTCCTCGATAGCGTCGTAGATGACAGAGTACTGGCGGATTTCCACACCCTCTTTGTCGGCGAGTTTGCGAGCTGATTGGCTGGGGCGCACTTGGAATCCGACGATGACGGCTTGTGAGGCGGCTGCCAAGGTAACGTCGTTTTCAGAAATCTGACCTACGCCTTTGTGGATGACGTTGACGGCGATGGTTTCTGTAGAGAGACGGATGAACGAGTCGCTGAGTGCTTCTACAGAACCGTCCACGTCGCCCTTGACGATGATGTTGAGTTCCTTGAAAGAGCCAAGCTTGATGCGGCGGCCCACTTCGTCGAGGGTCAGCATCTTGTGGGTGCGGAGGTCTTGCTCGCGTTGGAGCTGCTCGCGCTTGTTGGCAATTTCGCGGGCCTCTTGTTCGGTCTCCATTACGTGGAATTGGTCACCGGCCTGAGGAGCTCCGTTGAAGCCGAGGAGAGTAGCGGCCTGTGAGGGACCTACTTCTTGCACGCGTTGGTTACGCTCGTTGAAGAGCGCCTTTACGCGGCCATAGTTTGTACCGGCCAGCACCACGTCGCCTTGACGCAGCGTACCGTTTGAAACGAGTACGGTAGCCACATAGCCACGTCCTTTGTCGAGCGAAGATTCTATGATGGTACCCACAGCTTTGCGGTTGGGGTTGGCTTTGAGTTCGAGCATGTCGGCCTCGAGCAAAACTTTTTCCAGCAACTCGGGAACGCCGATACCCTTCTTCGCAGAGATGTCCTGGCTTTGGTATTTACCGCCCCAGTCTTCTACGAGGAAGTTCATAGCAGCCAAGGCTTCTTTGATCTTCTCGGGGTTGGCGGTGGGCTTATCTATTTTGTTGATGGCAAACACGATGGGCACGTTGGCGGCCACGGCGTGATTGATGGCCTCTTTTGTCTGAGGCATGATAGAGTCGTCGGCTGCGATGATGATGATGGCGATGTCTGTTACCTGAGCACCGCGAGCACGCATCGCTGTAAAGGCTTCGTGACCGGGAGTGTCGAGGAAGGTGATGTGGCGTCCGTCTTCGAGTTCCACGTTGTAAGCTCCGATGTGCTGTGTGATACCGCCGGCCTCGCCTGCGATGACATTGGCCTTACGGATGTAGTCGAGCAATGAGGTCTTACCGTGGTCTACGTGACCCATTACGGTTACGATCGGGGCGCGGGGGAGGAGGTCTTCTTCGTTGTCTTCTTCTACGGCGATGGCCTCTTGCACGTCGGCGCTGATGAACTCGGTCTTGAAGCCAAATTCTTCTGCTACGAGGTCGATGGTTTCAGCGTCGAGGCGTTGGTTGATGGACACCATGATACCGATGCTCATGCAGGTACCGATAACTTTTGTCACAGGCACATCCATCATTGTGGCCAACTCGTTGGCGGTTACGAACTCGGTCAGCTTCAGAATTTTGCTCTCTGCCTTTGCTTCGAGCATTTCTTCCTCTTGCATGGCGCGCACTTGCTCGCGTTTCTCCTTACGGTATTTTGCACCCTTGGCAGTCTTGCTCTTGCTGGTGAGGCGTGCCAAGGTTTCCTTTACTTGCTTTGCTACATCCTCGTCAGAGATTTCGGTCTTGATGACAGCCTGTACTTTCTTGTTGCGGTCCTTGTTGCGCTTGTTGTTCACAGCGGCTGCATTCTGGTTGTTGGCATTGTTGCCTTGACCTTGCTTCGGACGGTTGGGATTATTGCCTTGTTGGTTGGCCGCGGCGTTGATGTCCACGCGTTCCTTGTTGATGCGGTTGCGTTTCTTCTTTTCGCCGGCGGCTGCGTTGCCTTGCTTGGCTTTTTCCTCGCGCTCTTTGCGTCGCTCCTCTTTCGATTTTTTCTTGGGGCGAGTGGTTTGGTTCAGTGTGCTGAGGTCGATGGTGCCGAGCACTTTAGGTGCGGTGAGGTTAGGCTGTGCGTGGAGTTTGAACACGCCTTCTTCTTCTTCGCCGATGGCTTTGGCTCTTTCCTCTACGCTGGGTTTCTCTTTGGGCTTCTTCTCCGGTGCGGGAGTGGCCACGGGAGCCTGCTGGGGTTTCTTTCCTTCCACCACGGGCTTTGCTTCTACCTTCACTTCCTCTTTGGGGGCCACTTTGGGCTCTTCGGCTTTGGGCGCAACAGGTTCGGCCGGTTTTTCGGGAGCCTTGGGTGCGGCGGGTTTAGCTTCGAGGTCGATGCGTCCTTTTGTTACAATCTGCGGGCGCATGTTGTCGGGGATGGTAGTTTTGATTTCCTCAGGCTGAGGCTTCACCTCTTTTGCTACGGGCTTCTTTTCTTTTTGTCGGTCCTGTAGAAGTTTCTCGGCAGCGTTTCTCAGGTTTTTGTCGGCGCCAAATTCCTTCTTCAGCAGTTCGTATTGCTCGTCGCTGATGCGCTCGCTGAGCGAGGCTTGTACTTCAAAGCCTTTTTGTTTGAGGAAGTCGACAGCCGTTTGCAGTCCGACGTTGCATTCTTTGATTACTTTATTTAATCTGATACTCATTCTGTGTTTCCGTTTATTGTTAATAAGTTGAGGTTGCTTTTCTATGTGGCAGCTGTGTGCTGCCTACTGCACCTTAACTTTCTGCCTGAGCATCGTTTTCTTCAAACTCTGCTCTGAGGATGCCGAGAACCCAGTCTACGGTGTCTTCTTCGAGGTCGGCTTTCTCTATGAGGATTTCGCGGGGGGCGTTGAGTACGGCCTTGGCGGTATCGAAGCCGATGCCTTTGATGGCGTCGATGATCCACTGGTCTATCTCGTCGGCAAATTCGTCGAGGTAGATGTCTTCGGTCTCGCTGGTTTCTACTTCGCGGAATACGTCGATGGTATATTCGGTCAACATGGAGGCGAGTTTGATGTTCATACCGCCTTTACCGATGGCGAGAGATACTTCTTCGGGTTGGAGATATACCTCGGCCTTCTTGTCTTCTTCGTTGAGGTGGATGCTTGACACCTGTGCGGGGCTGAGTGAGCGCTGGATGAAGAGCTGGATGTTTGAGGTATAGTTGATTACGTCGATGTTCTCGTTGTTGAGCTCGCGCACGATGCCGTGGATGCGGCTTCCCTTTACGCCGACGCAGGCGCCTACGGGGTCGATGCGGTCGTCATAGCTTTCTACGGCAATCTTGGCTCTCTCGCCGGGGATGCGGGCGATGCGGCGCAGGGTGATAAGGCCGTCGGCTATTTCGGGGATTTCGGCTTCGAGCAAGCGCTGCATGAAGGCGGGCGAGGTGCGGCTGAGGTAGATTTTGGGGTTTCCGTTGGTGTTGTCTACGCGGTCGATGACGGCGCGCACGGTGTCGCCTTTGTGGAAGAAGTCGCGGGGGATTTGCTGTGACTTGGGAAGGAGCAACTCGTTGCCTTCGTCGTCCATCAGCAGCGTTTCGTTCTTCCAGGTCTGGTATACTTCGGCTGCGATGATTTCGCCCACGCGGTCTTTGTATTTGTTGTAGAGAGAGTCGTGCTCCAGTTCGAGAATCTTGCTGGCCAAGGTCTGACGCAGGGTGAGAATGGCGCGGCGGCCGAACTTGGCAAAGTCGATGACCTCGCTCACTTCTTCGCCCACTTCATAGTCGGGGGCGATGAGCTGGGCTTCGCTCAGGGGGATTTCCTTGTTGGGTTGGGTCACTTCGCCGTCGGCCACTACTTCGCGGTTGCGGTAGATTTCAAAGTCGCCCTTGTCGGGGTTGACGATGACGTCGAAGTTCTCGTCCGAGCCGAAAAGCTTGGCGATCACACTGCGGAAACTTTCTTCCAACACGCCTACCATCGTGGTGCGGTCGATGTGTTTGGTCTCCTTAAAATCCGAAAATGTTTCGATGAGACTCATAGTCTCGTTGGTTTTTTTTGCCATGATGATATATTTATTTTTTTCTTATTCCTTGAAGGGTAGCCGGGCGCTTCGTGGCGCCTGACTACTTGAAGTTGATGATGTATTTGGTGTACTTCACCTCGTCGTAGGCAAAGGTGATGTCGCGCTCCACGAGCTTGGGACGCTTGCTGCCTTCTTCCTTTACGCGCTCCTGCACGGTGAGCACAAACTGCTCGGCCTCGGCGCTCTTGAGCACGCCGCAGAGCTTCTTGCCGGCGCGGGTGAGCACTTCCACCTCTTCGCCCACATGGATTTCGTATTGGCGCAGCACCTTGAACGGCTGTCCGATGCCGGCGCTGCCCACTTCGAGCTCAAAGTCGGCCTCGTCTCGGTTGAGCCCCGCCTCGATGTGGCGGCTCAGTTCTACACAGTCTTCAATCCATACGCCTTCCTCGTGGTCTATCTCCACCACGATGCGGTCGTCTGCACTGATGGTCAGGTCGGTCATGAAATAGTCTTTGCCGTCCAACCATTCTTCCACTAATTTTTTTACAACTTCTTTGTCTATCATGTAGTGTCTGATTAAAAACAAGTGAGGAACTCTTTCAAGCCCCTCACTCTCTAACTGCCTGCAAAATTACAGCTTTTTCTGAACCCTGCAAATATATTCCCTATTTTTTTATTATGTGTGTCTTGAAGAACGCTGCTCTCGGAAGATTTTTGTTTTAAGAAAGTTTATGAAAGTTTAAGATTTGAAAACACCGCAAGTTTTCTTCGGAAAGGCCGAAGATGCAAAATTTTTCTTCCGCGTTACAAAAATCTCCGTAGCTTTTACCAAATTTTTCTTAGTAAACGCCGAGGGAAAACTGCGTGTTGCAAAAGGAGAGTCAGAAAAATCCCATTTTCTCGAACCGGAAGTGCATAAAAAAGCGGGACACCCTTGCAGGCTCCCGCTTCGCTATTACAAAGATAATACATTTGACGGCGAAATGCAAATCGAGTTTAACACTTTTTAGAATATCCACGACTTTGATGCCTTAAATCCTGTCGGGATTTTTGGGAACTAAAAAAGCCTCTCCGTTTTGGGAGAGGCAGCAGAGGATGGGGATGGGTTTTGCTTATTGAAGAGAGGCCGTTCTCAGGCGCTCCACCATTTCTGTGGCAGCATTGAGCGGAGCTCCCGCTTCGCCCAATCGGCTGTTCATGAGGGCGTAGCCGGCCAGTTGCGCCTCGCGCTCTTCGCCTCCGGGCAGGATGCTGCCGAGACAGCGGTGGGCATTTTCCGTTGTCATCTTGTCGGCCACCAGTTCGGGCACCACCTCGTCGTTGCACACAAGGTTGACGAGCGAGATGTAGGGCACCTTCAAGAAGAGCTTGCGCAGCAGCGAAACGAAACGGCCGCAGGCCACATAGTAGCACACCACTTGGGGCACGCCGAAGAGGGCCGTCTCCAGCGTGGCAGTGCCGGAGGTGACGAGGGCGGCGGTGCTGTGCGAGAGAAGCGGATAGGTTTCTCCCTCCACCACGGCAGGGCAGGAAAGACCCTCGCGAGCGAGCAGGGTGAGCGCCTCGTCGTAGCATGAGCGAGGAATGGCCGGAGCTCCGGCAATGACGGCTTGATAGCCCGCCTCGATATAGGGCTGTGCGGCGCGGCACATGCGCAAAAGATTGTCCTTGATTTCCTGTCGGCGACTGCCGGCCAGCAAAGCGATGATGGGGCGCTCCGCGTGGAGGCTGCATCGCTCGGCAAAAGCCTCTCGGCTCTCGTCGTAGGCAGCGCGGAAGGCTGCCACCTCGTCCACCGTGGGGTTGCCGACATAGCTGATGGGGTAATGGTGCTTACCCTCGAAAAAATCTATCTCAAAGGGGAGGATGGAGAACAGACGGTCCACGTAGCGGCGGATGTCCTTGATGCGGTATTCTTTCCAAGCCCAAATCTTCGGTGCTATGTAATAGAACACGGGGCATAGCGAGAGGCGGTGTACGTACTTGGCGATGGAAAGATTAAAGCCGGGATAGTCTACGAGAATCACGGCGTCGGGCTGCCATTCGCGGATGGCGGCCTTGCAGCGGCTCATGCCGCGGAGAATTTGGGGCAGGTGGAGCAAGACAGGGATGAAGCCCATGTAGGCAAGGTTTTTGTAATGGCACAAACAAGTGCCGCCCACGGCTTGCATCTGGTCGCCGCCGTAGAAACGAAACTCGGCCTGTGCATCTTGCTTCTGCAAGGCGCGCATCAGATTGGCGGCGTGTAGGTCGCCACTGGCTTCGCCGGCGATGAGAAAATATTTCATAGGCTACATCACATCTTTCAAAACCTCAATGAGCTTGTAGGCTGTAACGTCCAGTTGGGTCGGCGTGACAGCCACGTAGCCATGCGCCAAAGCCCAGCGGTCGGTGTCGGTAGCCTCGGGTTCCAATTCTCGGCAAGAACCCACGAGCCAGTAGTACTCGCCGCCGTGCGGATGCTTGCGGCGCAGCGTTTCTTTCTCCCAGCGGCTGCGCGCCATGCGGCAGATGCGCACGCCCTCAAACTTCTTGCGCTTGGGGAAGTTGATGTTCAAGCAGGAGAGTTGGGGCATGCCGATGGCTATGGCTTTGAAAACGAAGTCGATGAGGTAAGGTTGCAACGGCTCAAAGTCGGCGTCGGCCGAGTGGTCGCAGAGCGAGAACGCCACCGAAGGGTAGCCCTGCAGCGCGCCTTCTGTAGCTACGCCCATAGTGCCGGAGTAGTGGCTGTTGACGGAAGAGTTGTCGCCGTGATTGATGCCGCCGATGATTAAGTCGGGGCGGCGGTCGACGAGCACGTTGAGCGCCATCTTGACGCAGTCCACGGGCGTGCCGGTGCAAGAATAAATCTTCAATCCGGGCTCGTCGCGCAGCAATTTAAGGGAGAGCGGCACGGTGGGTGTGATGGAACATCCCGCACCGGAGCGCGGAGCGTCGGGAGCAACGACCAGAATGTCGGCCACAGGGCGTAGTGTCTCGATGAGAAAGTTGATACCCTTGGCAGTAACACCATCGTCGTTGGAGATAAGAAGGAAGGGCTTGTTTGTAGTCATATCTGTAAAATAGGCAAAGGAAAAACAGGTCGGCATAAACGTGAAACAGACCTTGCCCAAAGCCTTTGTGCAGGGCAAAAGTACGAAAAAAACTCCAATGCCTATATGATATAATAAAAATTGTTATCTTTGCATGCTGTATAAGTGTGCTCAGTCCTTTAGGACTACACCGAAGAAGACACAGAGAATATGAGTAAAATAATAGCATTAGCAAATCAAAAAGGTGGTGTGGGAAAAACCACTACCTCAATGAACCTGGCAGCTTCGCTGGCTACGCTTGAAAAACGTGTGCTGCTCATCGACGCAGACCCGCAGGCCAATGCCTCTTCAGGCTTGGGTGTGGATGTGGGGAAGGTGGAGACTTCTATCTACGACTGCATCATCAACGGGCTGGACGTACACGAGGCTATCTATACCACAGACGTGGAGCGCTTGGATATTGTGCCCTCGCACATCAACCTTGTGGGAGCTGAAGTGGAGATGATGAATCTGCCGCAGCGAGAATATGTCTTGAAAAAACTGTTGCAGCCCTTGAAAGAGGAGTACGACTATATTCTGATAGACTGCTTGCCGTCGCTCGGACTTATTACCATCAACGCCTTGACCGCTGCCGACTCTGTCATCATCCCTGTGCAGTGCGAATACTTCGCCCTCGAGGGTATCAGCAAATTGCTTAACACCATCAAACTGATTAAGCGCAAACTGAATCCGGAGTTGGAGATAGAAGGCTTCCTGCTGACGATGTACGACAGTCGCTTGCGCCTGGCCAACCAAATCTACGACGAGGTGAAGCGCCACTTCCAGGAGTTGGTGTTCAAGACCGTCATTCAGCGTAATGTGAAGCTGAGCGAAGCACCCAGCCACGGATTGCCCGCCATCCACTACGACGCCACTTCGACAGGCGCAAAAAACCACCTGGCTCTGGCCAAAGAGATTATTCAGAAGAACGCATAAGCACAGGCCGCCTACGACCACGATGGCGGTGGTGCAAACAAAGAAAGCACAGACCTCTGTGCTGTGATAGATTTTTAGAAAATGGCAGTACAAAAGAAATTTCCGGCTTTGGGACGCGGTTTGGACGCACTCATATCGACCGACGATGTGCTGGTGAGCGGTTCGTCGTCCATCAACGAAGTGCCCATCGAGCAAATCAAAGCCAACCCCAATCAGCCACGTAGAGAGTTTGACGAAGTGGCCCTCGAGGAACTGGCAGACTCTATCCGAGAAATTGGAATTATTCAACCCATCACGCTCCGCAAGATGGAGAACGGCTCCTACCAAATCATCGCCGGAGAACGCCGTTGGCGCGCTTCGCAAAAAGTGGGGCTGAAGTCCGTCCCGGCTTATGTGCGCACCGCCGACGATGAGAAAATGATGCAGATGGCCCTTGTAGAAAACATACAACGCGAGGACCTCAACGCTATAGAGATAGCCTTGGCTTATCAGAACTTGATAGAACAATACGACCTTACGCAGGATAAACTCAGTGAGAAAGTGGGTAAAAATAGAGCTACCATTGCCAACTATCTGCGCTTGCTGAAACTCCCGGCACAGGTGCAAGTGGCCCTGCAAAACAGAGAAGTGGATCAAGGACATGCCCGTGCTTTGCTGGGTCTTAAAATGCCGTCGATGCAGGTGAAACTTTTTGGCGAGATACAGAAGAAAGGTTACTCTGTGAGACAGGTAGAGGAGATGGTAAAGGCTATCAATAACGGAGAAGCCTTGACCGGCGAGCGGAGTAAAACCACAGCGAAAGCAGGTAAACGCCTGCCCGGAGAATACAACTTGCTGAAGGATCGTTTGTCCGACTTCTTCAAAACCAAAGTGCAGATGACTTGCTCCGATAAAGGGGCCGGAAAAATCAGTATCGCCTTCTCTTCAGAAGAAGAACTGGAGCGCATCATTAGTCTGTTTGATAGAATGAAGGGATGATGCAGAAGAGAAGCGTATGGAAGTGGGGCTGGCTCGTGGTCCTTTTAGGAATGCTTGGAACCGGTAAAGCGATGGCGGCAGAGGCTTATGTCTTGCTCGTGCCAAGCGCTTGGGCAGATAGCATACCAACCGATACGCTTGTGGTGAATGACAGCATTGCTGCAGAGAACTTCCGCAACCTTGCAGCGATGGACTCGACCGTGCAGGCTGGCCACTTCAAAATGAATGTAGATACGCTTTTGGAGAAGAATAGTCTGCCATTGTCGCAGCCTAAGTTTGTCCCCAATCCACAGCGTGCTTTATGGCTTGCCTTGGTGTTCCCGGGAGCCGGACAAATCTACAATAGAAAATACTGGAAGTTGCCCATCATCTACGGAGGCTTCTTAGGTTGTACGTATGCCCTTCTGTGGAACCAACAAATGTACTTGGACTACTCGCAAGCCTATCTCGACATCATGGACGACGACCCGAAAACCGATAGCTATCTGGAAATGCTGCCGCCGCGCTATGACATAACCGGGCGAGAGGAGCAGTTTAAGCGGATTTTTAAGAATAAGAAAAACTATTATAGGCGCTACCGCGACTTGAGTGCCTTCTGCTTTGTAGGAGTCTATCTGCTATCCGTAATAGATGCCTACGTTGATGCCCACCTTTCTGAGTTTGACATCAGTCCCGACTTGAGCATGAAGGTAGAGCCGGCGGTCATCAACAACGAAGGCCCCACACGCAGAAACTCCTATGGCGTGGGATGCAGTCTTAAATTCTAAATAGATACAGATGAAGAAGATAAAGTTATTGCTGTTGTTCTTTTTAATGGGGAGTGGCTCAGCCTTTTCCCAGGTGGAAGAAACAACGACCATCATAGAGGACAACGAGGTGGAGGATACCACGGTCGACATGCCGGAGAGCATGACGTACAGCGTAGACTCCTTATTGAAAGAATGGAAGGCCGAGAAGTATCTTTTCCCGGATACGACTTGCGCCAACCCAGACTATAATCCCACCTTTGAGACGGAGGTTTACATAGACCGCTTGCGTCGCATACCGGCAGTGATGGAGATGCCCTACAATGACGTGGTGCGCAAATTTATAGACCAATACAGCGGTCGTCTGCGTCGCTCTGTATCTTATATGTTGGGTGCAGGAAATTTCTATGTACCCATCTTTGAAGATGCACTCAACTATTATGACATGCCGCTTGAACTGAAATATCTCCCTGTGATAGAATCGGCCCTAGATCCCACCGCCGTGAGCCGTGCCGGCGCAGTCGGTTTGTGGCAGTTTATGTTGGCTACAGGCAAACGCTATAACTTGGAGGTGAACAGTCTTATCGATGAGCGTAAAGACCCTATCAAGTCGTCTTATGCAGCTGCAAAATATTTGAAGGACCTATATAGTATATATGGAGATTGGAACCTTGTGATTGCGGCTTACAACTGTGGCCCAGGAAATGTGAACAAGGCCATCCATCGTTCTGGAGGTTCTACCGACTATTGGGTTATCTATCCTTACCTACCCAAAGAAACACGTGGCTATGTACCGGCGTTCATTGCGGCCAATTATATCATGAACTACTATTGTGAGCACAATATCTGTCCCATGAAAACTTCGCATCCGGTAACGACCGATACGATTATCGTAACACGCGATGTTCATATGCGACAAATAGCAGAACTCTGTGATATAGATGTGGCCGCAGTTAAGGGACTTAATCCGCAATACCGTACAGAGATTATTCCCGGTCTGTCAAAGCCCTGTGTTATCCGCCTGCCTCAAGAGACCATTACGAAGTTTATTACTTGGAAGGACTCAATATATAATTATAAGGCCGATGAACTTTTCAAACGCCGCGCCACTGTGGCTGTCAGCGAGAATACTTACATCAAAGGAAAGTCCTCATCCAAGGCTAAACAAAAAACTGGCAAGGGTAAATATGTAGTTATCAGAAATGGGGATACATTAGGTGGTATAGCTGCACGTTATGGGACAACAGTCAGTAAGCTGAGACGCCTCAACGGAATAAAGGGTAACAATATCCGTGCCGGTAGAAAACTTAGAGTGAAATAATAGAAATCGACAGGGGGTGTTATGCAGACACTCCTTTGTCTTCCTTAAATCAGAATAGGAGGGAAGCGCTATGCAAGAATCCAATATGAAAACATTGTCGCCCCAAGAACAGAAGGATGAAGAGCTGATCAATGCAGCCTTTCAGAAACTTCTGGATACTTATCTGGCTTCTAACCACCGTAGAAAGGTGGATGTAATTACCAAAGCATTCAACTTTGCCAAACAGGCCCATAAGGGAGTGCGTCGCCTATCGGGAGAACCTTACATACTCCATCCGATAGCTGTGGCACAAATTGCCTGCGAAGAAATAGGTCTTGGCTCAACGTCTATCTGTGCTGCTTTGTTGCACGACGTAGAGGAGGATACAGACTATACCAACGAGGACTTAAGCAATCTCTTTGGCCCGAAGGTTGCAAACATTGTTGAGGGACTGACAAAAATCTCCGGCGGTATCTTTGGAGACCGTGCTTCGTTGCAGGCCGAGACTTTCAAGAAACTACTGCTTACCATGAGCGATGACATACGTGTCATCTTGATCAAGATATCAGACCGCTTGCACAACATGCGTACCCTCTCAAGTATGTTGCCCAGCAAGCAATATAAAATAGCCGGCGAGACACTCTATATCTTTGCACCATTGGCCGACCGCTTGGGCTTGAATAAAATCAAGACCGAGTTGGAGAATCTAAGCTTTAAGTACGAGCATCCCGAAGAGTACGAAGCCATCGAAGCTAAGTTGGCAGAGACACAACCGGAGCGTGATACTATTTTCGATAAGTTCACTCCGGAAATCTGTGAGAAACTCGATGAGATGGGTTGTAAGTACTCTATCAAGGCCCGTGTAAAGAGTCCTTACTCTATCTGGATGAAGATGCAGAACAAGCATGTGCCGTTCGACGAGATTTACGACATCCTTGCCATCCGCATCGTGTTTGTTCCCAAGAATAGAGAGCAAGAAATAGATGAGTGCTATCGCATCTATGGTAATCTGACAAAGATTTATAAACCCCATCCCTCTCGCTTCCGCGACTGGTTGAGTAATCCCAAGGCCAACGGATATCAAGCCTTGCATAATACGTTTATGAGTAAGCAAGGCAAATGGATTGAGGTACAAATCCGCTCCGACCGCATGGACGATATTGCAGAGCAAGGCTTTGCTGCCCATTGGAAATATAAGGATGCCAACGCAGAGTACGATGAGAACGAACTCGACAAGTGGCTGAACTCTATCAAGGAAATTCTCGACGATCCACAGCCTGATACACTCGATTTTCTCGATGCTATCAAGCTCAATCTCTTCGCTTCCGAGATACTTGTGTTTACTCCCAAGGGAGAAATAAAAACTATGCCTTCCAACTCTACAGTGTTGGACTTTGCCTTTTCCATCCACTCGTTCTTAGGAAGTCACTGTATCGGAGCCAAGGTGAACCACAAACTGGAGCCTCTGAGTTACCGTCTTAAAAGCGGTGACCAGGTAGAGATTCTTACTTCAAGCAAACAGCGTGTGCAGCCCGAGTGGATTGGATATGCCAACACGGCTAAGGCCAAAGGAAAGATTCAGGCCATCTTGCGTCGTGAGAACCGAGAGAAGCAGCGTAAGGGCGAAGAACTTTTGCGCAAGGCTTTTGAGACCAAGGGCATAGAGTATACCATTTCTGCAGTTGAGAGACTGAGCAAGTACCACAACTTGGTTACCCGCGAAGAGTTCCTGTGCAGCATTGGTGATAGTAAAATTGTGGTAGGCGATGACGACTTTGATTTCCTTAGTGGAAAGGTGAAGCGAAAGGGCTGGCGCAAGTTTATACCCTTTGTGGGAAAGAAAAACCAGAAAGACGAAACAGCCTCGCTCAATGCCGGTGAACTGATAAAGAATATCAACAAGAAAAAGACGCTACCTCTGACAGAAGAGGTGTTGGCGCAATGTGTTATCTCGCCTTGCTGCCGACCCATACCCGGCGACGACGTGATGGGCTATATCACTCCGCATAACACACTTGAGATTCACAAACGCAGTTGCGAGGTGGCTACGAAACACAAGACCCACTTCGGCAACAGTATCATCGCTACAAAATGGGAGACTCATAGGACGATGCTCTTTGATACTACTATCTATATAAAGGGTATTGACAGCCATGGTGTGCTCTATTCTATCGCCGACGTGCTTCACAAGCAGATGCAGTTCTTTGTGCGTCGCATCACGTTGGAGACCAAGGACGGAATCTTTGAAGGCTCTATCGATATGAAGGTCTATGATATAGAGGATGTAAAGAATATATGTACACAATTGCAGCAGTTGGACAATGTGATAAAGGCTGTGCGCATAGACTAAGAAATTTAGAATTTAACAAATAATATTATGAAAGATTTTTTGAAGTATGTAGGAGCCACCGTGCTGGGCCTTATTGTTGCAGGTACTTTGGCATTCTTGGTTGGCTTTGTTATGCTAATCTCAACAGCCGTTTCCGGCAATCAGAAACCTATGGTTACAGAAGGCTCAGTGCTACACTTACAGCTATCTGGTGGTATTGTAGAGTGTGCAGAAGAAAATCCGATGCTTGAACTCCTTGGCGAGACCGCTTTGCAGGAGCAAGGTCTTGATGACCTGCTTAAGGCCGTGAAGGTGGCCAAGGACAATGATAAAATCAAGGGTATTTATCTTGAGAGTGGTCTTCTTGGTGCCGACTTTGCTTCGCTTGAGGAGCTGCGCAAGGCCTTGGTTGATTTCAAAGAGAGCGGCAAATTTCTTTTAGCTTATGGTGACAACTATACTCAGGGCGCTTACTATGTAGCCAGTGTGGCCGACTATGTATTGCTCAACCCTAGCGGTATGCTCGACTGGCATGGTATTGCTTCGCAACCCATCTTCTACAAAGAACTTTTGGAAAAAGTGGGTGTAAAGATGCAGGTGTTCCGAGTAGGTACTTTCAAGAGTGCCGTAGAGCCTTTCACCAATACCTCCATGAGCGACCCCAACCGCGAGCAAGTGCAGTCCTACATCTCTGATATTTGGAATGTGGTATGCCGTGACGTAGCCGCTTCGCGTGGTCTTTCTGTAGACACCCTCAACGCCTATGCCGACAACTATGTATCTTTGGCTGCCACTGAAGACTATTGCCGCTTGCAACTGGTGGACTCTTTGGCTTATGTAGATGGCGTGCGCGACAAATTGCGTACACTGGCTGAGACCGAGAAGGTGAATCTCTTGACCGTGAAAGAAGTATGCCAGCTTGCAGAAGAGGATACTCATAGCGACAAGGTGGCTGTATATTATGCCTACGGCTCTATTGTAGATGAGAGCACCTCGTCAGCCTTTGGTGGCGAAGCCGAAATCGTAGGTAGCACAGTGGTGGAAGACCTTGATAAATTAGCCAACGACGAGAGTGTGAAAGCTGTGGTGCTGCGCGTCAACTCTGGTGGTGGTAGTGCCTTTGCTTCTGAGCAGATGTGGCGTGCCGTCCAATTGTTGAAGACCAAGAAACCCGTAGTGGTTTCCATGGGCGACCTTGCAGCTTCTGGTGGCTACTATATGTCTTGTGGCGCCGACCTCATCGTTGCCGACTCTACCACGCTGACCGGTAGTATCGGCATCTTCGGTATGGTGCCCGACCTTTCCGGCTTGCTGACAGACAAACTTGGTCTGCATTTTGACATGGTGAAGACCAACCAGAGTTCAGACTTTGGTTCTACAGGCCGTCCTTTCAACCCCGCAGAAAGTGCAGCCATGCAGGCTTATGTAGAGCGTGGATACGACCTCTTCCTCAAGCGCGTAGCTGAGGGCCGAGGCATGACCGTTGAGGCTGTTGATAGCATTGCTCAAGGTCGTGTTTGGACAGGCCACCAAGCTCTTGGCATCAAACTCGTAGACCGCCTCGGCACTCTTGATGATGCTATCGAAGAGGCTGCTGCTCTTGCCAAGCTCGAAACTTATGGCGTGACTTCGGCTCCTGCACCTGCTCAATGGTTTGAGAATCTGTTGGACGCTGTCAAGAGCGACTATATGGAGGCGCGCGTTAAGTCGATGCTGGGAACCTACTACGAGCCGTTGCGCTTTGTCTACGGTGTAGAGAATGGTAGCTTCCTCCAAGCAAAAATGCCTTACGAACCCAATTTGAAATAGATTTAGAAAATTGGATTTGTCGGCTCTGCGCCAGGCAAATCCAATTTTGTTTTTACCTATGAAAGTCCTTCTTCCCTTTGCCTGGCTTTATGCCGCCGTGATGGCCTTGCGCAATTGGCTCTTCGATTGTGGATGGCTCAAGCAGCGCACTTTCCCGCTGCCCGTTATCTCGGTGGGAAATTTGGCTGTAGGCGGAACGGGAAAGACCCCTCACACAGAATACATACTCCGCCTCTTGAGCCGTAGCGGTCTCTTCTGCGGAATGCTTTCAAGAGGCTACGGCCGCACTACGCGGGGCTTTGTGGAAGGCGCCGGCAGTGCGGCGTCGGCCATCGGCGACGAGCCGTGGCAGGTGCAACATTCTTGTAGCGCGGTGCGTGTTTGCGTATGCGAAGACCGCTGTGCCGGGCTCGACCGCATGCTCCAGTCGGAGCGCCGCCCCGATGTGGTGGTGCTCGACGATGCCTATCAGCACCGCTACGTCAAGCCCGGCCTCTCCGTGCTGCTCACCGACTATGCCTCCCTCTATTGCGACGATGCCGTGCTGCCCGCCGGTCGTCTGCGTGAGAGTGCCGCCGGTGCGCGTCGTGCCGATGTGATAGTCGTCACTAAGTGTCCGCCCCACCTCTCGCGCTCCGAACAGCAACGCATAGAGAAACGCCTGCGCCCCGAGGCTCACCAGCACCTTTTCTTTAGCACCATGGCCTACGGTAATATATATAATGTGTATCCCGAAGCCAACGGCCTGACGCAAGGCACCCAAGAAGATGCACCCGTTTTGCGCTTGTGCCAGCAGCGTGTGTTGCTCGTTTGCGGCATAGCTCGCCCGCAAGCCTTCATCGAGTATTTCCGTAGCCGCTGCGCCTCTGTGGAGCCGCTCACCTTTGCCGACCACCATCGCTTCAGCAGCGAGGAACTCAGCCATATCGGACGCTTGGCAGAGCAGGTGGATATGGTCATCACTACGGCCAAGGATGCCGCGCGCCTTTCCGACTACGAACTGCCCCTTGCTTTACGAGAAAAACTCTGTGTGCAGCCCATCGAAGTAAAGTTTCTCAACGATGACACCCCTAAGTTTAACCAAATAATTATGGACTATGTTACAGAAAATACAAGAGACTGCGCAGTGGATTAAAGCCCACACGCAGCTTGCCCCGGAAACGGCCATCGTCCTCGGAACCGGTTTAGGACGCCTGGCTGCTGAGATAGAAGTGGTAGATGCTTTCCCGTATTCCGAGATTCCCAACTTCCCCGTATCTACCGTAGAAGGCCACTCCGGCCGACTCCTCTTCGGCCGCTTGGGAGGCAAGGAAGTGATGGCCCTCGAAGGTCGCTTCCACTACTATGAAGGCTACACGATGAAGGAGGTGACTTTCCCTGTGCGCGTGATGCACGAGCTGGGCATCAAGACACTCTTTGTGAGCAATGCCGCCGGCGGAATGAACCCCGACTTTGAAATAGGCGACCTCATGCTCATCACCGACCACATCAACTTCATGCCCGAACACCCCTTGCACGGCCCTAACTTCCCCACCGGCCCGCGCTTCCCCGATATGAGCGAGGCTTACAACCGCGAGTTGCTCGATATGGCCCGTGGTATTGCTGCCGAGAAGGGCATCAGAAAGGTAGAGGGCGTATATATCGCAACGCAAGGCCCCACCTACGAAACGCCTGCCGAGTACAAAATGTTCCGCATCCTGGGAGCCGACGCCGTGGGCATGAGTACAGTGCCCGAGGTGATTGTAGCTCGCCATTGTGGCATCCGCGTGTTTGGCATCAGCATTATCACCGACCTCGGAGTGGAAGGAAAGATTGTCGAAGTGAGCCACGAAGAAGTGCAGTGCGCAGCCAATGCCGTGCAGCCCCTCATGGCCGACATCTTCCGAGAGATGATTCACCGCATTTAAGTGCGTTGCTTGATAGAAAGAAAGACCAACAGCCCGCCTCGTTCCTTCAACGAGAGCGGGCTGCTCTTTTTGTTCCTGGCGAAAACCAATAAGAAAAATTTAGCGGACACCAATAATTATTTTTACTTAGTTTATTTTTCTGATTTACTTTTGTCTCGGTTTTACGTCCTCATAGTAGATACAATAATTATGGAGAAGGACAGATTTGACATATTGTCGAGGAGAGTTAGAGGCAAGCTGCTGGCGCTGGCGCGGAGCTTTGCACTGCCCTCGGGAATAGAGCCCGACGATGTGGTGCAGGAGGCGATGATTGCGCTTTGGGAGCTGACGGAGCAGGGCTACCCGATGAAAGATACCGAGGCGATGGCCATAAGGCTGACGAAGAATATCTGCGTGGAGCACTATCGGAAGGCACATCTGGAGCTGCAGGCACTGACACACGACAACTACCTTGGCGGCACCGAAGCGACCGTGCTGACCGACCGTGAGGACCTAAGGCGCATACAGGAGAGCATCTATGGGTCGCTCACCACGACACAGCGGGAGTATCTTCACCTGAGAAACGACGAGGGGCTCTCGCTCGATGAGATAGCTACACGCACAGGCAAGCCTAAGACAAGCATCAAGTCTACCTTGTCGAAAGCAAGAAAACAGATGTTGGAACTAATAAAAGGTCAGTTATGATGGATATAAAGGATAAGGATACGCGCATGGCACTCGTGGCCAGGTACCTCGAAGCGGAAACGACGGTGGCCGAGGAGGCCTTGCTCGCGGCATACTACGCCGCAAACGAGGCTGAGGAGGATGAACGCGCCATAGCCCAGATGATACGGATGGAGCACGCCAACGAAGCGTTGCTCTCCAAGGAGGGAGCCGAGGAGTTTGACCGCATCATGAGTCAAACGAAGCCCAAGCAATCAAGACCTATCATCCGCCGTATGGCTTGGATTAGCGGTGCAGCGGCTGCCATCGCCCTGCTGCTTGTGCTCAACGTACAACTACCGCAAGAGGAGGTGCCCAGCGAGGCCTTCACGACCGTAGAGATTGCCGGATATGTGCAGCAACTGATGAATGTGGAGGATGTAGAGACGGTAACGGCATCGCCCATCAAAGAGTGCGTATTGGTGACTGCCACGCTGGCCGACGGCACCACCAAGATGTATATCATGAACAAAGATTCTGAGGAAGGAAGTACTTCAATGTTAGCAATAAATTAAACCCACTAAAACATTCAAAATTATGAGAACAATCCTATTGACGGCACTCTGTGCCGTAGCCATCGGCACCCAAGCCAAGGTAGCAAACGACACGATAGACAAGTACATCATCGACAAGCAGCCGATAGAGCACTTCGACGGTTCGCAGCTCGAAGGCAAACGCATCTCAAAGTATATGATTGCCTACAAGCAAGGCAAAGGCGTGGTGGAGAAGCATCACGTGATATATACGGATGCCAAGATTGTAAGGCTCACGGGAAACGACGACAAATCAGTTTCTGTAGTTACAGAACCTCTTCTCATTGTAGACGGAAAGGAAATATCACCCGAAGATTTTGCTAAGATTAATTCAGAGACCATTGATCATATTGATGTGCTCAAAGCGGGTTCCAAGGCTGCAGAAGAGACGTATGGTGAAAAAGGAAAGAATGGAGTGATCATCGTAACCACCAAAGCAGGCAAGAAGGATAAATAAAGGTAATGATGTAGATTTACCGAAAGGTAATAATATAGTTGTTGTCCAAGTCTCAAGGATTGTCCCCTTAGCTTAGGGGGACGAGCGTAGCGGAGGGGGTATTTCCTTGCAAATAATCTACCACCTCCCCCTCTACGAGGGTACTCCTCCTAC
>CALCHR010000028.1 GCA_937901185.1 uncultured Bacteroidales bacterium
CATATTTCCCCTCAATATAAGAATTAGTCTCTTTAACAAAATCAATTGATAAACGAGTAGAATCTGTACGCATATAGGTAATCAAGCCGGTATGCTTACCGTCAATGCTAATACCTTCGAATAATTTTTGCGCACAGCTCATGGCGTCTTTTACACGTAGGCCAATTTTACTTGCCGCTTCCTGTTGGAAGGTAGCGGTACAAAAAGGAGGTTTAGGAGCTTCTTTTTTAACGCTTTCATTTATCTCATAAATACTATATGAATCAGGTACGCAGTTACTTATTACAGCCTCAGCATCTTTTTTGTTTGTGAATCTATCTATGACCGTATCATCGTACATAAAGTATTTTGCCGTATAGTCTTTGCTATTCTTTTTGAAGTTTAGATAGAGATTAAAAAATAGCTCAGGTATGAACTCGGCTATCTCTGCTTCTCTATCAGATATAAGCTTTAGACCAACAGTCTGACAACGACCAATAGACCTGGCACCTATATATTTCTTACCAATAGGAGACAGGCCATAACCTATTAACTTGTCGGTCATCATACGACCAAAGCCGGCATCTACAAGGTTATCATTAAAACTCAAAGAGTTTTCAAGAGCGTGTAAGATGGCTTTAGAAGTGATTTCATGAGTAATAACTCGATAGCATTTTTCTTTAGGTAGCTTACAAAACTTAATAATACTCCATGCAATGATTTCACCTTCGCGGTCACCGTCAGTCATTATATAAATTTTGTCTACACCGTTGGCTTTATCAGTGATTTCAGACACGACTTTACGCTTGTCATCCGCTACCTTTAGATTCATTTTAAAGTTCTTGTCTGGGTCAATACCGGAATTAAACGCGGTACCACCATCGCCTAGAACCATAATGTGTCCAACGGAGGCAATAACACCTATGTTTTTATAGCCAGCGTTTTTTAGAATATTGCTGATAGTTTTTACCTTATTAGGCGACTCTACCACTAATAATGCTTTTTCTGTTTTGCTAATTGACATATGGCATTACTCCGAGGTATTCGCAGGCTTATCTGCCATCAACTTGTTTTCTAGTATTTGACGTATTAGCGCTGAGATACTTATTGCCTGATTAAAGGCTTCTACACGCAGAGCTTCTTTTAGCTCTGCGGAAACCTCCAGACTAATCATTTTTTTAGACATATCGTGTACCTCGCTTAGTGGGACTTCTTACTAATGTTTTTAACAAAGTTATTAAAAGACATCTTTTGAGCTGTTTGCTCCGCCTTGGCCATATTTAGCATGGTTTTGTTAGCTGCTCGCTTAGCAGCAGTCCTATTTTTCGCTGCTCCTTCAGGCTCGACTACTGTGTTTCTTCCATTTATAACACCCTCTGTAAATTTTAAAAACTTGTAGTCTTTCTGAGCTTTTTCATCCGTGCTAATGTAGTCTTGCAGACCTTTTAGCTTTGTAGGTAAAAAAGTATCACGATAGAACGGTATAATAGTTTCTAGGTCTGCTTCTTCAATGTGACCGTCGATCTCAATGTCAGAAACCAAGCCAAGCTCATTAGGATAAACACCATCAAGCATTTGTGCGTGTTGGTCAAAAATACTTGCTGCGACGTCTAGTAGCTTGTTGTCTTCATACTTGAATTCATCGTTGTAATAGACGCAAGTAAGTTCAGCAGGTCTTGCAATTACAATTTCCTTACCAGGCATAGAAGCGCAGGTTTCTACCACGATTTTAATACCGGTTTTCTTGGTAATAATCGGATTAATAAAAGTTTTGATTACGTCATTAAAGCGTAAACAAAAGATTCGCTTATTAATGCCAATTTGAGGTGCGCTAATACCAAGCATCTCGGGATTAGCTTCTAGCACTGCTTTAAGCTTAGCTATGATTTCTTTGCCTTCATCAGTCTTAGCGCCTTCTTCACTCAAAAATGTTAGCGGCTCGGCGGCCTGACTAAGTTGTTCTAGATCTGTAATAATGGATTCCATAAAGTCTCGCTTTCTTTAATTATATTATAGACAGAGTCTCTATATATTTATGCTTATAATTTAATAAATTATTAATTTATTGGTTTTATAAAAGACGAGTTTCCTCGTCTTTTATTCAGCATTAGCATCTTTTAGGTCTTTTAGTGCCTGCTTGAAATGAGCAAGAACATCTACGTTCTCGAGTTCAACTGTAGGCAGGTCTGCGCCAAGTCGTTTAAATTCTGCCTCAATAGGAGCAAACTGCTTTAAAAACCTTTTACGCTTTTCGGGTCTGTTCGGAATATCAAGCAAATACATAATATAAGCCAGACGGAAATAATTCTTTTCCAAATCTGCTACTGTTTCCATAGCTTCTTGCATCTGCTCTTCTGTGATGTGTCCACTCTTCAGCGCATCTTCAAAGTCGGCAAGATTTTGCTTTTCTTCTAGGTATTGCGACATCATAGTGTAGTAGTAATTTTTTACGTCTTTTACTGCCATAATTAGCCCACACTTTCAAAAAAATCTTTAATAGCAGGAAAAGCTTGCCAAGCCTCAAACTCTGTAAGCTCTTCGATTGTGTTTACTTCTTTTTTATAATCATTGATAAACTTGTCAATTTCTTTAAAGATTGACATTTCCTTGTAGTCAATCTTCTTGTACGCAACAGAAAAGTCTTCTAACAGGACATCTAAATCAGGACATACTGGACCAAACTTAATGATATGCACTTTGCCCATTACAGTTTTAACAATAATATAATATTCAGACATTTGCCGATTAGTGCAACGTAACGCAGTATTACCTATGTCAACAACGTCTATAGATTGGTTAAAAGTTTTTTGTACTGCATATTCAAAAATCATTGGATTAGAAACCTCCAATTTTTAAGTAGTAGTTATCTTGATCAAAGTCAGCGATTAAGAATAACAAATACTTTTTATTGTCCTCTTCTAATTCAAAGTAGTTTGTAATTTTTACTGTCGAATCACTTGTATTAGTACCGAAAGAAGGGAATTCAGTATTGATAGCCTTTTTAGTCAGCTTAGTATACATCTTTGCATATGCATTGCTGTCCTCTAAGTTAATAATATAAAAATGATTTTCATAGGTGCCTGTTTCAGTAATTTCTAATCTATTTAGAATGTCTTGAATTGGATTATTCATCGTAAGTCTCCTCTGTAGTATCTTCAGGTATTTCGTCTACCGTGATGATATCAGTAGTATCGCTTTCTTGTGCCTGTTTTTTAGCTAGACTATCTAATAAACCTAGCACAGCCGCTTTAACGCGTTCACGAGAATCGCGATTTAAGGTGTTAGAGGTGTCTCCCAAGTTAACTTCATTATTTTGCTGATTAAACTGAAT
>CALCHR010000029.1 GCA_937901185.1 uncultured Bacteroidales bacterium
CGAAATTCACCTAGCTTTTACCTAAGAAACGGCCGAAAATGACTATTGAAAATCAGATACTTATAAGGGCTAAAAAATAGAGGTCAGAGAGCCTTCTGTATTTGCATTGCATACAGAAGGCTGTTTTGTGTAAAAATGGTAGATTTGTGGGTGTGTTTTCTGTAAAATTGCTATTATTTTGCAGATATATCTTTACAAAGTTTTGTTTTCTGGTATATTTTCTTAACTTTGCGTCTGAATTTTAAGAAGTATAAAGCACGAAGCAAAACAGACTTATGAAAACTTCAGAAGTTATAGAGGATTTGAAGCGCAGATTTCCCGGTGAGCCGGAGTATTATCAGGCCGTTCAGGAAGTCTTGGAGAGTATAGAGGATGTTTATAATGAGCATCCGGAGTTTGAGAAAAACAATTTGGTGGAGCGCCTATGTATCCCCGAACGCATCTTTACTTTCCGCGTGACGTGGACAGACGATAAGGGAAAGGTGCATACCAATATGGGCTATCGCGTACAGCACAACAACGCCATCGGTCCCTATAAAGGAGGTATCCGTTTTCACGCCTCAGTGAAACCCGGCATTTTGAAGTTCCTGGCTTTTGAACAGACCTTTAAGAACTCTCTGACCACGCTCCCCATGGGTGGCGCAAAAGGAGGTTCGGATTTTTCGCCCCGCGGCAAGTCGAATGCCGAGGTGATGCGTTTCTGCCAAGCCTTTGTGACAGAACTCTGGCGCCACATAGGTCCCGATACCGACATCCCGGCCGGCGACATCGGTGTGGGCGGACGCGAAGTGGGCTATATGTATGGCATGTACAAGAAGTTGGCCCGTGAAAACACCGGTACCTTTACCGGAAAGGGCATTGACTTCGGCGGTTCGCTTATACGCCCCGAGGCCACAGGTTACGGCAATGTGTATTTCCTTATGGAGATGCTGAAGACTAGGAATATAGACATCAAAGGAAAAACGGTCTGCGTGAGCGGTTCGGGTAATGTGGCTCAATACACAGCAGAAAAATTGCTGCAGCTAGGCGCCAAGGTGGTGACGATGAGCGACTCGGATGGTTACATCTATGACCCCGAAGGCTTTACACGCGAGAAGTTAGACTACATTATGGAGCTGAAGAATCTCTATAGAGGTCGCATCCGCGAATATGCCGAAGAGTATGGCGTGAAGTATGTGGCCGGAGGTCGTCCTTGGGCGGAGAAATGCGACATAGCTTGCCCCTGTGCTACGCAAAATGAGTTGGACGGCGAAGATGCTAAGACATTGCTGGCCAATGGTTGCATCGCAGTGAGCGAAGGTGCCAACATGCCCTCCACTCCTGAGGCCGTAGACGCATTCTTGTCAGCAAAAATTCTTTACGCTCCCGGAAAGGCTTCCAATGCAGGAGGAGTTTCGGTGAGCGGCTTGGAGATGACACAAAATGCCGAGCACCTGGCCTGGAGTGCAGAAGAGGTGGATGCCCGCTTGCATCAAATCATGGAAAGCATCCACGAGCAGTGCTGCAAATATGGCCGACAAGAAGATGGCTTTGTCAATTATGTGAAGGGAGCTAACATTGCCGGATTTATGAAAGTGGCACGAGCCATGATAGCCCAAGGCGTCCTGTAGGAGAAATGTTATAATAAATAGTGTAAAAAACGAGTGACAGGCAGGGCGTAAAGTTTTGTCTGTCGCTTTGTTTTTCTATATTTGCATGTAGGAATAGAAATCGATATCAGTATGAGAGAAAATAATCTGTCGGTTACGGAACAAGTAGCAGTGCGCAAGGCGCTTTTAGCTTTGTGGCGCATCCCTACGGCGCGTCCTTCAAAGGAAGAGGCTCGCAGACTGGCCCAATTTTTAGAAGAAAATTGTGGGGCGGAAGTTCCCCGCGATGCTTTTGGTCGTAACAAGTTGGAGCATGCATTGCAATCCGTGGCGCTGGCAGGAACGGAAATAGGTTTGCGTGGCAAGGTCTTGACCGCCTATGTGCTTTGGCAGGTTTGTGGCGATGCCGTAGAGGCCGTGAGTAAAGAGTTCGGCGAGGATATGGGCGCTCTGTTGCAATCGTTCTTGCGTGTGGCGGCTTTAGACGTGAAACCCGAAGCCATGCAGACAGACAATTTTAGAAATCTCTTTGTCAACCAGGCCGGAGATATGCGCTTGGTGTTGTTGCTCATAGCCGACTGCGTCAATGCTATGCGCTCAGTGAAAGGCACAGAGAATGTAGAAGAACAGAAGAAACTGTCGCTGGAAGCCGCTCATATCTATGCGCCCTTGGCTCATAAACTGGGACTCTATCGCCTCAAGAGCGAACTGGAAGACCTCTCTCTGAAGTATCTGGAACACGATGCCTATTATATGATAAAGGAAGAACTCAACGCCACGAAGAAAAGTCGTGACGCCTATATAGAGCGCTTCCTTGCCCCTATTAAGGAAATGCTCGACCAAGAGGGCTTGCATTACCACATGAAGGGCCGCACCAAAAGTATCCACTCCATCTGGCAGAAGATGAAGAAGCAGCAATGCGGTTTCAAAGGAGTATACGACCTGTTTGCCATCCGCATCATCTTAGATGCGCCGCTGGAGAAAGAAAAAGAGCAGTGCTGGAAAGTTTTTTCGCTGATAACCAACCAATATGAGAGCAACTTAAAACGCCTACGCGACTGGTTGACCGTGCCAAAGAGCAACGGCTACGAAAGTTTGCACGTCACGGTAAAAGGACCCGAAGAAAAATGGGTAGAAGTTCAGATACGCACCGAACGAATGGACGAAGTCGCCGAGCGAGGCTTGGCAGCCCATTGGCGTTATAAAGGTGTGAAAAGCAGTGGCGGTACGGTGGACTCTTGGCTTGCTGATATTCGTAGTGCTCTTGAAACGGGCAACGAAGACCTGTTGGCCAACAGCCTAACGACCGATACCGACGCAAAGGATGTTTATGTCTTTTCTCCCAAAGGCGACCTCTATCATTTACCTCCGGGTGCCACAGTCTTGGATTTTGCTTACCACATCCATACAGGTATTGGCAATCGCTGCGTAGGCGGTCGCATCAACGGGCGTAATGTTCCCATTCGCCACAAGTTGGAGAGCGGTGTGATGGTTGAGATTCTTACCTCCACTCAGCAAACTCCGAAAGCCGAGTGGCAAAACATCGTAGTTTCTTCCCACGCCAAAGCAAAAATCAGAGCCGCCGTAAAAGATACGCAGGCCGGAGAAATTGTTCTGGCCCGCGAATTCCTTGAGCGCAAACTAAAGAACAGAAAAATAGACTGGGACGAATCTATCATCAACCAGTTGGTCAAGAAAGCCGGGTTCAAAGAGTCGTTGGAATTTTACCGCGCTATATCCGACGAGCGTATGGACATGAATCATCTGATAGAGATGTACGTGGAACTCACTCGTAGAGAGAACAATCAGTTGGAGCGTTCCGGAGTGCGCAGCGCCGGGGAATTTAATTTTGAGAAGGAGGTAGACCGCAGGTCGCAGAGTGATGGTGATGTGCTGGTGATAGACAGCAACTTGAAAGGCTTGGACTTTCAGATGGCACGCTGCTGCAACCCTGTTTATGGCGACGACGTCTTCGGCTTTGTTACAGTGAACGGCGGGATAAAGATTCACCGCACCAACTGTCCCAATGCTGCAGCCCTGCGTGAGCGTTTCGGTTATCGAATAGTGGCTGCACGATGGGCCGGTAAGGGTGGCGGAAAATATCCTATCACGCTCAACGTGGTGGGTAACGACGATTTGGGCATCGTCAATAACATCACCTCCATCATCTCAAAGGAAGAGCGCATTATGCTTCGCAGCATCAGTATCGATAGCAACGACGGGCTCTTCTCCGGTATCTTGACAGTGATGGTAGACGATACGCAGGTGCTGAATACCTTGATGAAGAAACTGCGGACTGTTAAAGGCGTCAAGGCCGTTTCGCGCTTTTAATCCATTATCAGAAAGCCCCATGAAGGCCCTTCGCTTCCGTCTTTGGCTCTTGGCTATTTGCAGTTTGCTCCCTCTCTGTTTGGTGGCGCAAAAGCTTGAGGTCGATTCGGTCATGGCGAGTGTCTTCTCCTATACGCAGCGTAAAGGCTTGGAACTGGAAAATTTTTCGGCCGACCTTTATCTGCGCTATCTCTTAGAAACAAAGACCAAGAGGAAAGGATGGGTGATGCATTACATCCCCAACCTTTCCAAGATAGAGAAAGGTGAGCATGTCTATTTAGGCGAGCGGCATGTGAAATTCAGTCGGCGCACGACGGGCGAGATGGACTGGAAAAACATAGCCTATTTTGGAACGATGCCACGAACTAGTGGACTCGACTATGCAGAAATAGACCGCTTCAACCTATCTATTTATTCTACCAACTTATTTTCGGATAGAGTGCTGTCGCCGTTGCATATTCGCAACCGAAGGTACTATAAATATTCCTGTAAGAAAACTTTTAAGGAGGAGGGCGAAAAGCGGATGCGCATAAAGGTGACGCCGCGTTTCCACAATACGCAGTTGGTTGAAGGTACGATTGATGTAGACTTGCGAAGCGGTGCGGTCAGGATGCTTACTTTCAACTATCGCTATAACTTGATGGACTATTCTCTTACAGCATATATGGGACGCGAGGGGCTTTCTTCCTTGCTGCCGGAGCGTATTAGCGTGGACAGCAAAATCTCTTTGCTGGGCAACAAGATGCACTGGCAGATGGAGGGAAAAACAAGTTATGTCTTTGAGCCTGCGGATGAGATGCAGCCTTTGAAAAAGGTAAAGAGCTATGACCAGACGCATCTTTATCAAATGCGGATTGACACCACGGCCATGCGTTCCGATAAGGCTTACTTTGATTCCATCCGCCCTTATCCCCTGACGGAGCAAGAGAATTTGGTCTACCAAAAAGCACTCCATATAGATACCCTCACACTCTCAGACACTTTGGAGAAACGCAAACCCATTCTCTCCGAAAAAGCTCAGGATTTTCTTTTTGACAAGCATGATTTTCGCTTGGGCAAGAGCGGCAGGATGAAACTACCGGCCATCGTCACACCCTCAATGGTGCAGTGGAGTAGGAGTAAAGGTTTGATGTTGCAGACCAAGTTGGGCCTTGGCTTTAATTTTCCTCGAGGGCAACAGCTGAAGTTGGGCGGACAGGTGGGTTACAACTTCAAGCAGCGCCGTGTTTATTGGAAAGTGCCGCTGGTGATTTTGGTAGCTCCCCGTGTGGATGCAAAGTTCGGCTTTGAGATGGGCAATAACAACGATATGTACAGCAGCGACCAAGCCGACGACGTCCGCAAAAAGATGGAGCACATCACGGCCTACGACTCGCTGATAAACGTCTTCGATAATTATAAGTTCTATTATTATCGCGACAGCTACGTCCGTGGCCAATTTTCAATATCTCCCATAGCCGGCCTGAATCTCAGCGTAGGCGCCAACTTCCACCACCGCTCTTTGGTAGATTGGAACAATGTGGCGGCCGAGAGCGGCATGCAGCGCAACATCAATAGTTTCTCTCCGCGCATCCACCTGGAATGGACGCCTGCCATCCGTTATTATTGGAAGAACGGCCGACGCGTTTTGCTCAACTCCGATTTTCCCACCTTTATGTTAGACTATGAGCGCGGCATCAAAATCTATAATTGCCACAGCGAGTATGAGCGTTGGGAGATGGACGTGAAGTACAAGCGCGACCTCTATGCCCTGCGTTCGCTTTATCTCAGACTGGGCGCCGGTCTTTATACCAACCGAGGAGCCTCTTATTTCTTGGACTACGAATATTTCCGCGACAACAATATGCCCAGCGGATGGGAAGACGATATGTCCGGCCAGTTCCAAGTGCTCGACTCGCGTTGGTACAACGAGTCGAAATACTATCTCCGATGCTGCGCCGCCTTCGAAAGTCCCATGTTGCTCGTCTCCCGCATCAAATACCTGTCGCGGGCCATCAAGAAAGAGAGAATCTATTGCAACCTGCTCAGTGTGCAGTCGCTTGTGCCTTATGGCGAGGTGGGGTATGGCTTGTCCACCCACGTGGTAGATGTCGGAGCCTTTCTGGGCATGGCCAAGAATCAGGTAAACTTTGGTTTCAAGTTTTCGCTGCGTCTCTTTGAAGAGTGGTGAGCCGGCTGAGTCCCTTTGCAAAATTTCTATTTTCAGGGAAGGCAAAGGGAGGGCGATTTTCCCATTGAAAAAGGAAGGCTGATTCTAATTTGAAAATATATGGGTAGGCATCTCCAAAACTTAGGCCTTTACTAGGAAAAACTAGTAAACTACAAATTTTTCTTAGTAAACTCC
>CALCHR010000030.1 GCA_937901185.1 uncultured Bacteroidales bacterium
TTGCTTTGATTTCAAACGGTGAACTGGAATTCAAACCGTTTAACAGCGACTCGGCAAACGGAATTCTCAAAGGCAGAAGTTTTCCTGATGATACAGCGCTTGAAAACGAGTTTGATTTGTGCCGATTCGGTGGCGATTATCATATGTATGTTACCGAACTTTCAGATTCAGATATTGAAACATTTGATGAATTCAAATCACGAATCAGGAACAATCAGATTGAATTCAGCAATGACAGCGTGAATTATATAACAAAATCGGGTGCAATGAATGTTTCCTATAACGGCAGATTTATTCTTGACGGCAATCCTGCCGAAAAAGAATTTGACCGTTATGACAGCAGGTTCTGCAAGGCAAAAAGGAAGGCAGAAACAATATCTGTTGACAGCGGCAAAAACCGATTGTTACTTGATTTCAAAAATGCAAAAAGGAGTTTTTCTGATGTATAAAACAAGCGATGTAATAAAGAAACTTGATAAGCCCGTTCTCACTTATAAAGATACACCGTATAATTCCGCACTTATATTCAATGCGTCTGTTGAGAAAATCAACGGAAAATATGTTATGCTTTTCAGAAATGACTACGGCGATTTTGAAAACCGGAAGTTGGAAGTTAAAGAGAATTGCAACGTAAACGAGATAGCGAGATTTCTTGCTAAGCGTATACGGGCGTACGACGGATGCCTTGGCATCATGAGGCGATGAAGGACGTATAAGGCTGCGATAAGCTTCGGGGAGCCGCCAAAGGGCTTTGATCCGGAGATTTCCGAATGGGGAAACCCAATACCTTTCATAGGGTATTACCTGCGGATGAATCAAATAGTCCGTATGGAGCGACACTGTGGGAAGTGAAACATCTCAGTACCACAAGGAGAAGAAAGCAAACGCGATTGCGCAAGTAGTGGCGAGCGAACGCGCACCAGCCTAAACCGGAAGGCTTGCCTTCCGGGGTTGCGGGACCCAGTCGTGGCACCAATCAAGTTAGCCGAACCTTCTGGAAAGAAGGGCCAAAGCGGGTGATAGCCCCTTAAGCGAAAACTTCGATTGGGCCTATGGGTATCCCAAGTAGGACGGAACACGTGAAACTCCGTCTGAATCCGGGGAGACCACTCTCCAAGGCTAAATACTCCATGATGACCGATAGTGAACCAGTACCGCGAGGGAAAGGCGAAAAGAACCGCTGTTAGCGGAGTGAAACAGACCTGAAATCGTGCGTCCACAAGCTATGGAAGCGTCGTTCGCGACGCGACCGTTTGCCTTTTGCATAATGAGTCCGCGAGTCACCGTAGGCGGCAAGCATAACCGAAAGGGGATGCGAAGCGAAAGCGAGTCCGAATAGGGCGTCCTTTAGTCGCTTGCGGTGGACCCGAAGCCCATGTGAGCTATCCTTGGCCAGGGTGAAGCCTCTGTAACAGGAGGTGGAGGCCCGAACGAGTGACCGTTGAAAAGGTCTTCGATGAGCTGAGGATTGGAGCGAAAGACTTATCAAACTGGGTAATAGCTGGTTCTCTCCGAAATGCCTTTAGGGGCAGCGTCGGGCAATACTTCACTTGGGTGTAGAGCACTGATTGATCTAGGGCCCCTACCGGGGTACCGAAGTCTGTCAAACTCCGAAGACCAAATTGATTGCATACCCGGCAGTGAGACAGTGGGGGCTAAGCTTCATTGTCGAAAGGGAAACAGCCCAAGACCGCCGAATAAGGTCCCAAACTTAAGTTAAGTCACTAAGGCAGTGGAGTCTCTCAGACAGGTAGGATGTTGGCTTAGAGGCAGCCATCATTTAAACAGTGCGTAACAGCTGACTACTCGAGAGACTTTGCGCCGAAAATGATCGGGAGTAAATGTCGCACCGAATTCGCGGGCCGTGCTTTTAGCACGACGGTAGGAGAGCGTAGTACGACGGGTTGAAGCGGTGCGCGGAAGCGGCCGTGGACTTCGTACTAGTGATTATGCGGACATGAGTAACGAAAAACCAGATGGAAATTCTGGTCGCCGGAATCCCAAGGTTTCCCGGGGCAGGTTCGTCCGCCCGGGGTCAGTCGGCACCTAAGGTGAGGCCGAAAGGCGTAATCGATGGACAGCAGGTTAATATTCCTGCACTGGTATGAAGGGTTCAAGTGCGATGTCGGAGAAGGTGAGTGGCGAGGGTTAATGGTTATCCCTTGGGCGTACGGGTAACGTACGTTCCGAGCTTCCGGTTCGCCGGGAGCAAGGCCATGACACCATGCTTCCTAGAAAAGCATTGCGTGACTTACATGCCAGCCGTACCAAAACCGACACAGGTGGGAGGGTACAAAAATACCAAGGCGCGCGAGAGAAACCTCGTTAAGGAACTCGGCAACATAGCCCCGTAACTTCGGGAGAAGGGGTCCTCTAAGGTAATGCTTAGAGGGGCACTAAATGGGCCCATGCGACTGTTTAACAAAAACATAGCACTCTGCCAACTCGTGAAGAGGATGTATAGAGTGTGACACGTGACCAATGCGGAAAGGTCAAGGCAAGGGGTCAGCCGCAAGGCGAAGCTCCGAACCAAAGCCCCCGTGAATGTCGGCCGTAACTATAACGGTCCTAAGGTAGCGAAATTCCTTGTCGGGCAAGTTCCGACCTGCACGAATCGTGTAACGCTGTGGGCGCTGTCTCAACGAGGATCTCGGTGAAGTTGTAATGCCGGTGAAAATGCCGGATACCCGCAGAAGGACGGAAAGACCCCATGAACCTTTACTGTATTCTGGTACTGGATTTTGGTCGATTGTATGTAGAATAGCCGGGAGGCTTTGAAGCGGACGCGTCAGCGCCCGTGGAGCCGCAATGTGAAATACCGGTTTCAGTCGGGCGGAGTTCTAACCCTGGGCCGTAATCCGGCCAGGGGACAATGCCAGAGGGTCAGTTTGACTGGGGCGGTTTCCTCCCAAACAGTAACGGAGGAGTTCGAAGGTCTGCTCAGCACGGTCGGCAACCGTGCGTCGAGCGCAAGGGTAGAAGCAGGCCTCACTGCGAGACGGACACGTCGAGCAGACGCGAAAGCGGGACCTAGTGATCCGGCGGTAGCTTGTGGAAGCGCCGTCGCTCAACGGATAAAAGGTACTCTGGGGATAACAGGCTGATCGCGGCCGAGAGTTCACATCGACGCCGCGGTTTGGCACCTCGATGTCGGCTCTTCGCATCCTGGGGCTGGAGAAGGTCCCAAGGGTTTGGCTGTTCGCCAATTAAAGCGGAACGCGAGCTGGGTTCAAAACGTCGTGAGACAGTTTGGTCCTTATCCTCTGTGGGCGCAGGAAAATTGAGGGGAACATTCCCTAGTACGAGAGGACCGGGAATGACGAACCAATGGTGTTTCGGTTGTCGCACCAGCGGCAGGCCGGGTAGCTATGTTCGGAACGGATAAGCGCTGAAAGCATCTAAGCGCCAAGCCTCCCCCAAGACAAGTTTTCCCAGACGCAAGTCTCTGAAGTCAGGTTGTAGACCACGACCTCGATAGGCCGAAGGTGTAAGCGTAGCGATACGTTGAGCTGATCGGTACTAATAAGACGTGCGGCTTAGCTTATTTTAATTCAAAACTTCACTAAATGTGAGATTATTAACGACTCGCATCTCGAGAAGTTGCAGTTCTCTTAAGTTTTCAACTTACAGCTTTTTGCTGGTGGCCATAGAGGAGAAGAAATACCTGTTCCCATTCCGAACACAGAAGTCAAGCTCTCCATCGCCGAGGGTAGTGCGGGACTCGCCCGTGCGAGAGTAGGACGCCGCCAGCTTTTTTTTTGCATAAAGGGTTAAGGTTATGAGACTAAAGTTTAGTAAATTATTGGTTTTTGTTGCTACTCTATTGATGTGTAGTATGATTTTTGCCGCTGAACTTTCGGCATGGCGCGGCGAAACATTGTTTTTTGTTTTTATTGTTTTATCAACAGGATTGAATGTATTTGCAGAAAGCGAAATAAATAATGAAGCAGAAAAATATGAAATAGATATAGCAAGTTTGATTTGTTCATTTTTTGCTCCGTTAGCAGGATTAATACTAGGTCTAATAGTATTAAATAATAATAAAGATAAATAAACTTGATATCTTTATTGGGAGCAGTTGAAAATCTCTCTTCGGG
>CALCHR010000031.1 GCA_937901185.1 uncultured Bacteroidales bacterium
AGCCATACTTTTACAGAGCTACCAAATAAGCAGTCTGCTCTTGATCAGTTAGGTCATCTATTAAAGAATTCATATCCAGGACTCTGGAATCAGATGCGTGCTAATAAGTCAAAATGGCAATATGAAAAGCATTCTGTGCCAAAGCAATACAATGATACTGATAATAGATATAATTACTACCTGAATGAGCTGCACTTTGACGGCTTTATGGGTTTCTAAGATAAAAGATAAATTTTTAAGAAAAGCCTGATTTTATCAGGCTTTTCTTTTTATATAATATCGTATATTATATTATAACTTAAGAGTTAGGAGCGTGCTTATGGTCGGCTATTTTAATATGTTTGTATTGAGGCCTACTTTTGCTCGATATTCATTCGTTTGTCCTACATGTGCTAAGCGAGGTCAGGTTATTAGTGACTGTACAGACTGTCATGGTCGTGGCACAAAGATAAGGAAAGTTATGCAGTATAGAGTACAAGATAAGCCAATTCAAATTATTCAAATTGACAGAGACCCTGCTACTGGAATTTTGCGTTATTGGGAAAATCAATCAGATTTTTATTATGAAACTGTCGATTCTTCTCTAAACAAATTTGTACCTGATGTACCTCATGGTATTCATTTGATTCATGCGAATGCGCAATTTGCTAAGAATGAGCTTGAGCGTGTGAATGCACATCTGCTTGTAGCACAACAAAACAATACACGTTCCCAGCTACTAAGTAAATTTAGCATTTAGGAGTATTTTGTGGATATTACGTATTGCTATGAAAAGTGCTCGGTTGGTAAAGCTGCTAGTGAACGATTTTTACAGCAAAACAACTCAGCACTTGATGCCGCTACAGATTTTCGATTTTTTACAGAAGAATGCGCAAAAACTTGTATAGAGCATGGCGCACAAAAGGAGAGATCTTTTATGAAGTACATGGTTGGTAAGAATGATACAGGTAAGACGAGAGCTTTAATTAAACAGAGCCTTGATACTGATGTTCCTATTTTTGTCTTGTATGATAGCAAGGCAGAATCCCTGCGTGCTAAGGCTTATAGCTACTTTGGTAAGTCAGTTAGAGTTATTACTCCACAAGATTTTGCCGTAAACGGTTACACTGGTGACATCCTTGTTGATGACATGGATAAAGCTTTTAATACGTTATTGGCTGCTTATATTCATTCTTATGACTTTAATGTTGTTGGTGCTACTTTAACGGAGGATTAAATGCTTCAAGTTAAGGAATATGTTATTTATGATAATAATCCACTTTCTCAGTCTGTTTATATGACTGCAGGTGCAGAAGTACTATCTGCTGTAGAGGAACACGGTACCGTAACTCTTTTTGTTCTAGTTGAGAACACCGTAATAAATTCAGAGCTACGCACTTTTGAAATTCATAGCACTGGTGACCTATTTGACGCTAAGCGCGCAAAGCATGTCTCAACCTATAAAAGTGCTTTAGGCACCCGACATTTATTTGAAATCATAAAAGAAGGAGGTGCTACATATTAAGGTTGTTTGTATTAGTGCAAAAGCACAGCACGGTAAAGATACTGCTGCAGAGATTCTAAAAACGCACCTAGAAAGCTTAGGTAAGCGAGTCATTATTATTCATTATGCAGACTTGCTTAAGTTTATCTGTACGAAGTTCTTTGGTTGGGACGGTAAAAAAGATGATGCAGGTAGAACAATCTTGCAACATGTTGGAACTGATACTATTCGTAAACAACGTCCTGACTACTGGGTTGATTTTGTTGCACAATTTCTGACACTCTTTGCTTCTGATTGGGATTACGCATTAATTCCTGACTGTCGTTTTCCAAATGAAGCTGAGAAAATGAGAGAGAGCTTTGAAACTAAAGTGCTTCGTATTTTTAGACCCAGCTTCGATAATGGATTGAGTATTGAACAGCAACAGCATCCATCTGAAGTATCAATGGATAACTATCCTTTTGACTCGGTCATTTATAATGATGGCACTTTAGAAGAATTTAAAAGTAAGCTTGTGCAATTTATTACGACAGAATTAACATTTGAGGATTAAAATATAAGGAGTTTTATATATGGCAATTGGTATTATTACAGGTATTGTCCTTTTCATACTTACAGTAGGTCTGTTTATTGGTGCATATAAATTTTATGATAACAGTAACACGGTTGGACAGGTTGTTTGCCTAGTTTTGGCTATCTTGTGCTGTCTGAGCTTTATTATTGTTCCGTTTTCTTTCCACACAGTCAACTCTGGCGAGCTCGCTGTAGTTCGAAATCTTGGTAAGATCACTGGTACACGCGATGCTGGCACAAATTTTGATTTGTGGATTACTACATCCTACCAAAAGTATGATACAAAAGTACAGAATATAGAGATTACGACAGCAGCATACTCGTCTGATGCTCAGACTATGGATGTAGCAATGACGCTACAGTATCAGATTATGCCAGATAAGGTAACTGATATTGCTATTCAGTATGGTACTTTGGAAGTGCTGCAGAATCGTATTCAGTCTATTGTAATTGAGAAAACAAAAGCAGTATTATCTTCTCATAAGGCTATGGATATCATTGCAAATCGTTCTAGCATTTCACCCGAAGTAGAGTTGGCCATTAAAGAAGCAGTTGATTCTGATTACTTTGTAAGTATTACTGCAGTTGTTTTGACGAATATTGACTTCTCTGACGCATTTGAAAAAGCTGTAGAAGACAAAATGATTGCAGAACAGGCAAAGTTGAAAGCAGAATATGACAATGAAACTAAAATTGCTAAGGCAGAAGCAGATGCTAAAGCACGTAAGATTGCAGCAGAAGCGGAGGCAGAAGCAAACCGTCTGCTCACTCAGTCCTTGACAGAACAAGTTCTAGAATATATGTTCTACGAAAAGTGGGATGGTAAGATGCCGCAGGTTATGGGAGAGGGCTCGGCAATTCTTGATATTCGAGATCCTGAATAATCTTTAATTAAAATAAATAAAGGCTCATGATAGCAAAGTCATGAGCCTTTTACTGTATTATATATGTGTAGGAGGTGTATATTATGTGGAAAATTTTATTGTCGACGTCGACATTATATTTCTTTATTATTAGCTTAATTAATGTAATATTATCTAGTACCAAAAGTATTTGCACTGTTAGATATGGTCGTAGTATTAACGTTATAGCTAATGTAATTTCTTATTCTTTTTATGTTGTAGTAGTCAAACAGACAGCAAATTTGCCGCTCGAAATTACTGTATTATCAACGGCTTGTGCAAATGCACTTGGTGTGTGGTTGAGCTATGCAATACTAGACAGGCTGCAGAAAGACAGATTATGGAAAGTAGAAGTTATTGTACCTAAGGTACATACGGAACGTCTTCATTATGAGCTAAAAAATATTACTCACAATTATATTGAGATGGGACCAAAGACTCTTTTTAATTTTTATTGCGAAACTAAAGATGCTACTAAAACTGTTATTAAGCATTGTCAAGCTTGTGACGGTCAATTTTTTGCTTTTGAGAACAAATTATAAGGAGTAGTACCAAATGATTTATACAACTTATTTTGCTAAGTTGAAAAAGTTACCAGAAACCGTAGTGCCAATTGCAATTTGTAAGTGGATTCCGGAAGGCTTACGACTTAGCTGCTATCATTATTTGGAATTAGCACCAAGACCAGATTTTTTCTTAGAATATAAACATACAGGCGACACTGAACGGTTTATTAAGTGTTATAATGAACAAGTTTTAGCAAAGCTAGACCCGCATTATATTGTTAATGCTTTGACTGATTGGGTTGGCGGTAAAGATATCGCATTTGTTTGTTACGAAAAGCCTACTGATTTTTGTCATCGTCATTTAGTTGCAGCTTGGCTGAATCAAGCCGGTTACAAGGTAGAAGAGTTTAAGTAATCCAAAGGAGTTAAAAAATGAGCACCATTATTGATGGTAAGTTTGTAGCCTCGCAAGTTAAGGCAGAAATAGCAAAAGAAGTTAGAGCACTAAATGAAAAAGGTATAAATATTTGTTTAGCAGTTATTCTAGTCGGAAATGACCCTGCCTCACAAGTATACGTTAAAAATAAGCAAAAAGCATGTGAGGAACTTGGAATTCTATCTAAGCAATTTATTCTTGACGAAACTTTTGGCCAAGATAATTTAATTGCACTAATTAACGAACTGAATAGTAATCAAGAAATAAACGGAATTCTCTGCCAGCTACCACTGCCTGCCGGCTATGATGAACAGTTAATTACAGCTTCTATTAGCCCGCTAAAAGATGTAGATGCGTTTCATCCTAGTAACGTAGGACGTCTAGTATCTGGCGATTATGCTGTTTTACCGTGTACACCTGCAGGTATTATAAAATTATTGGCTCAGTATAATATTGATATTGAAAGTAAAGAGTGTGTTGTTGTTGGTCGTTCAAATATCGTTGGAAAGCCAATTAGTTTACTATTACTTAATAGTCATGGTACCGTAATTACTGCACATTCTAAGACGAAAGATTTACCAGAAGTATGTCGTAGAGCGGATATTCTTGTAGTAGCTGCTGGTAAGCCTAATTTTATTAAAGCTGACATGGTAAAAGAAGGCGCAGTAGTTATTGATGTTGGAATTAATCGTGTTGATGGTAGACTATGCGGTGATGTCGATTTTGAAGAAGTAAAAACAAAGGCTTCTTATATCACACCTGTTCCAGGAGGTGTTGGACCAATGACAATAGCGATGCTTATGTACAACACTGTAGTGGTTACCAAGCAACAGTACAAAATTTCATAACTAACTTTATTAAATAATTAAAGATAGTCATAGCCTTGTTCACAAAGCTATGACTATCTTTTTGTTTATAATAGTATGTATAAGTGCTAAATTATATGATATATTAGAGGCCTTAAAGAGGAGGTTTTTGTACTTGTTAAGTTATTGCACAAATTACTGGGATGTAATGCCCAGTATAACTGTTTTTATGAACTGTGACACTAGACTTGCTATAAACTTAAGTTTATTTAATCTAGGTGACCAGGATGAATTTATTTTTACAATAAAAAACTATGGCTATATAGACTCACCGTATGTATTTTTGTTTAGAGCTAAAAAAGCAGATATGGATGAAAATGGTGAGGTCATTTTTAAAATTACTCCCGCAGCTTCTAAACAGTTGAAGCCAGGCGCTTTCTATAACTTTGCAGTTTTGCTTAATGCTTTTGACACAAAGAAAGAAACAGAGTATAAAAAATTAACAGATAACGGCCAAATATTAATTGACTACGGTGCACATGATTTAACTGTTGCTCAAGAAACAGAGCAAATGAGTTACGAAATAGTAGGAGTTAGACTAGAACATTTAGACAAGTCTTTAACACCTGATTTTGATAAAACATTGGGAGATGTTCTTGGCATGCGGTTAGAACCGTTAGCAGAAGAATAAGGAGGAGTACTGTATGCTTGAAATACACAAACAAACTAACAAACCTATATCAATTATAAGAGCTGCTACCGGCAGTGAGCTTTCAGATTATGAAAAGCAAAAGTTAGCAAGCATAGAAGACGGCGCACAGAAGAATAAAATAGAATCAATTAACCTGAATGGTAATGTACTACCTGTTGATTCTAAAACAAAGGAAGTACATATTGAGCTCGGAAATCTTGCTTTTAAAAGTAAAGTAACTTCTGAAGATTTTAATCCAGATGAGCTTATCTTTATTAAGTGCGAGTTGGATGACACAGAACTGTTTTAAATAAAACTAGTTATGATTTAAGGAGAAAATCTATTATGGCAACTTATAAAGTATGGCTTACTGTAAAAGACTGTTATGGAAACACAAAAGAAGTAGATGGCGGTACTATTAATGTTGATTTGGCTACTTTAACACCAGAGGAAGTAACACACATTGGTGATGCTTTACCATTAGAAGATTATATTAAGCGTGTAGACCTCGACACTGAACTTAATGAATATGCTAAAGATACAGAAGTGGAGCATGCCGTGCAAAATAGTGATTCTATTAAGTATACAAATTTTTTTGAAAAAGCATAAGGAGGCCCTACACAGTTTATGACAGACTTTAAAATTAGACGTGGCCTATATACTGAGCTATTTCCTCCAGAGCTTAATGGAAAACTTAATGCTAGACTTGTGATCGAAGAAGGCTGTTGGTACTTATGTACCGATACCGCTGATTTATTTTTAGGCGTTTTAGAAGCGGGTAAGCTCGGGCTAAAACGAATTAATGGTACAGTACATTCAGGTTCAACAACTCCAGGCCTGCCTGAAGATGCTTCTGCGATAATTCAGGCTATTAGTCTTATTGAAAATAAAATCGCTAGACTTGAAACTGCAGAGCTTTTTAAAAAGATAGCAAGTGAATCTGACTTACCAACAGATTTTGCAGCAGATGACTTTAATCCAAATATAACTTATTATATTGTATTAGCAGAAAATAGAGTACAAACCTATATTTTTGATAAAGACGCTCAGAGTTATATGTGTACGAACAGTGTGGATATTCCTGAGTATGTTAGTGTAGTTGGCGCAGATATTAATTCTAGCGGTGAGCTAATTATGCGCTACTCAAATGGAGAGTGCTGTACACTTGGTCGAGTTGTTGGGTCAAATGGCAAGGATGGTAAAGACGGTAAAGATGGTAAGGATGGTAAAGACGGCGTTGACGGTAAAGGTATTTCTTCAGTCGCTATTAATACAGCAGGCGAACTTGTATTAACACTTTCTGATACTACTGAAATTAATTTAGGAAAAGTAGTAGGCATAGATGGTACCGATGGCGCTGATGGCCTTACAACATCAATACGGATTGGCGAAGCCTTATATACACATACTAACGGTGTTATAGAACTGCCAGAGTTTGCAACAATAGCTTATTTAAATGACCGGCTTAGCTTGATAGAGATTCCTGAAGTGCCAACAAAATTAAGCGCTTTTGAAAACGATATAGGTTATTTAACCGCACATCAAGACTTAAGCGAGTATGCAAAAAAGTCTGAATTACCAAATGTAGATAGCTTTGTCACAGAAGAATTCGTCAGAGATGCTATTGCAAAAGCAGAATTAGGTGACAAGATAATAGACCTTGAGGGATACGCTACTAAAGAAGACTTAAAAGGTCTCGCGTCAACATCTTTCGTAGAAGATAAAATTTCTGCTATTGTATTTCCAGAAATACCTACAAAAGTAAGCGACTTAGAAAATGATTCTGGTTTTATTACTTATGCAACCTTAGATGGAGCTATCGTCGACAGACTATCGCCTGCAATACATAAAACTTTAGAGACAGTTGTTTTGCACGGCGGTGACGCAGCACCCGACAAAAGTTAATTTGCTAAATTATACAGTGTGCATAACTAGCACTTAGCAATTAAATTTATATTAGAATATTATAAAGGAGACAACCTGATGGAACAGCAAATTAATACTATTATAGTGTTAAGAAATGACCAAACCACTGCCTGGGAAAGTTCCGACCACGTTATGCTCAAAGGCGAAGTTGGCATTGGCTATTTAGCAAATGGCAATGTTATAGCTAAGCTCGGTGACAATCAGCACACGTGGAAAGACCTGCCTCAAATTGAAGGCGTACTTGAAGATGAAATCACACTAACACATGATTTCGGTCGTTACAAGACTGATGCAACTAAAGGTTTTGTTAAGACTACAGATGCAAAAGATAAAACAATTAGCCAGTGGTTAATTCATGCTCTTTCCGAGACCAAAGAGCCGGTAATCACTCAACCAAGTTTTACACTAACAGCGTCTGGTACAGGAGCTGGCGGTGAGATCGGTTCAAAAATTACCGCACTAAAGTGGGACGGCACTACAACTTATGGCAATTATGAATATGGCCCGTCTACAGGTCTTAGCGAAGCTAATAGAACTTGGGCAATTAGCAATAATATTGACAACCAAACCTCTACCTCTGAAGATGGCACTTTT
>CALCHR010000032.1 GCA_937901185.1 uncultured Bacteroidales bacterium
TTTTCTTAGTAGCTTTCTAGGCGTTCTTAGTAAACTCCGAGTTTTTCCTAGAAGTTTACTAAGAAACGGCCGAAAATGCCTATTGAAAATCAAGCGATTACAAAAGGAGGAAAATAGGGATGTTCTCCCCCACTCCGAAACTGTGGAACGAACCGCATATCCGACCACTCTTCTTCTCCAAGAACCAAGCGGAGGCGGGGCAGAAAGGCGAAGAGGCAGATGCCTTGCGGTGCACGGCGAAGAGGTACAAAAAAAAGAGGCTGCTCCGACTCACGTCGGAACAGCCTCAGCGAATATAAAGTTCTCAGAATGAATTTACAACGTCAGGCCATAGCTGAAACTGTCGATGTAGTTGTAGACCATGCCGGCCAAGCCGAGGGCTACCACACCCACCAAGCAGAGGGCCAAAGCCACACGGGTATAGCCATCGCTTTGGAATGCCGCGATGGGCGACTCGCTCTTCTGAATGTACATAGCCTTGACAATCAAGAGATAGTAGTAGAGCGAAATCACGGTGTTGACCAATGCTATGAACACCAGGAGGTGATAACCGGCATTGAAGGCTGCCATGAACACGAAGAACTTGGAGAAGAAGCCTGCAAAGGGCGGGATACCGGCCAACGAGAAAAGGCAGAGCGTCATGAGGAACGCAAGCTTGGGGTTGGTCTGGTAGAGTCCGTTGTAGTCGTCCATACCAATCTTGCCACTGTTCTGCTCTACCGCTGTCAGCACGGCAAACGCTCCGAGGTTGGCCACCATATACACGGCAAGGTAGAACACGAGGGCGGTCATGCCCTGTGCGGTGCCGTCCATTACGGCGAGCACGAGATAGCCGGCCTGCGAAATGGCGGAGAAGGCCATGAAGCGCTTCAAGTTCTTCTGACGGATGGCAAAGAGATTGCCCATGGTGATGGAAACCACGATGAGCCAGAAGAATACTACATTCCAAGCCTCAACCAATGCGGGGGCACTGAACACCTTGATGAGCACGGTGAAGAGCACAAAGGCGGCCGAGCCTTTAGAGATGACGCTCAAGAAACCGGTCACCACGGTGGGCGCGCCTTCGTAAGTATCGGCGGTCCAAAGGTGGAAGGGCACGAGCGAAATCTTGAAGCCCATACCGGTAACGAAAAGCACCACGCCCAAAATGCTGAGCCAGCTTTCGCCATTGAGCAACGCTCCGAGCTGATTGAAATAGAGAGAGCCGGTGCCGCCATAAATCAGCGAGAGGCCATAGAGCAACAACGCACTGGAGAAGAGGGCCAAGAGGATAAACTTGGTGCCTGCCTCGACGCTTTCGTAGCGGTGCTTGTCGTAGGCTACAAGGGCGGTCATAGGGATAGAGGCCAACTCCAAGCCGATGAAGAACATCAGGAAGTGGCCGCTGGAAATCATAAAGTACATACCGAGCAGCGTAAAGAGAGTGAGCAGATAGAACTCGCCTTGCTTCACCAGGTTCTCTTCGCGGCTGAGCCACTTATGAGCCATAAGGAAGACAACGAGCGTACCTACATTGAGCACGGTCTTTACGAGGGTCATCATCGGAGTGTGCAGATACATGCCACCAAAGGCTGACACCTCGCCGGCTGAACAGCAGGGCAAAAGATTGAGCACGGTGTGCACGCCAAGCAACACTACGGGAAGGCAGGTATTATAAACTCCCTTTCCGCTCTTCTTGTCGGGACACATAAAGAGGTCGGCCAAGAAGAGGATGGTAATTACGGCAAGGAGAGAAAGCTCCTCGCTCATATATAGAAACTGTGAATAATCCATTGTGGTTACTTGTTTATAAGGTTAAAGGAACGGATTACTTTCTGAAACTGTGTGGGCGGCATTCTGAATATGCTCTACCACGGGTGCAACACCTGTAGTAATCATATCGCTCACCCAGAGCGGCGCCATACCAAGACCTGCTACTGCTACAATGAGGCAGATCACAGAGAAACGCTCGTCCCATGTAGCATCAGTCAGGTGGAGATGGTGCTCGTTCTGGCAGGTGCCATAGAGAATCTTTCCAACCAAGCGCAGAATATATACCGCTGTAATAACAATACTGGAGCAGGCGGCGATGGTCAGCACGCGATAGAAGGTATCGACATTTTCAAACGAACCTACGAAGATGGTCATCTCGGCAATAAATCCGGAGAGACCGGGCAAACCGAGGTTGGCCAAACCGGCTATCACGTAGCACACTGCTAAGAAAGGCATTATCTTCATCAAGCCGCTGAGCTCGCGGATGTCACGTGTGTGCGTGCGGCCATAGATCATACCGATGAGCGCAAAGAAGAGGGCGGTCATCAAACCGTGGCTCAACATCTGGAGCACAGCACCGGTGCACGCTGTATTGTTCAGCATCAAGATGGCAAACAACACGAGTCCGCAGTGGCTCACTGAGGAGTAAGCGTTGATGTACTTCAAGTCGGTCTGAACGCAAGCGGAGAAGGCGCCATACACCACAGAGATACCTGTGAGGATGAGGAAAATCCAGCCCAGCTCATTGGCGGCGTCGGGCAAGAGATACATCGCGATGCGGAAACAGCCGTAGCCTCCGAGCTTCATCAACACACCGGCGTGGAGCATTGACACTGCCGTAGGAGCTGAGGCGTGACCGTCGGGGCTCCATGTGTGGAAGGGGAACAAAGCACCAAGTACGCCGAAGCCTACGAAGGCCATCGGGAACCAAATGCATTGCTGTGCGAAGTCGATGGCGTGAGCGCCACCGGTCTGGTTGGCTATTTCTATAATGTTCATAGTTTGGCCACCGGCTCCGTAGAAGATGCCGAAGATACCGCACATCAAGAAGGCAGAACCTCCCATCAACATCAAGGTCAACTTCATAGCCGAATACTCTTTGCGACCACTGCCCCAAACACCGATGAGCAAGTACATAGGTATCAAGGCTATCTCATAGAACATAAACATGGCGAACATGTCTACGGTGATGAAGAAGCCGAATACACCCATCGAGAGAAGGGTGAACCAGAGGAAATACTCCTTAGTGAGGGGCTTGAGTTGCCAAGAGGCAAAGGTTCCGGTAAATACGATGACTGCCGAGAGCAACAACATGGCTACGCTGATGCCGTCAACACCTACAGAATACTTGATGTGCAGGGGCTCAAACCATGTCATTGAACCGGTGAAAAGCATCTCGCTCACGGGGTCGGCCTCGCGGGCTTCGAGGAAAGCAAAGACGAGGTACACAGACAATGCTAAAAGAGCTGTGCTACCGGCTACCATCACACCACGCACCTGGTTGATGTTGCGAGAGAGCCAAAGGCCTAACAGCATCACCAAGGGGATGAACACGAATGTAGATAAGAATAATATATTATCCATAGCTTAAAAAATCAAGATTAAGAGCAGGATGAGAGCACCCAGCAAGAAAATGTAAGCATACTTCTGAACAGATCCGCTCTGGAAGCCGCGAATGCGACAAGCCAAAGCATTGGTGCCCCAAGCCAAGAAGTCGAAGAAACCATCTACTACATGGCGGTCGAACCAAGCAATGGGCTTAGAGATGCGGGCAAAGATGATACGGTGGGTCACAAACTGATATACCTCATCGAGGTAGAAACGCTTGTAGGCCCAGCGGTGTAATGCCGGGAATGCAGCGTGCAACTTTTCAGCCACGGGCTGCTTCTCTCCTTTATATATATAGGTAGCCAAAGCGATAGAGCACACCGCTACCACAATGCTGGTTCCGGCAACGGTCCAATCCAAATGGATGTCATAGAGCATACCATCGGCACTAACAAAGTGACCGAAGGGAATAAAGCCGGCTACAACTGTAACCACAGCCAGGAACATCAAGGGAAGGGTCATGGTGAGCGGAGCCTCATGCGGTGTGTGGTGAGCATGCAATTCTTTGTTCTCTGTACCCCAGAAAATACCGAAGTAGAGGCGGAACATATAGAAGGCGGTCATGGCGGCTACTCCGGTCATAATCCAACCTACCATAGGGCTATATGCCATACACGCCGTAAGGATTTCGTCCTTTGAGAAGAATCCTGAGAAGGGAGGAATACCGGCAATGGCCAAGCAGGCAATCAAGAAGGTGATGTGCGTCACCGGCATATATTTGCGCAAGCCTCCCATGGCAGACATCTCGTTACTATGAACAGCGTGGATAATACATCCGGCGCCCAAGAACAAGAGAGCCTTGAACATAGCGTGGGTGAAGAGGTGGAACATAGATGCCATGTAACCCAGACTGCCTACATGGTGATGACCGGTAGTCATCTCTGTGCAGACTCCCAACGATACCATCATAAAGGCTATCTGAGAAATGGTGGAGAAAGCCAGCACGCGCTTGATGTCGCTCTGTACACATGCTACGGCTGCTGCATAGAATGCCGTGAACACACCTACCCAAACTACAATGCTTAAGGCTTCCGGTGCATACTGAATCCACAAGGGGAACAAGCGAGCTATCTGGAAGACACCGGCTACTACCATCGTGGCAGCGTGGATGAGGGCGCTGACAGGAGTGGGGCCTTCCATCGCGTCGGGCAACCAGATGTGTAAGGGGAACATGGCGCTCTTACCGGCACCACCGATAAACATCAG
>CALCHR010000033.1 GCA_937901185.1 uncultured Bacteroidales bacterium
AAGTACAGAACGGGATATATCGAAAGATATATAAAGAACGTAAGTACGAGTCACGTCAGTTTAAACCGAGCTAAGGGAAAACTTAGAGATCGTTCGTATAGATTAAAAAATAAAAAAAACAAAATATAGAGCAAACAAAACATCTATTGATGGACATACTTTTGATAGTAAAAAAGAAAAAGGCTTCCAGATTATTTATAGTCGCGATACCTATTGGGGCAAGCCTGAACGCAGAGCGACTCGTGTAAATAGTGGTTCTTTTGCTGGCTGGTCACCCGCAACTTGTAAGTTGTATCCTATCTTCACTCGTGGTAAGTTCCCAGCAGGCTCTTCATTTGACTCTGTAACTGGAAGAATTCCTATTAATACTGCTCTCAATGATGGCACTACTGCTATTGGTTGGTACTGGGAACATGATGATATTATCATGACTATTGATAGCCATGAAATCTGTCCTAATACTCGTATTAAGTTACCTTCTTATATGCAAAATAAGAAAATAGAAGTTTTGGATATGACAGATTCTGTTATCAGCTATCCTCCTTATCGTACAAGTGAAGTATTCCATTATGTAACAAATGCAGCTATTGGTCATTTAGTATTACGTCTTCATGACTAATATAGAAATATCTTATTATAAAGGAGTTGGTAGTAAATGAAGCTTGCTGACGCACTTTTACGTCTAAGAGATGACCTGAAGGCTTGGGTCACAGCTAACTTGCTGGCTGTCGAAGAAGCTATTAAAAATAAAAAAGATTTTTCAGGCAAGTATTCAGATTTAACCGATGCACCGGATATTACTAATAATAGTAAAGATGAATTGCTGCTGACTGACCAGTATGGTAATGCAATTCTCCAAGTGAATGAGCAAGGTTTAAATACTACCGAGGTAAAAACAAAGAAACTGACAAATGACTCGGACGAATTGTTAATAACCGATAATGACGGCAATGCAATTCTCCAAGTGTCCGAGCAAGGTTTAAATACTACCGAGGTAAAAACAAACAAATTAGTGAATGACTCAAATGAGCTTCTGATTACTGACGTGGAAGGTAATGCCATCTTAGCCGTAGATAAAGATGGCATTAACACCACAGAAGTTAAGACCAAGAAATTAAAATCAGATTCAGATGAGGTCATTATAGTCGATACTGCCGGAAACACTATCCTTAAGGTCGATGACAAAGGTGTAAAAACTACTGAGGTTTCTGTAAACACTATTTCTGATGAGGCGCAAGAATTTATTGTTGCTGATGAAGAAGGTAATACTATCTTACAAGTAAATAAAGATGGTGTTAAGACTACTGAAATATCTGCATCAAAGTTAAAAGATGAGTCTGCAGAAGTTATTGTAACAGATCCAGAAGGAAATACTATTCTTCAGGTTGATAAAAACGGCGTTAAAACGACCGAGATCAATGCGAAAAAATTAACTGATAACGAAAAAGAACTTGCAGTAGTAGACAGTGACGGCAACACTATTGTCAAGTTAGATGGAAGCGGCTTGGAAACCACTAAAGTTATTTTAAATAATGCCGGCACTAAGACTGACATAGGCGAAGAATTACTGGATTTAGCTCTCAACAAAGCTGATAATACTGATGTGCACGTTGAAGAAATTCCAGTAGAGCTTGGCACAGATGGTACGGTAGGCGGTTATAAAACTGGTGACGTAATTGCCGCTGGAACTGATATAAAAACTATTCTGAATAAACTATTTCAAAAAGCTGTACCTGCTACTTATACAAAGCCAACCTTAACATTGGCTGCTAAGAGTACTGCGGCTGGTAGCTACGAGTATGGTACTAACATAACTGCACAAGTGGCAGCTTCGTTTACTAAAAACGATGCTGGTGCTCTAGCCTCTATCACCATTCTGAAAGATGACGTAGAAATTTTGACTGGAGCGGCTAGCCCGCTTACTTCAACTGCAGAAACAATCTCTTTGACTGCAACAACATCTTACACTGCCACTGCGGCTTATGCCGAAGGTGCAATTAAGAACAATAACCTTGGAGAGCCTTCTCCAGATGGTCATATCTCTGCTGGTTCAATAGTATCTTCTGCAGTAAAATTTACACCTTATAGAGCTGGTTATTTTTATGGTGTACTAGATACCGACAATTCCACTGCCCTTACTTCTGACATCATCAGGGGCGGAACTATGAAAAACGGCGCTTATGCAGCGGGTAATTTACCTTTAATTAAAGCTTCTTCAGTAGCCAATAGAAAGCGTATATTTGTTGCATGTCCTGCGTCTAATAAAGGTATTACTAAGGTCATTATGCCGTCTGCCGTTAATGCAGACTGTACTGCAAACTTTGTAAAACAGGCAACTACTGTTTCTGTAGAGGGTGCTAATGGCTCTGCTGGAATTGCTTATAATGTTTGGGTATATGAACCAGCTGAAATTTCAGATGACCAGACATTTACTGTTACTTTAGGATGAGGAGACTGACATGGCTAAAATTAAAACAGATAGTAACAGCATGGGCTTACCCATGAATATAAAACGCAGTGAGCCGATTCCTCTGGATGCTAGTGAGCTTTACTATACAAAAGCAGAGGCAGAGGCTTATGCTGCTACAGGTGCTACTGCATACGTTGGTCAAACCCTGAAAGTTATTGAAGAAGGCACTGTTAATGTATACGTAATTGGAGACACTAGTGGTACTTTAATACAGTTGGCTGACACTGCAGCAGTGGATGCTGTAGTAAGTACTCTTGAAATAGATTATCAAAATAATCTTGCTTTTGACAAAAATATTACCATATTGCTGCCAAGGCAGGAACTAAAATTTGTGCCTGAAGAAGATGCTGATGGAAATGTTGTGGAATACCGTCATACTTCGGAGCTTTTAGATTTCGATGACCCAAGTCCGATAGATAAAATAATGCTAGAAGACTTTGGTATTAAAGATATTGATGATACTTTTATAATAGAGTGGGACGGTGTACCCTATACAGTGAAAGTGGCTAAAGATCCTATGCATAGCTTTTTTGGAGAAACCTATCTTGGAAATGCAAGTTATTTAAATAGTCAGGCCACTGATACTGGTGAACCTTTTGTTTTCGTAAATGATTGGCTATTCACTAAATATTTTATAACCAAAGATCCTGCACAGTCACACACAATACAAATTTCTAGATCTTTATAAGAAGGGCGGGTGAATGTATACTTTATGAACTTGATACAGACCTTAAATCAACTTCGTAATGATATTCAAGAGTGGGTTACTAAGAATATTCGTGTTGCTTTAAGAAAATTAAAAGAGCATAACACAGATGAAACTGCTCACTCCGATATTCGAGAGTCTATTGTTACTGATTATAATGAGCTTGACAATGCACCAAGTATCTCAGATGATGGTTCTGGCAGCGTTTTATTCGTCGATGAGAGCGGCAACCCTATAGCAAGAATAAATGAGCAAGGACTAGTAACAACTCACGTTAAGGCTGCTTCTATAGACCTTGCAACGCCAGTCAGTGTAAAACTTGATGGCGATATTTCTGGTGAAGGACATTTCACTGGCACTGATTTTACTATAACCACGGAAGAAAAAATATTGAATGGACTAAAAGGAAAATTCGTAAACACACCCGTTGGCGGTATTAGCAAAGGAACAACTATCGATACTGATTCTATTGAATCACTTATTGCA
>CALCHR010000034.1 GCA_937901185.1 uncultured Bacteroidales bacterium
GCCTGGTCGGCACCGTAACCGAAACCCACACCGAGGAGGAAAACACCATGGAAAATCGTACTTTCACCCCCGCATCCGAAGAATACCGCAGCGCCTTCCTGAAGACCCTGCGCCGTGAGGACCTGACCGAAGTCGAGCAGCGTGCCTTCACCTTCCTGACCACCAACACCGCGAAGCCTCTGCCCACTGTGATGCAGAACCGCATCATCGACCTGATCGGCGAAGCTCACCCCATCGTGGCGGACGTTTATAGCCTGAATTCCGGCTCCGCCATCTCCATCCCCGTGGCCAAGTCCATCAAGGCCGACGCTGGCAAGACCGCCGAAGGCGAAGCTGCCAACGAGCTGGAGATCGAATTCACCGACGTGGCTCTGTCCGGCGATGACTTCACCGCAAACGTGAAGCTGTCCTACAAGATGGTCCACATGGCCATCGACGCCTTCGAGGACTACCTGATCGCAGAGATCGCTGCCCGCCTGGGTGCTAAGCTGGCCGCCGACATCGTGACCAACATCAAGGCCCAGATGAACGCCGCCAACAAGTCCGAGGCAGGTGTCACCTACGCCACCGTCTGCGCCGGCTTCGGCTCCCTGAAGCGCGTCGGCGCCGTGATTGTTTACGGCACCCGCGAGACCATCTTCAACAAGCTGGTCGGCATGGTCGACTCCAACAAGCGCCCCATCTTCCAGCAGCCCATCACCGCAGCAGCTGCCGGTGTTCTGCTGGGTGCCACCATCAAGTACGAGGACGCCCTGGCTGCTGGCGAGCTGCTGATCGGTGATCCCAAGAAGTACCTGCAGAACGTGGTCGCTCCCGTCGTGATCGAGAACGCCAAGGATCTGGACAACCACAAGGTCGTCTTCTCTGGCTACACCTGCCAGCAGGGCGCCCTGACCGACGACAAGGCCTTCGCCCTGGTCGCCGAGGCTGCAGGCTGATCCGAACCAACCCCGGGCGGGGCGTAACAGCCCCGCCATCTCCCTATGAGGAAGGAGGAGCCGTATGACGACTCTCGAAAAAATCAAGCTCGCCATCCGGCGCAGCCATAACAAGCTGGACGAGGATCTCCAGGCTGACATCGATGCCTGTCTGGCGGATCTCCGCGTCGTCGGCATCGTCCACGCTGGGGAGGAGGATCCGCTGATCTTCAACGCGATCAAGCTCTACTGCAGATCTACCAACACCGACGACCCCGCCAAGGCGGCGGAATGGCTCCGGCGCTACGAGGCGCTGAAGTCCTGCCTCATGATGGCGGAGGGCTACGGCTGGAAAGCGGAGGCGGGCGCCGATGAATGAGATCCTGACCCTCATCACGGTGACCCAGACCGCCGACGAGTATGGTGATCAGGTGACCACAGAGACCACCCGGGAGGTCTTCGCAAAGCTGGGCAGCATCGGCATGAAAGAATTTTACCAGGCCCAGGCCGTCGGCCTGCAGCCTGAGCTGAAATTCGTCCTCGCCGACTACCTGGACTACGAAGGCGAGACCCTGGTCGAGCACAACGGCCATCGGTATCGGGTGCTCCGGACCTACCGCGACGACCAAGAGCTGGAGCTCACGGTCTACCGGGAGGTGAACCCGGCATGAGTGTTCCCAAGTCCGTCGTCCGGTTCCGGAAGAACGGCATCGAGTACACCAGCTCGGTGGATCGGGCCAGCTACACCATCCTGGAGCTGACCCGTGCGGCACTCCGGGACGTGGGCAAGTATCTCGCCCGAATGGCGAACACCGGCGCCATGAAGCTGCCCGGCTTGAAGAAAAGCCGACGCGTCCGGGGCCGGACGTCCACCTTCCTCTATAACGTGCCCTGGGCCAAGACAGGCCTCCCGCACCTGGAGGTCGGCGTGACCCATGATACATGGTACGGCGTGGAGCAGGAGCTGGGCACCAGCAACCAGCCCAAGCGGCAGATCCTACGGAACGCCGCCTATCTCAATCTCGCCCAGATCATCGAGATCGAAAGCCAATATTTGAGCGCACTGGAAGACGAAGCAAAGGCCCTCCGCTTGATCAGCGAGGAAGAATACTCTGGAGGAGGCGATAACTGATGGCAAAGACCAAGACCCTGCGGAAGCTGATAATGACAAAACTGCAGACCGTACCGGGCGGCACTTACCACAAGGCAGCCCCAAAGGATGCGGCCTATCCGTATAAAATCTTCACCCTGTCAAGCGTGGCCTTCCCCAATATCGACCGGGACGACCTGGAGCTGGAGCTTGATCTCTGGGCCAGGGCAGACGATCCGAAGACCCTGGAGGACATCGCGGACCAGATCGAGGCCATGTTTAACGGCCAGATCTATCCCGAGCCTCCCATCTATCCCGCATTTTACCGGGACTCCAGGTATGACCTGGACGACCCGGACAAAACCTTGCAACACATCCAGCTGCGCTTCCTGGTGCAGCTACACGAAACGGAGGAATAAACTATGCCTAAAATCTACACCGGCTCCGCGCAGGTCACCGATGCCGACATCCGGTATGTCAAGTGGGTGGGCAAGACCAAGGGTGGCCAGTCCATCCAGATCGAGCTGCCCGTCGCCTTCTGTCGGTCTAATCCCGACTGGGCCTTCGAGGAGAAGAACGAAACCACTCCCGAAGTGGAATTTGAGGGCCTCTACGACGACGAGAAGCTCGCAGCTGACGACCTCACCGAGCCCTGGAAGCTCACCCTGCCCGACGGCATGGAAGCCGGCAACGCCGAGATCCTTCTGGGCGTTGGTAAGTTTTACGTCGGCACCAGCGAAGCCGACGCCGAGATGGTTGGCCTGACTCGCGGCGGCGGCTCTTTTGTCGTTGAGCGTGAGTACCGTGACATCGCCGCGGATGGCGATCCCGGCTCTGTAAAGGGTCGTATCTCTAAGGACACCGGCCGGCCCAAGCTCAAGCTGACTGCTCTGCAGTGGCTGACCAAGGTCTCCAAGCTGTACTCCTGCATTACTGTCACCGAGTAAAAACGGAGAACGGGGCGGCCATAGTGCCGCCCTAAATTTTTTATAGGAGGAATCCCCTATGCGTAAACTGAAAACCACCGATATCCCCTGCCTGTGCCGGAGCCTGAAAAAGCTCGGCCTCAAGGAGAAATTCAAAACCCTCGCCCAGGAAGCCAACTCTGCCAAGGAAGCATGGGATCGCGGCTTCGACGTTATCTGGGAGCTGTTCGACGCAGCCACAGAAACCAACGGCGAGGAGGCCATCTATGAATTTTTGGCGGGTCCCTTTGAGATGACTCCCGAAGACGTGGCCAACCTGGACCTCGACACGCTGCTCGCTAACTGTCAGCAGCTCGCCGCTGAGAATAACCTCGGCGCTTTTTTCAAGTCTGCAGCCAAGTTGATGAAGTAGAACTCCTCGACTTGCTGCTGCACCGATACAACAGCATCGAATATATTCTCCAAACCGATGCGGACACCGGCATCGCGCTGATCTACAAAGCGATGGAGCAGGAGCGGGACGAGCGGATCTTCCAGCAATGGGCCGCCCAGCTTCCTGTGATGGCTTTCGCCGGGAAGGCTATCGGATTTGAAGAGTATAAGAATAAAGTCACCGGCGCCAACATCGACCGCAGATCCACCGCGGAGATCCTGGCGGAGCTGGATGACGTAGAAAAAGAGCTGCAGAGAGGGGGCGGCACCTAATGGCTCTTGAAATTTTCCGGCTCGTCGGCTCCGTTTTTGTAGACACCGACGACGCCAACAAATCCCTCAAAAACACGGACAAGGAAGCCGAGAAGGTCGGCGAGTCCTTAATCAATGGCGTCAAGTCCGTCGGCAAATTTGCCGCAGGCATCGGCGCCGCAGCTGCTGCCGGAGCTGGTGCACTCGTAGCCCTCACCGAGTCTACCCGCGAATATCGGACAGAGCAAGGCAAGCTGACTACCGCCTTCGAGACCAACGGCTTCCTGGCGGAGGACGCCCGATCGACCTATGAAGCCCTTAATGGCATCCTTGGCGACAGCGGGCAGGCCGTAGAGGCTGCGAACCACCTGGCGAAGCTGGCCACCACAACGGGAGAGCTGGCGGATTGGACTAAAATCTGCACCGGCGTCTACGCCACCTTCGGCGACTCTCTGCCTATCGAGAACCTGACCGAAGCGGCCAATGAGACCGCGAAGACCGGCGCCCTGACCGGCGGCTTGGCCGACGCCTTGAACTGGGCCGGCGTAAACGAGGACTCCTTCCAGGAGAGTCTGGATGCGTGTACCACGGAGCAGGAGCGCCAGGCGCTGATCACTAAGACCCTGAACGGCTTGTACTCCGAAGCCGCTGACAAATATCAGGAGGTAAATGGTGAGGTAATCGCCGCCAACAAGGCCCAGGACAGGCTGAACAAATCCATGGCCAAGGTCGGCGCCGTGATGGAGCCGGTCGTCACCAAGGTCAAGAACCTGGGCGCTGCTCTGCTGGAGAAACTCATCCCCGGCCTTACTATAGGCGCCGAGGTCCTCGTCGAAGCGCTCGATGACATGGTCAACTGGCTCGAAGACGCGTCCGAGTGGATCGAAGATAACAGCGACAAAATCGTGGAGTGGACGGGGTACATCGTCGCGGCAGGCGTCGGCGTTGGCACCTTCCTGCTATACATGAACTGGGGCCAGATCATGACCGCGGCAAGCGCAGCGCTTAACCTCGTGACCGCGTCCGTCAAGAAGTTGACCCTCGCGATCAAGGCCAACCCGATCGGCTTCATCATTTCACTGATTACCTCGCTCATCGCGTATCTGGGCTATCTGTACGCAACTAATGAGGATTTTAAGGCCTTCGTGGACGGGATGCTCGCCGTCATCTGGGCGAAGCTCCAGGAGTTTATCGGGTGGTTTAAGGCAAATATCCTCCCCGTCATCCAGGAGCTGATCGCATGGATCCAGGCAAACGCGGTCCCGGTGTTCCAGTCTATCGTGGCCTGGTTTAAGGAGACCGCGCTCCCGGCTATCAAGGAGCTGATCGCATGGATCCGGGAGAATGTTGTCCCCGTGCTCCAGTCCATTTTCGGGTGGATCCAGGACAACGTGGTGCCCGTCATCGAAAAGGTGCTCGGCTGGTTGGGCGATAAGCTCGGCGGCTTCTTCTCCTGGTTCACCGGTCTCTTCCGATCCACCAGCGACGAGAGCGGGGGCATCTGGGAAAAAATCACGGGCTTCTTCAAGTCCGCCTGGGACGCCATCGTCGGCGTCTGGGAGGCCTGCCAGCCCTTCTTCCAGGGTATCTGGGACGGGGTCATCCTGCCCGTCTGGGGCCTGATCCAGGAAATGATCGGCGCCTTCCAGATGGCCTGGGACGTCATCAAGCTGGTCTGGGACTATGTGGAGCCCTACTTCAGCGCAATCTGGGAGGGCATCAAAGCCGCGGCCACTATCTTCTGGACTCTGCTTAGCACCGGGTTCAAAAATGCCTGGGAGGTCATCAAGCTCGTCTGGTCGGTCGTCGGCTCGTATTTCTCCCTTATCTGGGAGAACATCAAGGCGGTCTTCTCGGTCGTCGTGACCTATCTGGGCGGACTTTTCCGCACAGCCTGGGAGGTCATCAAGGCCGTCTGGGACGTCGTGATCTCCTACTTCACCCTGATCTGGGCCGGCATCAAGGCGGTCTTTGCAGTCGTGAAGGGTGTCCTCTCCGGCGACTTCTCCGATGCCTGGGAGGCCATCAAAAACGTCTGGGAGAAGGCGAAGGACTTCTTCAGCTCCATCTGGACCGGCATCAAGAATATCTTCGGCTCCACCGGGAAATGGTTCGGCGATACCTTCAAGGCCGCCTGGGAAGCCATCAAAAAGATCTTCTCTAATTGGGGTACCTTCTTCGGCGGCCTCTGGGACAAGATCAAGAATACCTTCTCCAAGATCGGCACGAACATCGGCGACGCGATCAGCAAATCCGTGAAGGCGGGCATCAATGGTGTGATTTCCGCCATCGAGGGAACCATCAACACGGGCGTCAACCTGATCAACGGCGCCATCAACCTGATCAACGAGATCCCGGGCGTGAGTATCAAGAAGATCTCCAAGCTCAGCCTGCCCCGCCTCGAACGCGGTGGCGTACTCGAAAAGGGCCAGGTCGGTCTGCTTGAAGGTAACGGAGCCGAGGCGGTCGTGCCTCTGCACCAGAACCAGAAATGGATCAGCGCGGTCGCCCAGGACATGGACTCCGCCATCACCGGCGGCTCCGGTGGCCAGGTGGTGGCTCTGCTGCGTGACATCCTGGAGGTCCTGGAAACCATGGCAGACGCCGGCACCGGTCTGGATCGGAGCACCCTGATCAAGGCTCTGGTGGACGCTTTGGCGAAGCCCCTGGACAAGAAACTCGGCCAGCTGCAGGCCACGAAAGCGAGGGCGTAAAACATGGTTAGAGGTACTAACTTCGGCGGCATCCACAGCCACTACGACCTGAACCTGATCCAGCAGAAGGTGGACGTGGAGCCTGCCGAACCTAAATTAAACCTGATTGAGATCCCCGGCGCCGATGGCGCCGTGGACATGACCGAACAGCCCGCCGGCCAGGTCACCTATGAGACCCGGAAGATTACCTGGACCTTCGCCCTCTACCCGGGCGAGAACTGGGAAGCGAAGCGTCGGCAGGTAAACAATGCACTCAATGGTCGGAGGTGCGACATCACCATCAGCACGGATCCGGAGTATTACTACCAGGGCCGCTTGAGTGTTAAAAAGCATAACGTGGATATGTCTCTCCGGCAGATCGTCGTGGAGGCGATCTGCCAGCCGTACAAGCTGCGGCAGCTGCCGACGCGGGTCTTCGTCCCCTTCTGCGGGAAGAACCTGCTCGACATCGAGTACCTGGAAAACCCGGTCAACTTTTACGAGAATACCGCGGTATATATCAGCGTCCCGATCGTGCTGAAGCCCTATACGACCTATACCTTCTCCTGCGACTCCATCGCTCAGCCCAAGACCCAGATCGTGCTCAACATCGGCACCGACGTCTGGGTGACCACCTCGATCCCGAATGTTTTGAAGAACATCTTCAACCTGAGAACGGGAAGAACTGCCCGCACGGCGGTCTCCTTCACTACCGGGGAGGGCTCTTTGTACTACCTCCAGTACTACATGAACGGCGCCAATCTCACCACCTGGACCGTTGACGAGTGGCTGACCAGAATGTGCACCAATATGCAACTGGAGGAGGGGTCGACGGCTACCACCTACGAGCCCTACGTCGCGCAGCCGGAGAAGGAAGTGATCCTGCTGAACGATAGGAAGACCGTGGTGCCCACGATCATCTGCTCCGGATCTACCACGATCACGGTGGGCGGTAGGAGCTACTCCGTCAACGCCGGCACCCACAAGATCCTCGACTTCCAGCTGAAAGAAGGCGAGACTCTGGTGCAGTTTAACGGCACCGGTGCTGCATCTATCATCTACCAGGAGGGGTCGCTGTAATGTACCAGGTACTCTTCGACAATATCCCGATATACGATCCCCGGGACGAGGAGCTCGTCCTTCTGGATCCGGTGGTCCACCTGGCCGTCGGCGAGGCCGGAGCGATGAGCTTCACCATCGAGCCCAACCACCCCCAATCCTCCCGGCTCACCCGGACCAAGGGCGTGGTGGAGCTCCGGGCTGACGGTCAGCCCATCTTTAAGGGCCGCATAAGGAAAGACACCCGGGGCTTCTACAAGTCCCGGGACATCGAGGTGGAGGGCCTCCTGGCCTGCCTCAACGACAGCCTGATCCCTCCCTTCGCTTTTCCTGGTGACTTCCTGGAGGACGCCGACTACCAGGCCGCCGCAGCAAGCGGCAACGTGGTGGCGTTTTTCCTTGGGTGGCTGCTGGCCCAACACAACGCGCAGACCGGACCGGAGCAGCAGATCCAGCTGGGAGATGTGACGGTCGTAGACCCAAACAACTATATCAGCAGATCCTCCAGCAGCTACCTGCCGACCATGGAAGCGGTGAGGAAGAAGCTGGAGGAGACCATGGGCGGCTATCTGCTGGCCGACTACAGCGGAGAGGTCACGAAGCTGCACTACTATGCCGATCTCCCGCTGATCAACATCCAGGAGGTGGACTTCGGGCGGAACCTGCTCGATCTCACCTCCGAGCTCGACAACGCGAACACCTACACCGCGATCCTCCCGATCGGATCGGAAGGGCTGACCATCGAGGCCCTCCCGGACGGTGAGATCGTCGCCGGCATCTGGAAACAGGGCCGCCTGATCTACAGCAAGGAGGCCGAGGACGCCATCGGCGGCCGGATCACTCACTTCGAGGAGTGGCCGGACGTAACAGTGGCCACGAACCTCCGGCGGAAGGCGGTGGAACTGCTCACCGGCGAAGGCGTGAAGACCGTCCAGACCATAACGGTCCGGGCGGCGGACCTGGGTGCAGTCGAAGATCTGCCCCGGTTCATCGTGGGCCGGTATGTCCGACTGAACAGCGCCCCGCACGGCTTCGCGGATCTGTACCCGCTCATGGAGCTGCAGCCTGACATCCTGGACCCCGCCAACACGGAGATCGTGATGGGGGCAACAGTCAAGGCGGCGACGGACATCGCCCACGCGAACCTGCTCGCCAACCAGGAGCAGCAGGACCAGCTCAGGACCAACATCCAGCAGCAGAGGGAGAAGGTCGACTCGCTCACCTCTTCCGTCCAGACCCAGATCACCCAGGTCATCCAGACCTGCGAGGAGCTCATCCTGTCCGCTACCGGCACCCTCGTGGAGACCTCCGACTTCGACACCTACAAGGAGACCGTGGAGGCAGCCCTCTCGATCCTGGAGGACCAGATCCTCCTGAAGTTTACGGAGACCATGGAGAGCGTGACGAATGTCGACGGGGATCTCCAGCGGACGGTGGAGACCCTGTCCAAGCACTTCGAGTTTGAGCTTGACGGCCTGACAATCAAAGCAGGCGAGCAGTCCATGAGCTTGAAGCTGGACAACGGCCTCATCTCCTTCCAGAAGAACGCGCAGCAGTTTGGCTGGTGGGACGGCGTGGACTTCCACACCGGCAACATCATCATCGACGTCAACGAGCGGGCCCAGTTTGGCAACTTCGCGGCGATCCCGAGAAGCAACGGCGGCCTATCGTGGCTCAAGGTAAAGGGGTGATTTGAGTGGCCCAGAGTGGCTCTATAAATACAAGGTTTACGTCGTGGGATCTTTTGCGTTTTAGGTGGTATATAACCTCGCAAGATATCCCCCTAAACACCTCGTACATCAGCTGGGACTTGTCCTTAGTGTCCGAGTCGGACGGCCAGATCAACTCTACCGCCGAGAAAAGCTGGCAAGTTTACGTCAACGGCGTCAAATACGAAGGCAAGACGAGCGTCGCTATTGGTAACAACCAGACGAAAACCCTCGCCAGCGGAACGTCGACGATCCAGCATAACACGGACGGCAGCAAGTCCTTCCCCTTCCAGTTTTATCTTGATCTGGATATAACCTTCAGCGGCGAAAAGATCAATACCGTGTCGGGGTCCGGCACGGGTGTGCTGGACATCATCCACCGGGCCTCGCGCCCTTCGCTGGTGACCTGGCCAGACTCGACCGCGAATGTGGGCGACTTTGGCGTGGAGTTTTCGATCCACATGAACCGCCAGCACTCCTCCTTCACCCATACCGTCCGGTATGAGTACGGGAAGCGGACGGGCACGATCGCCACCGGCGTTGGCACTGGCACGACCTGGGCGGTGCCGCTCAGCTTCATGAACGACATCCCCAACGCGACCAGCGGCTCCGGCTGGATCTACGTCGACACCTACAACGGCAGCACCAAGGTGGGCACGATGCGGACCGGCTTCACGGCCACCGTCCCCGCCAGTGTAAAACCCACCTGCTCGCTGACCTTGGAGGACATCACCGGCATCGACGATATATACGGCTCCCCGGTGCAGGGCCTGTCGAAGATCAAGATCACGGTGAACACCACGCCGGCGTATAGCTCGCCCATTACATCCGGCACGATCAACGCCGAAGGTGCGAACCACACCGGCCTGAGCGCGACCACGGGCGTGCTGCAGGTCGCTGGCAGCTCTAAGATCTCCGCCACGGTCAAAGACTCCCGCGGCCGTAGCGGATCCACGAGCTACACCATGAACGTCCAGGCCTACAAGCCCCCGCAGATCTCCAGCCTCACCGTCCACCGGTGCGACGCAGACGGCACGGAAAACGACCAGGGCACTCACGTCCGGGTCCTCTTCAGCGCTGTGATCTACGGCATGGGCGGCAAAAATACCGCTCGCTATACCCTGCGGTATAAAAATACCACCGAGTCCACATGGGCCGAGGTGGCCCTCTCCGCTCTCGACAATGTTTTCACAGTGACCGGCCAGGGGCACATCTTCCCGGCGGACGAGTCCAGCTCCTACGACGTAGAGGTCACCGCAGCGGACCGGCATGGCTCGGCCACACGGGCGACCAGCGCCTCCACGGCCTTCTCTCTCATGGACTGGCACCCGAGCGGTACGGGTATCGCCTTCGGCAAGGTCTCCCAGAAAGAGAACACCATGGAGATCAGCCTGGACGTGGAATTTTTGGGCAAGGTGAAGGGCACCATCTTCGACGCCATCTACCCGGTGGGAAGTATTTATTTTTCGTACAACCACACCAACCCGGGGACCCTTTTCGGCGGCACCTGGGCTCGGATCCAGAACGCCTTCCTGTGGGCCGTAGACGGCAGCGGCACGATCGGCCAGACGGGTGGTGCGAAGGAGGTCACCCTGACCGTGGACCAGATCCCGGCACACGATCATGGCGGAACGTACACCAACGCAGGCACGGCCCGGACCCACGCCTGGCTAACGTCTAACGGCTCCGCCATGGGCTACGACTCGGTGGAGGTAGGCGGCGGGAAGGCCCATAACAATATGCCGCCATATATCCAGGTGTCGGTCTGGCGCCGCACCGCATAACAAGGAGGACGCATAGATGAGAATACTGCAGAACTTACGCATGGATCTGGCCCGCTGTGGCTGCAAGCCTATCGTGGGCGCGGTCCAAGGCGAAGCCAACACCCGAGTCCTTGTCATCTCCCTATTTGACAACGGCGTCGCGTGGGAGGCACCTGCCGGGGCCACGGCCGCGGTGGCCTTCTCCAAACCCGACGGCCACAAGGGCCTCTACGACACACTCCCCGACGGCACGCCCGCCACCAGCATCAACGGCTCCGTGGTGACGATCACCCTCGCGCCCCAGGTGCTGACCACGGCGGGAGAGGTCCTCACCTCGGTGGTCTTTAACGACGCCGAGCTCGATCAGCTGGCGACCTTCCCCTTCCGGATCCGGGTAGAGCCTAACCCTGCAGCCGGGGAGCAGATCTCCAACGGATATTATAAATACACCACGATGGGAGAGATAAATCGGGCGCTTGGGGAATCCTGCCCCGCGATCATCTGCGAGGAAAGCGGCAGCATAATCAACCTAAACGACTCCAGCGACCGGCTGCTGCAAGGTCTCACCCTCTACGGCAAGACCACCCAGGACGGAACGCCCGCACCCGAGGCGCCTGTGGAACTGGTGAAAGCTGGCGCAAGCGGCAGCATTGTTTCGACCATTACAGACGGAACGGACAGCAATGTGCAGACCGTCACCGCCCAGACACCCAATGGCCTGCCTGGTATTCCCGCGGAAAGCGGGGGCAACTACACCGACGAAAACGGGCAGCAGTGGATCTGTGACGAGATCGATTTTGCCCGTGGTGTGTATGTGCAAAGAGTTAGAGAATTGGATTTTGCGACATTCAATTGGAAAGCTACCTCTTTTAGCAACGATGTCCAAAAAGGATATTATGCGAAGGTTAACGGGTTCTATAATTCAAGAAATAACTTTTTCCATACGCACTACAGGTGGTTAGGTTTTACCGTCAATTCCGGTTCTGGCACAAATGCTGTCGGTTCTTCGCAAACTGCATTTAATGCCAGAAAAATAGGTGAGATCGGTTTTTGTAGCAAGACTGACGGGCAAGATTATTTTGGCGTTGTCGTTGGAATCAACGATGGCACACCAGTCGGAACGCTTCAGCTTGTTTGTGTCGAACCCATCGAAACGCCTTTGTCCGCAGAGGAGCTGGCGCAGTATGCGGATCTGCACACCAACAAGCCCGAAACAACCGTGTATAACGATGCCGGGGCGGGCATGAAGATCGCCTATGTGGCGGACACAAAGCTGTATATCGACAAGAAGCTGGCCGAGATCAGTGCGGCAATGCTCAACGCATAAGGAGGTAAAACCTATGTATGAAGTAACAAAGAACGTCATCAAGTCCGGCAGCTTCGAGCTGACCGACATCCTCACCAAGATCGACACCCTCTGGATGCAGGGCAGCCTGACCGACGCCCAGCGGCTGGAGCTGATCGACATGGCAAGAGCCAAGGCAGACCCCTCCCACAGCTTCGCACCGCTGCAGGCGCAGATCGACGCCCTGGCGGCTCGTGTGGCTGCCCTGGAGAACAAAACAGAGCCCGCTGACCCCGATGCACCGGCGGACGACTATCCGGCCTACGTGCAGCCCACAGGCGCCCACGACGCCTACCACGCAGGTGACAAGGTGACCCACGGCGGCAAGCGGTACGTCTGCATCGCTCCGGAAGGTGTGGCGGTCGTATGGGCCCCGGATGTCTACCCGGCATACTGGGAAGAAGTAATTGAGTAACGGAGGGCGAGTCCAATGGAGTACTTAGCTACAGCCGCCACCTTCATCGGGTACCTCGGGGTCCTCGCGGGAGCTGTGGCGGCGCTGATGAAGTGCCTGAAAGAGCAGGCGAAAATCCGGGAGGGGCAGAAGTGCCAGCTCCGGACCGATATGCTGCGAACCTACCACAAGAACAAGGATGCCAAGCGGCTCCGCCAGTATGAGGCGGAGAACTTCGTCCTCATGTACCAGGCCTACAAGGCCATGGGTGGCAACAGTTTTATCGACGAGATCTACGAGCACGTAACACAATGGGAAGTTGAAACATAAGGGGGTAACATTATGGAACTGTTAGCGAAGAACCTGGCGAACCTCATCAAGGTCAAGACCATCGTGACCATCGCGGTCATCGCGGTCTTCTCCGCACTCGCTCTTAGAGGCGACATCACCCCGGACAATGTGATGATCGTCGTGACCGCTGTGGTGTCCTTCTACTTTGGCACCCAGCACGAGAAGCCTGTCGTGACAGGAGGCGGTCAGGCATGAGTAGGATCCCCAAGCTGTACATCAACCCCGGCCACTCCGACATAGATCCCGGCGCCGTCGGGTACGAAGTCGAGCGGGAGCTCAACGTCAAGGTCTCCAACTTCCAGCGGGACCACCTGCTGGCCAACTACCTGGTCGAGATCCGGATGAGCTCCGGCAGCGTGGACAGCCTGACGGCCGTCGCCAACGACGCCAACGCCTGGGGTGCGGAGCTGTTCGTCTCCAACCACTTCAACGCAGCGGGCGGGGATGGCTTCGAGGCCTATATCTACTCCAAGAAGACCACGCACCTGGGCGAGATCTTCGCCAAGCACGTCAAAGCGGCCGGCCAGAACCTCCGCTACCCGGACACGGCCGATATGCCCATGGGCGTCAAAGTACGCCCTGGCCTGCTGGTGCTCAAGCTGACCACGATGCCCGCGATCCTGACCGAGGGCGCCTTCGTGGACAACCTGAAGGACATCTCCGACTGGAACGACGACGCCGAGCTGAAGAAGCTGGGCATCGCCTACGCGGAGGCCTGCGCCGAATACATGAAGCTGGAGAAGAAGGTCGTCGAGCCCAAGCCGGTGGTCCCTCGCATCAGCTACCGCGTCCAGGTCGGCGCCTTCAGCAAAAAGGCCAACGCCGAGCGGAAGATGCAGGCCGTCCAGGCCGCAGGCTTCGACGCCTTCGTGGTCAGCGTGGACGGGAAGCTCTGGCGGGTGCAGGTGGGTGCCTTCGAGGAGAAGGCCAACGCCGTCAAGCTGCAGACTCAGCTGCAACGGGCTGGCTTCTCCGGCTACGTCACGACCCTCAGCGGCGAGGCCGTCATCGAGCCGAAGAAGACCATCGGCGCGATCGCCCAGGAAGTGATCCGCGGCGACTGGGGCAACGGCTCCGATCGGCAGAAGAAGCTGGCGGCGGCCGGCTACGACTACAAGGCCGTGCAGCTCAAAGTCAACGAGATCCTTATGAAATAAGGGCTCGGAGTAGTTTGACTTTTTACATAGTACCAAATGGCACTATTGAAAAAGTCCAACCAATACAGCACAGAAAAAGCCCCGGGGTGATCAGCCTCGGGGCTATTTTTTTATGAAAAAAGTGGAAAATTTTTGAAATAATACTTGACAAATGCACGCATTGCGTGTATAATAAATAATGTCAGGAGGGGGTAGGAGGTAGCCCCATGAAAATCAAAATCACCTTGAGCATCGAAATCCAGCACGAATCCAAAAAGAAAGACCCCGCACCTAAGAAACCCCAGGCACAGAGTCAATCCCTTGAAAACACGATCATTATAAACCAAAAGTAAATATTTGTCAACCCCTCTCCTGACACTTCCCCTGGCGCCCCCTCGGGGGCTACCTCTTACTTAAAAATAGGAAGGAAGAACACCGTGAAGAAGGAAACCATCTACGAACACGCCCGCCGGATCCACGAGCTGGACAGCCGCATCGACGAGCTCGGCCGAAGCGAAGGCCGGACCCTGGAGGACTACTCTGTCCGGGAGTTGGTGGCTGAGGCTCGTGACATCCTCTACCTCATGGAGGACTGGTACAGCGACGCCCACTACGACCAGAACGAAAAGCGGCGCCAGGTCCGCCTGCTCCGCAACTTCATCAAGAAGTGGGAGGTGATCGCATGACAGAACAGTGGACAGAGATCGCCCAGATCTGCAAGGACTACGGCCTGACCCAGACGGCCCTGGCCAAGCGCTTCGGGATCCCGCTCCGGACCATCCAGGACTGGCACGCCAACCGAAGAGTCCCGCCCGGCTACGTCGTCCGGATGATGATCGAGCTGCTGAATCACGACCGGCAGCAGTAACAGAGAGAGCCCAGGAGCTTCGGCCCCTGGGCTCTTTCGTTTTACCAATAGTCCCGTAGGAACGGGAAAAGGGTCTTCCACTTCTCCCAGCCCTCCGGGCCGAGGATCTCCTTGATCCGCTTCGCCAGATCCCGCTGGACGATGACCAGCTCCTTCTTTTTGGACTGGTCCTCTGCCAGCTCCTGCATGATCGCCTCCGCGATCTCCAGCTTCCAGGCGAGGAAATCATTCACCAGATCGGGGGCTCGGCCTGGGCCGACCTGGAGCCTGTCATGAACGGACAGCAGCATGGCGATGGTGTCAATCTCCACATGGGTCTGCACCTTGGCCGAGGCCTTGGCGTCCGCCTGGGCCTGGAGCTGCGCGAGGAAGGGGTTCTGCTTCTTAGCCATCTGTCAGTCCTCCTTCCGGCGATTGCGACAGTACCTTTTTTGCGTATGCGTTTATTTGTTTCTGTCTGTGCAGATACCGCGTGCGCCACGGCTTGCATCCCCGAAATTCGCACCGTTCTTTACCTTTACGCTTGCACTTATCGCAAGGGTATGGGTATTTGTCCATAATCATTCCTCCTCTGCAGCCTGCAGGCGCTGGACCCACCGCTCCAGCTTGGCCGTCATGGTTTGGAGGTGTTCTCCCGTGTAGTCGTCCAGCCCCAGCACGACGGTGAGGAGCACCACGTCGGCGATCTCTTCCTTCAGGGCCGCCAGGGCTTCGTCCTGGGCGACCGGCGTGGGGTTAATGTTTCCGTACGTCCGGCGCAGCTTCAGGGCTGCGTGGCCCAGCTCCGCGGCCTCCTCGGCCAGCTGAGCCAGCAGCTCCTCCTGGGGCATCTTCTCTCGAATAAAATCCAGCATGATCAGCCCTCCTGTTTTTCACACCAGCGGAGAAGTCCAGCCAATAGCAGGAACGCAGGACTACCCCACACCAACCAATCATTCCCGATCGCGATACCGAACCCCAGCAGGAAGCCACCCATGAGTGCGGCGAATAAAGAGTGCATATTATACCTCCTTCAATTTCAGCAGGGCGTAGCCGTGGAGCCGATACGTCGTCCGCTCACTGTAGCCCAGCTTCTGCATCTTGTTTATAACGGCCGGCCAGCTCCTGCCGGAGACGTAAAGCTCCCGCATGACCACCCGCTCAGCCGTATCTCCCAGAGACTCGATGGCCTGCTCGATGGCGAGCTGCCGGGTCTCCTTCTCGGCCAGCTGGTCCTTGTACAGCGCCACCAGGCGGATGTGCCGATCCACTGCGCCGTCCATGGTGGATCGATCGCCAGAGGGCACCCGAGGCGTGGAGGTGAACCGCTGACCCTTCGGGGAGTATAGCGAGGACTCCAGGACGGCCAGCTGCTCCTTCAGCTGCTGGACCTCCAGGACTAAGGCTCTATAGCTTTTAAAATCACTTTTCTCCATGTGTTAATTCATCCTCTCGTGCGGGGCCGTCCTCGAAGATCTCGTAGCTCTTCGGGCCAAGTCCCCGCTTTTGCCTGTTTAACTGCCTGAAAAAGCTCCCCCGGTCTATGCCCAGAGCGTCAGCGCACTCCCGGGAGGTGCCGTAGACTATAATGGGTCGATCGGTTCCGCGCTCATAGACTGAGTACATATTCACGACCGCGCCACCTCCCGCAGCACCTCCAGGCGTAGCGCCTCTATGGCCGCCGCCTGGCCTACTTCTTTACGGGACAGGGCCTCCAGGACTCGCTCGTCGTGGGTGCCCTTCAGCACGATGTGGAAGATCCGGCAGACCTCCGTCTGGCCGGGCCGGTTTAGGCGCTCGTTGGCCTGCTGGTAGAGCTCCAGCGACCAGGTCAGGCCGAACCAGATCAGGATGTGGCCGCCGTATTGCAGGTTTAGGCCGTGGCCGATGCTGGCCGGGTGGGCGATGGCCACCGGGATCTTGCCCTCATTCCAGTCGCGGATGTCCTGGGAGGTGTCCAGCTTCCGGCATGGGATCCGGGCCCTGATCCGATCCTCGTCGTGCTGGTAGGCGTAGAGGATCAGCACCGGGTCACCCCCGGCCTGCTCCACGAGCTCCTCCAGGGCCTCCAGCTTGAGATCGTGGAGCTCATGCACCTGCTTGTCCATGTCGTAGATCGCGCCGTTTGCGAACTGCAGGAGCTTGTTGGTGAGCGCTGCAGCGGAGCCGGCGACGATGTCGCCCTCGGCGTCCAGGCACTCCAGGACCTTGTCCCGCTCGAATTGTTTGTACTTCTTCAGCAGAGCATCGGACGGCCGGACCGCCACGTCGGTGTAGATCTGGCCGGGGAGGCTCAGGACGTCCTCCTTCCGGATGCTCATGCAGATGTCGCTGATCCTGTCGTAGACCTCAGCCTCCGCGCCCTCCTTGGGCTTGTAGCTGTAGACGACGTAGCCGTTGGACTTCTCCGGCACCAGGTACCGGGCCCGGAAGGCGCCCAGGGTCTTGCCCAGGCGCTCCCCGAGATCCAGCAGGTACATCTCCGGCCAGAGATCCTCCAGGCCGTTGGGGCGGGGCGTGCCGGTCAGGCCGATGAAGCGCTTGATCCTGCCGCGCATCCGCCGGAGGGCCTTCCAGCGCTTCGCCTGGGCGGACTTGAAGCTGGAGAGCTCATCCACCACGACGATCGGGAAGGGCCAGCGGCCGCCCAGGTGGTCGATCAGCCAGCAGACATTCTCCCGGTTGATGACGTAGAGGTCAGCGAAGGGGCCCTCGAAGACGCTCCGCAGGGCGTCGATCCGCTGCTTGGCCGTGCCCATGATCGGCCGGATCCGCAGATGCTGCAGGTGCTCCCAGGTGCTCGCCTCAGTCGTCCAGGTGTCCAGGGCGACGCGCTTCGGAGCGATGACCAGCACGGGGCCGTCCTCCAGGAAGTCGTGCAGGAGGCGGTCCAGCGCCGTGAGAGTGGTCACAGTCTTGCCGGTGCCCATGCCCCAGATCAGCGCAGCGGCCGGGTGCTCGATGATCCAGCGGATCCCGGCCTCTTGGTGAGGATAGGGGTGGAAGGTCTTCATGGTTCTACCTCCTAAAAACCGAATAGCCGCTTTGTGAGGTTGCTCGGTTCTCTGTTTTTTGTATAGCCACAACGTCTGCACCGTTGGTACCACTCACCCTCTACCAGCTTTGCTTTGCATTTGGGACATTTTGTAGATTGTTGTTTTTTAGGTTTTGCCATCTTCATCTACCTCCGAGTCGTTGTGGATCGCCTCGAACTGCTCCGGGGTAATGGGGCAGGGCCCCGGGCAGGACCAGTGGACCTTCCGCCCTCTCAGCAGGTCGCGGATGGAGAGATCCAGCGCCCGCAGGTCCGCCTCGTTGTAGACGTGCCACACCATAAAGCCGAGATCCTGGAGCCACTCGCGCCACTTCTTCTGCAGAGCGGCCACCCTGCCGCCCTTGGGTCGCTTCGTCTCGACGAAGATGATCCGGCCGCCGGGCAGCAGAGCCAGCCGATCAGGCACACCGGCCCAGCCAGGGCTGACCCACTTCGGGCACTTGCCGCCGTGGCGCTTGATCATGTCAACGAGCTTCTGCTCGATGTCTTTTTCCATCGGTGTCATGCTTGGCTCCTCCTTTTACGCATTTCTCGCAGTACCAACGGAGCTCCCGCTGGCCTTTGACTTTGACCCAGATGCCGGTGGTGATGATTTTTCTGCAGATAGCGCACTGCATTATCGCTCATTCCCCTCCCTCTTGTAGTAGCGCTGCCGGCCATACAGCCGGGTGGATGTTTTCGCGTTGCCCTGGTGCCGCCACTCGGGCAACTTGGCCATGATGGCGCTGAGCCGTTTCCCCTCGTAGGTGTCCATCTTGTCCGGGTTTTGACCCAGGGCCTCCGCCCAGATCTCATATCCGCAAACAGTCCCGCGCTTGACGGTGCCGGGGAGACTGTCCTCCAGCCACGCTCGGCGGGAGTAGAGATCCTTCTCCTCCCAGTCCTCCGGCAGCAGGCGGTCCAGATAAGCCGCAACAATTCCAACCCGGGGATCCTCCTCCTCGTAGAGCTCCTGGACCTCGCGGGCAGCGGCCTCCAGCTCAGGAGGCAGGTAGAGCGGCTCGCCTTTGTGGTAGAGGGCCACAGCCTCGCCCCAGATCTGGCGGACCATCTCAGGCGTCAGCTCGTCCCACATATCCAGCCGGGGCTGGTTCGGGGTGTCGACCACCCAGAAGCGCCGGTTGCCTGTGGTGTCCCGAAGGAACTGGGACTCGTTGGTCGTGCCGATAAAGATGCACTGCCGGGGGAACTCCTGGAGCCGTCGGCCATAGGCAGGACGGAAGCGGTCGGACTGTTTGCTGATGTATAGCTTGATGGTCTCGGCCTCGGCCTTCCTCATGCCTGCCAGCTCGCCGATCTCCACGATCCAGGCGCCCTGCACCTGCTCGTAGGCTTCCTTTCCTTGCATGGTGGTGAAGGTATCGGAGAACCACTCGCCGCCGAGCTTGGCGATCAGGGCGGACTTGCCCAGGCCCTGCCGGCCGCGGAGGGTCAGCATATAGTCGAACTTGCAGCCGGGCCGGTAGATCCGGGCCACGGCAGCGACCAGGGCCTTCCGGGTGACCGCTCTGGTATAGGGGCTATCCTCGGCGCCCAGGTAGTCGACCAGGAGGGTCTCCAGGCGGGGCACCTCATCCCACTCGCAGCCGTCCAGGTAGTCCCGGACCGGGTGGAACCTGTGGGCCATGGCGACCACGTTGACCGCGTCGAAGATCTTGTCCTTGCCGCTGAGGCCGTAGACCCGCTCCAGGTAGTAGCGCAGATCCGCGTCGTCGGCGTCGGACCATTGTCTCTCGCCTTTACCCTTCCTCCAGGGCAGGGAGCCGAGGGCCACGATGTTGTGGCTCATCTCGTTGAAGCCGATCCGGTCCACCAGGCCAGGGTCGCCGTTGAGGATGATCACCACGTTTTCGATGGTGGAGGCGATGGCGCCCTTCTCCGTGAGCCTGAGCTTCCGGGTCCAGTCCTCCACCTCCGGCAGACCTTCGGCGAAGGCCTCCTGGGCCTCGGCCATCCGGTCCTCCACGATCTGGCCCTTGACCCGCTCATCCGCGGCGGCCAGCTCCACCATGGCCTTGTAGGAGGGCCGGCTGGTGATCGGGGTGGCGGGATCGATGCCGTCGTCCAGGGCAGCGAACTTGTGCAGCCGGACCAGGTCCCAGGCGTTGCACAGCTGCATGGATGCCGGATCCGTGGCGTGGTGGGAGTAGGAGAACTTCCCCTCGTAGGTGATCACGCCGGAGGCCGTGCTGCCCTCGGTGTAGGTGTACCGGTCGCCCTCGCTGGGCTGGTAGACCGGGACGAAGGTCTCGATCGCCTCCTCGATGGAGTAGGCCCGGCAGAAGGCGCCGACCAGGCCTGGCTTCTCCAGCGGGTCCTTCTGCTTGGCTGCGGTCTTCTTGATGACCTCTGCCACCCGGGAGCTCATGGGCCAGCTTGACACATCGCGCCAGTCGTGGTATGAGGCCAGGATCGCGTCCGGATCCAGGAAGGCGCCGTCCGTGTATTGGAAGATGTACTCCGCGTCCTGGGAGGCGCTCGGCCAGTACATCATGCGCTGGGGCTGGTAGCTGGTGTCGTCAAATTGATCGATGCCCAGGGTGGCAGCCACGCGCCGACCGATGGCCTGGTATTCTTCCGGGGAGACATTCCTCGCCAGGGGCACCACGAGGCGGAGGCGGGGCTTCTCCGGGGTGTGTTTATGCGTTGAGTAAATGGCGCCGGCGTTGCCGAAGAGCAGCTCCCAGTCGTCCCAGAGGCTGCCGGTGGCGAAGTCCGCGTCCAGGCAGAGGAGGGAGCGGTGGCGGATGTCGGAGCGGTTGCCGTTGTTACAGTAGCCGCCCACGAAGCCGCCGACGTCCTTGATCTCGCTCTGCTGCTCGCGGCCCATGGCCTTGTACTCGGCCACGGTCTCCGGGGTCCGGGTCTCCTTGGCCATCCGATCCAGGAGCTCCGACCACTGCATGGGCCGGTTTTTCCAGGTCTTCGTCTTCCGGGAATTGCCCAGAGCCACGTCGAGCGCTTTGTCGTTTTGAATGTTCAAGTGTCCACACCTCCGTCCATTTTTGCCCCGCAGTTGGGGCAGTGATTGCTTTGATTTCTTCCATTGGAATACCCGCAGACAGAACACTTGTAAGTCACCCATTTTTCCCGGTTCTTTATCCGGTAAGGAACATGGTGGCAATCACCGCCAACAACCCACCGCCCATGCACCACCTCCGCGTACTTCGTACGGTCTTTGTATACGGGGCAATCTTTGCCCCAGAACAAGTACCAAGCGTCTGGCGCTTCGCAAGTATACGGGTGGTCTTCGCACGCTTCGAAGTGTAAGCAGCCCTTGCAGTCGTTCATAGCATCCAAGAGTCATCCTCCTCATCCAGCCAGGCGAAAGCCTCGTTGTATTTGTTGGCCTCATAGAAGGCGTACGCGAAGCCGGGCGGGGTGATCGCCCGGAAGGCCGCGTCGTTTTCCGGTGAAGCAAAGGCCAACTGAGGGATGTCTTTCTGCGCTGATTTATGTAAATACGCAAAATTTGGTTTCCCTCGGCCGGGGCGGGTGTAGAGGGGGAGCTTGTTCGGCACATCCTCCCACCGTGTATACTTCTTTATCGGAAACTTAAAGCTGCCCCAAATATCTGTGCATTTGGTCCACGGGTCCCCATACTGCCACGGCTGAAACGTAAAAGCGGGCGGCCCGAGGTACTCGCGCAGGTATCCCCTGGGATTTTCCAGCGCCCACCAAACAGGGTTACACCACCGGATGACATTAAGGCAGGCGTCCACCACGACCATGCCCTCCTCGGGTTTCCGCTCCCGCGCTTCTGCACGGCAATTAAGGACAGAAAACTCCGTGCAGGGAGGCGCGGCGAGTATGCCCCAAATTTCACGGATAGGGATATACTCATACCTGCCGGTTTTTTCGTTGAACATTTGCAATTTGGGGACGCCGAGCTCGTAGCAGGTCAGCCGTATCTTCGTTACGTCGTAATCGGGTAACGTAATCAGGCGAACATCGTACCCAGCCAAAGCCCACGGCCTGGACCAACTGCCCGAGCCACCGCACAAGTCCAGAATTATCTTTTTATGATCCATGAGTATCAATCCTTCATGTAAAAGTCCGTTGTGTAACCATCGGCCCGGAGCAGCAGCCCCGGCGCCCACTCGATGGGCTGGCCCATGATCCTGGCCATCTCTTCCCAGCTGGATCCGGCCGGGGCCTCTGCGACCACTTCGTCGTGGACGTGGAAGCAGATCTGGTAACCGGCCGCAGCCAGGCGATCCATGGAGACAGCCAGGCAATCCCGGGCGTAGGCCTGGACGATGTTCTCGACCAGCTTGCCGCCCCATGTTTGCAAGCGGCACCATTGTCCCTGGTCCAGCCCCATGTACGAGAGACCTCGATCCTCTTCCCGGGCGTCCCAGTAGCTGAGCTGCCGCCCAGAGGGGAGCTGGCACCGGAGCGCGTGGGCATCTCTTTTGTACATGACGCCGCAGCGCATCTTAGTCACTCGCCCGGGCTGCCTTAGAGCGGCCAGCGCGGCACGTTCAGCCTCTTTCCAGAAGCGGGGGATGGTGGGGCTGGCTGCTCGCCAGTTGTCCACGATCTCCTGCATCTCGGCCTCGGTCAGCCCCATCTTGTCAGCGCCGAAGGCTAAAAGAGCCTTGATGCCGCCACCGTAGCCGCAGGCCAGCTCTGCCACCTTGCCCTTCTGGCGCAGGTGCTTGTTGACGCCGTGCTTCTCGACCGGGACGTGGAACATCTGGGAAGCGGAGCTGCAGTAGATGTCGCCACCCTGGGCGAAGACGTCCAGGCGCCACTGCTCTCCGGCCAGGTAGGCGGTGACCCTTGCCTCGATCGCTGAGAAGTCAGCGACCAGGAAGGTGTGGCCCGGCTTGGCGATCAGGGCCGTCCGGATCAGCTGGCTGAGCACGTCGGACACGTTGGGGAAGATCATCTCCAAGGTCTCCAGATCCCGCTGCCGGACCAGCTCCCGGACGTCACCGATGGCCTCCAGGTGGTTCTGCGGTAGGTTCTGCAGCTGCACCAGGCGGCCAGCCCACCGGCCTGTCCGGCTCGCGCCGTAGTATTGAGTCAGGCCACGGACGCGATCATCGGAGCAGGCGGCGGAGAGCATAGTGCCGTACTTCTTGGTAGAAGTCTTGCCAAGCATCTGCCGGAGCTCCAGGACCCGCTTGGTGGTCGGATCCACAGCCCGATCGAGCAGACCGGCCACGGCCTCCTTGTCCAGGGAGTCGGTGAACAGGCCACGCTCCTCCAGCCAGCCCTTCAGTTGGGATATGCTGTTCGGGTTCTCCAGGCAGGTGAGCTTCTGCAGCTCCTCGGCCAGCTCTGCGCTGTAGGCCTCGTCGACGGCCACGGCCGCCTGGGCCAGCTCGGTGTCGACCATGACGCCTCGCTCATTGATCCGGGCGTCCAGGGCCCAGATCCGGCGCTCGAAGTCCGTGACCGGGAACCGGCCCAGCTTCTTGTAGATCAGCCGCTCTACCTCCACATCGTCCCGGGCGTAGAGCTTGAAGCGCTCCCACTTTTCTGGGGCATGGTGCGGCAGGTTACGGGTGCGGTAGCCGTTGGCCGCGGTAGGCTTGCAGGGTTTACAAAAATAGTTGATTAGCTGCGTGCCCTCTTTTCGCTTCTGGATTGGAAGCTGGAGCGCCTCGCCTGCAGCCTCCAGGCTCAGGGGGAGGCCGTTGTACGCGCACAGGATCATGGTGTCGACCCACTCCACCGGGAGCTGGTAGAAGCCCAGCCCCCGGTGGTAGGCGGCGCGCTCAAACGCTGAGTTGTGCGCCACCTTGATGGTGTCGGGGTCCTGCAGTCCTGCGATGATGTCCTGCAGCACGATGCGGTCCTCCGGGTCTCCGTCCTCGGTCAGGTCCAGCACTCTCACCGGGTCGTCGTTCCAGGCATAGGGCAGCAGCAGGATCTCGAAGTCGTCCGCCTCCATGTACTTGAAGGCGCCAGCTTTGCGGATGTCGATGCTGCTGTAGGTCTCGGTGTCCAGGTAAAGGATGCGCTTCTCCGCCGGGCTCATTCCTGCTCACCCACAAACGGGATGAAGGTGTGGCCGATGCCGCGGCAGAGCGCCTCGACAGTCTCCACAGGGATATGGCTGGTCCACCCGTTGTCGGAGGTGACACGGCCGTCCTTGACCACGTACACCTTGCCGACCGTGAAGCCCGACAAGGGAATGCTGCCCCTGTACTCGTTGGCGACGCACACCACCTTGCCGTTGAGCAACACAGGCTCCTCCGCCTCCAGGCAGGACGCATTGTCCATGGCCCGTTCCACAAGCTTGGCTGCTGTCTTTTCGCTTAAATGCTCGGCAGCCGCATAGCCCATCTTTCCGGCATGG